>NZ_CAXTKA010000001.1:0-519492 GCF_964244875.1 uncultured Devosia sp.
CCATCTGCTCCCCACGGACCGTTCGTCGCGGCCCCGCCTGGTGTGGGAGATGTGAGGGGGAGAATAGCGCAGGGCATCGGGGGTGGGGGTAAGGGGGATAGAGGGGATGGATCGGGGCTGAACGAGGACCCCCACCCGGCCTCCCCCTGGCAGGGGGAGGAGGTCCCGCCACTCGCGGGACACGATCCAGTTCAATCACTTGGTCAGGGTCTCGATCCCAGTTCCACCCACCGGGCGGCTCCCCCCCCCCCTGCCAGGGGGAGGTTGGGTGGGGGTGCAGGGAGCCACGATGTCGGGTTGTTACGGACACCTTCCGGCTGGGGGTGCATCTCGGGATGGGGACCGGCCGGCGCCGGGATGACACAGAGTGCGGGGTAGGCGTGGTGATGGAGCCACGGCATCGTACCCCTCACCCGGATCGCGTGGCGATCCGACCTCTCCCCGGAGGGGCGAGGTGAAGGAAGCAAAATCTTGACTGGACCACCTTGCTGGGGCGGCATCTCGGGATGGGTACGGCCGGCGCCGGTATGACCGGGGCGGGTAGTGTTGTGACAGGCAAGGGAAGGTTGGGGGTGGCGAGGGGCGTGATGCAAGGCAAAGGCCCGGTGGATCGAGTTTTTGCCAGCGCCGTTAGGAGAGAGCGGTGAGCAGGAGTGGGATGATGGACGAGAGCGAGAAAGAGGTGATCGGCAAGGATTTTGCCGAGGCGGTGAACATGGCGCCGGGGGAAATCGAGACGTGGCTCAAGTCGGACGAGAGCCAGAAGGTGGGATGGCCCAAGGATCGCGATAGGACGGAATCGGTGGGGCACCATTCGGGGCGCCGCATCATCGAGATCAAGCACAAGAAGAAGGCCGACCTGACCAGCGAGGACTATGAGCATATGCGCAAGGTCGTTGGCTATGTGCACCGGCACCTGGCGCAGCGGCCCAAGGGCGACGTGAGCGAAACGCCCTGGCGCTACTCGCTGATGAACTGGGGGCACGATCCGCAGAAGTAGCGTGAAGCATCGAACCCCCACCCTTGCCATTCGAGCATAGCTCTCATGGCCTTTATCGCTCAAATCGCTCCACCGGAGCGATTTGCCCTGCGGGACGCTCTGCAGTCCCCCTGGCAGGGGGAGGAGCAGACAGAGCCTAGCGGCCGCTGCGGTAGTTGGGTGCCTCGCGGGTGATGGTCACGTCGTGGACGTGGCTTTCGCTGAGGGCGGCGCCGGAAATCTTGACGAAAACGGAGTTGTCGCGGAAGTCCTGCAGCGTGTGGGCGCCGGTATAGCCCATGGAGGCGCGCAGGCCCCCGGCCAATTGATGCAGCACGGCGCCCGCATTGCCCTTGTAGGGAACCTGACCTTCGATGCCTTCGGGGACCAGCTTCATCTGGTCGCGGACGTCCTGCTGGAAATAGCGGTCGGCGGAGCCGGAGCCCATGGCGCCGACCGAGCCCATGCCGCGGTAGGATTTGTAGGAGCGGCCTTGGTAGAGATAGACCTCGCCGGGGCTTTCGTCGGTGCCGGCCAGGAGCGAGCCGACCATGACGCAGGATGCGCCGCCGGCCAGGGCCTTGGCCATGTCGCCGGAGAACTTGATACCGCCATCGGCGATGACGGGAATGCCCTGCCTGGCGCCTTCCTCGGCGCAGGCCATGACGGCGGCAAGCTGGGGTACGCCGACGCCGGCGACGATGCGGGTTGTACAGATCGAGCCAGGGCCGATGCCGACCTTGATGGAGTCCGCGCCTGCGTCAATGAGGGCCTTGGTGGCTTCGGCGGTGGCGACGTTGCCGGCGACGATGCGCGTGGAATTGCTTTCGCGCTTGACGCGCTCGACCGCCTCGGCGACGCGCACCGAATGGCCGTGGGCGGTGTCGATGACGAGGAGGTCGACGCCGGCGTCGATCAAAGCCAGCGAACGCTCAAAGCCCTGATCGCCGACGGTGGAGGCAGCAGCAACGCGCAGGCGCCCATGGGCATCCTTGACGGCGTCAGGATTGAGCTGGGCTTTTTCGATGTCCTTGACCGTGATCAGGCCGACGCAGCGATAGTCATTGTCGATGACGAGGAGCTTTTCGATGCGGTGCTTGTGCAGCAGCATCTTGGCTTCGTCCTTGGAGACGCCGTCGCGGACGGTGACGAGGTTTTCGTGCGTCATCAGCTCGGCGATGCGCTGGCCGGGGCTGGAGGCGAAGCGGACGTCACGATTGGTGAGGATGCCGACGAGCTTGCCGATGGCGCGGCCGCCGGTGCCGCCATTTTCAACGACGGGAATGCCCGAGATGCGGTTGACCTGCATCAGAGAAAGCGCATCGGCCAGAGTGGCGTCGGGACCGATGGTGATCGGATTGACCACCATGCCGCTTTCGAAGGACTTGACCTGGCGGACCTGTTCGGCCTGCTGCTCGGCGGTGAGGTTCTTGTGGATGACGCCCATGCCGCCCGCCTGGGCCATGGCGATGGCCATGGCGCTCTCAGTGACGGTGTCCATCGCCGAACTCAGGATGGGTAGATTAAGAGCGATATCCTTGGTGACGTAGGTCGAGATATCGGTTTCGCCGGGCAGGACATCGGAGCGCGCGGGCTGAAGCAGCACGTCATCGAAGGTCAGCGCGTAATCGCCGGTGACTGTGGTGATGATCTTCGCCAAGGCCAGACCCTTCCGTGCCTTCTGAACTGGTCAGAAATGTTGGATGCATGAACCGGGCGGGAGACTCGTCGCCGGGCTCAGGTTGGCGAGGGTCATTAGCACCGGGGCAAGTCTTTGCATAGTGGGTGGGGCGCTGGGTGCCGCGTGGCTGGGTTGCAGCGGCAGAGGGCTCGCGGATTTGGATTAAACTCGCCGCGGAATCTACCATACAAGCAGGCTTTTGGTCTTTGCAGGGGCGATGGTTAGGTTCATAGTTGTTTTCGGGCGCTGCTGGCGTCACCGCCTCGATTCTCCCCACCCGGTCTGTCTTCGTGATCCGCGTTACACCTCTCATCCTGGCGGTCGCTCTGTTCATGGAACAGATGGACTCCACCGTAATCGCCACCTCATTGCCGGCGATCGCCACTGATATCGGCACGGAGCCGATTTCGCTGAAGCTGGCGCTGACCTCGTATTTCGTGTCGCTGGCCATTTTCATTCCGATCAGCGGGTGGATGGCGGACCGGTTCGGGGCCAAGAACATTTTCCGGCTGGCGATCCTGGTGTTCATGATGGGATCGCTGGCGTGCTCGTTCTCGTTTTCGCTGGAAACCTTTGTGGTATCGCGGTTTTTCCAGGGCATCGGCGCCTCAATGATGACGCCGGTGGGGCGGCTGCTGCTGGTGCGGTCGACGCCGCGCAACGAGCTGGTATCGGCCGTGGCATGGCTGACAGTGCCGGCGCTGCTCGGGCCGGTGACGGGGCCGCTGCTTGGCGGCTTTCTGACCACGTATCTGAGTTGGCATTGGATTTTCTGGATCAATATTCCGATCGGCATTGCGGGCATAATCCTCGCGGGGATTTTCCTCAAGGTGCCGGACGCGCGCAATCCGCGGCCGATCGACGTGGTGGGGTTTATCCTGGCAAGTTTCGCGTTTTCGGGCGTGGTGTTCGGGCTGTCGGTGGTGAGCCTTCCGGCCCTGCCGATCATCTACGGCTATCTGACGCTGGCGATCGGGGTGACCGCCGCGATCCTTTACCTGCTGCATGCCCGGCGCACGGCTTTTCCGCTGCTCGACCCGACGCTGCTGCGGCATCGGCTGTTTCGCAGCGGAATTACCGGTGGCTCGCTGTTTCGCATCGGGGTGGGCGCGGTGCCGTTTCTGCTGCCGCTGATGCTGCAACTGGGATTCGGGCTCAGCCCGCTGCAATCGGGCGGCATTACCTTCGTGTCCGCGATCGGCGCCATTGCGTCGAAATTCATTGCCGAGCGGGTCTACGCGCGGTTCGGGTTTCCGCGGGTGCTGGGCTTTGCCGCGATCATGGGCGGGCTGCTGATCGCGGCACAGGGTCTGTTCACGGCGCAAACGGCAGTGCCGATCATGATGAGCGTGCTGCTGGTGGGCGGGGTCTTGCGCTCGGTGTTCTTTACCGGCTCCAATGCGCTGGGCTATGCCGATATCGACAATGAAGAGGCCAGCCAGGCGACCGCGATCGTCGCGGTGGCGCAGCAGATCAGCATCGCGCTGGGTGTGGCGATCGCCGGGGCGATCCTGGAGCTGAGCGGGTTGTTCCATGGCGGCGATCTAGGACTGATCGACTTCCAGGTGGCGTTTTTCGTGGTCGGCGGGCTCAGCGCCCTGGCCGGCTCCATCTATCTGTTCTTGCCGGCCGACGCGGGCAGCAATGTTTCGGGGCACAATGTTCCCAGCCTCGTGAAGGCCTGACGATCATGTCGATTTCCCTGCCGGACCGGCCCATCACCGAAAATACCGAGGCGGTGGCGCCGGTTTCGAGCCGCGCATCGCGGATCACGCCGCTCATCCTGGCCACGGCGCTGTTCATGGAAAACATGGATTCCACGGTGATCGCCACCTCGCTCAACGCGATCGCCCAGGACATCCACACCGATCCGATTTCGCTCAAGCTGGCGCTGACGGCGTATCTGGTGGCGCTGGCCATCTTCATCCCCATCAGCTCGTGGATGGCCGACCGGTTCGGGGCCCGCAATGTGTTCCGCGTAGCGATGGCGGTGTTCGTGCTGGGCTCGATCGCCTGTGCGTTTTCCAACTCGCTGTTCGCCTTCGTGGGCGCGCGGTTCTTGCAAGGCATGGGCGGTGCGCTGATGACGCCGGTGGCGCGGCTGGTGCTGGTGCGCTCGACGCCGCGGCACGACCTGGTCAATGCCATGGCGTGGCTGACGATTCCCGGACTGGTGGGGCCGATCGTGGGGCCACCCTTCGGGGGATTTCTCACCACTTATCTCAGCTGGCACTGGATTTTCCTGATCAATGTGCCGATCGGCATCCTGGGGATTGCGCTGGTCAGCAAGTTCCTGCCCGAAACGATCCGCAATGCGCCCCGGCGCATCGATTTCAAGGGATTTGCGCTGGCGGGGCCGGCCTTCGCACTGTTTGCCTTCGGCACGTCGGTGATTAGCCTGCCGGCCCTGCCCCCGGTGGTCGGCGTGGTGGCGACCGTGATCGGCCTCGTGCTCGGCTTTTGGTACACCCGCCATGCGCTGGCAACGGAATATCCGCTGTTCGATGTACGGCTGCTGCGGTTTCCATTGTTTCGCAGCGCGGTGGTGGCGGGCACCTTTTTCCGGCTGGGGCAAGGGGCAACGCCGTTTCTGTTTCCGCTGATGCTGCAGCTCAGCTTCGGCTATACCCCGTTTGAATCAGGCATGATCACCTTTGCCAGCGCCATCGGGGCGATCATCGCCAAGTTCGTGGCCAACGGGCTGTTCGTGCGCATGGGGTTCCGCCTGTCACTGACGCTGGCAACGGGAGTTTCGGCATTCGGCCTTCTGGCTATGGGGCTCTATACGCCGCAGACGGCGGTGTTGGCGATCATCGGCATCCTGATTTTCGTCGGGTTCTGGCAATCGATCTTCTGGACCGGCAGCAATGCCTTCGTGTTCGCCGATATCGAGGACAAGGACGCCGGACAGGCCAATGTGATCGCCCAGGTCTCCACGCAATTGTCGATCGCGCTCGGCGTGGCGCTGGGCGGCGGTATCCTGGAGGCCAGTACGGCCTTGCGCGGCGGAGCGCTGGTGCTGGCCGACTTCCACATCGCCTTTTTCATCCTGGCGGCGATCTGCCTGATTTCGACGGTGATGTTTTTGCGGTTGCCAGCCAATGCCGGGCATCAGCTGACATCGCGTCCGCACGCCCATTAACCGGCGGACGCGCGCGAACTTACCCCAAGTCAATGCGCCGAGGCGCGGCACGACCGATGATTGCAGGGTCCACTATCGGACCTTTTCGATCAAAGGAGACCCGCCGTGTCCACTTCCCTCGCTTCGGCCGCCATTGCGGCCCGTACTCCGTCCGTACCCGGTTCGCACACCTTAAGTGCAGGCCTGCTTGCCGGGCAATTTACCTTGTTGTGGGCCACGTTCTTCATTCTCTCGAGCGCCGTTGGCTGGCCGGCAAGCCTAGATGATCCGGCCAGCATCGCCCTGCCGCGGGTCCTCGACAATCTGGGCGCCATACAGCTGGGCTATAGCGCGTATCTGCTGGCGGCGCTGCTGCTGGTTCCGGCCAGCGCGGCGCTGGTCGTCCGGCTGAAGCTGTCGCGGGCCGCTGCGACGCTACTGATCGGCCTGGCGGTTCTGAGCGCGATTGCCAAGACCATCGGCATCACCCGTTGGCTGTTCGCCATGCCGGTGCTGGCGGAAGCCTTCATGACGCCGGGCGCCGACCAGGGTCAGATCAGCGTCGTCTTCGACATGCTCAATGCCTGGGCCGGGGGGATCGGCGAAATCGTCGGCGTGGGCCTGCTCGGCGGGCTATGGACCATCGTCGCCGGCAGCGCCGTGTTGGCGACGCGCGAAAAGTTCAGCAATGTCATCGGCTGGTTCGCGATCGTTGCCGGGGCCGCCTTGTTCCTGACCATTCCGGGCGGATACGGCATCGACATGGGCCCGGCCCTGACCGCGAGCAATATCGTCTGGCAGTTCAGCCTGCTCGCCATGGCCATCTGGGCATCGCGTCGCCAGCACGCTGCCTGATCGCTCACCCGCACAAACCGAAGGAAGCTTGCAAATGAGCACTCTTGCCAAACCTTTACACGCCGTTCTGGGCACCGGGCCCCTCGCCCGGGCTACTGCCGAAGCGCTGCTGGCGCGCGGGATGGCGGTACGGCTGATCAATACATCGGGTCGCATGACCGAGGAGCCGGCAGGTGCCACCGTGATCGCTGCGAACCTGCTCGATCCTGCAGCCGCGCACTCGGCGCTCACCGGCGCATCGGTCGTGCACTTTTGCGCCCAGCCGCCCTATCACCAATGGGTGGAGAAGTTCGCCCCATTACAGGACGCCGTGATCGCGGCGACGCGACGAGCCGGTGCCCGGCTGATCGTGGCGGAAAATCTTTATGGCTACGGGCCAAGCAAAGCCCCGTTTCGGGAAGACATGCCGCTTGCCCCCAATACCGCCAAGGGGCGCGTCCGCGCCCAGATGCACCGCACGCTGATGGCCGAACACGACAAGGGCAATCTGCCGGTTGCGGTGGCCCGAGCCGCCGATTTCTTCGGTCCGCATGTCGAAGGCTCGGCCGTGGGCGCGCGGGCGATGAAAGCAGTGACCGCCGGCAAGCCTGCCGAAGTCATGGGCAACACGGACATGCCACACGCCTATACCTTCATCGCCGATTTCGGCATGGCGATGGCGGTGCTGGGGACCAATGACAGCGCGCTCGGACAGGTCTGGCACGTGCCCAATGCGCCGGCCGTCAGCACCAGGCAATTCTTCGAGCTGGCGTTCCAGGCGGCCGGGCGGCCATCGGCCGGCGTGCGGCGGATGGGCCGGCTGGAGCTCCAGGTGATCGGCTTGTTCGTACCACCGGTGCGTGAGAGTATCGAAATGCTCTATGAGTTCGAGGAACCATTCCTGGTGGACCACAGCAAATATGTTGCCGCCTTCGGCAATCATGCAACGCCGCTGCAAGCAGCCCTTGCCCGTACCCTGACTGGTCCGCAAACGTCGCCCCGACCGGAGCAAAAGTGACCCCCGAGCAGGCCCAGGACCTGGTTGCGGTCATCCGCCAACACGCCGCGCCACTCGTGCCCGACGTGTTGGCTCTGCAACGATTGACCGGGGCCGTGCAGGTTCGGACCCTGGACAAGGGCCAGCATCTGGCGCGCGCCGGCGAGGTCGCCGACGCCCTATTCTTCGTGCGCTCGGGCATTGTGCGCTATTATTATCTGGCGGAGGGGCTGGAGCATACCGGCCAGTTTTTCAGCACCGGCATGCTGGTCGCCGATGTGGCTTCATTGACGGGCGGGGTTTCGTCCCAGCAGAATATCGATGCCTTGGCCGGCAGCACGATCCTGGTGATCCCGCGCGCCGCCCTGCTGCGCGCCTATGACGAGGACCACGCCCTGGAACGGTTCGGACGGCGCGTTGTCGAGCAGGCCATGGCCGGAGCGCAACGGCGCAGCGCGGCCTTGCTCATGACCAGTCCCGAACAGCGCTATCGCCAGTTCGTCGCCGCGCGCCCCGAAGTGGCCAACGCGGTGGCACAATATGTGATCGCGTCCTATCTGGGGATCACGCCCGAATCGTTGAGCCGGATACGCGCCCGGCGCTAGGCGGACGTCCGCATCCACTGCCCACAAGCCTCAGCGTTCGTTCGCGTCTGTTGCATCCCGGCCCACATTGCTCCTGAAACCCTTGGCGATGAGATAGGCTTCGGCGGAGTCCTGGCGGCTGGATTTGGGCTTGGCATGGACGGTGGTGCGGAAGTGGCGCTTGAGCATGTGCAGCAATTCATGCTCGGTGCCGCCCTGGAACACCTTGGCGACGAACATGCCGTTTTCGGCAAGCACGTCGATGGCGAATTCGGCGGCGATCTCGATCAGGTGCACGATGCGCAAATGGTCAGTCGGGCGATGGCCGGTGGTGGGCCAGGCCATGTCGGACATCACCAGATCGACCTTCTTGCCGCCCATGGCGTCGATCAGCGTCTGGGGGGCGTCGTCGTCGGTGAAATCCTTTTGCAGCAGGATGACGCCCGGAATCGGATCAACGAACAGGTAATCGATGGCGACGATCAGCGGATTGGCTTCGGTCGAGCCGATGGCTTTGGCGGCTATCTGCGACCAGCCGCCAGGTGCCGCGCCCAGATCGACGATGCGCATGCCGCGGCGAAACAGATGGTGCTTTTCATCCATTTCGCGAATCTTGAAGGCCGCGCGAGAGCGCAGGCCTTCGGCGCGGGCGCGGGCAACGTAAGGATCGTTGAGCTGGCGCTCCAGCCACATGGTGGAGGAGACCTTGCGGCCCTTGGCCGACTTGACGCGGATCTTGAGATCCTTGTCGGACTTGCGGCCGCCGGTGCCGAGCGATTTTTCAGCCATTGGCGTTTCTCCGCAACGGGTAACGCGTCGCGCGGCCCTGCACGCGGTCGGCATCCATCAGCGAGATCAGGATGCCCTCGCGCAGGCCCCGATCGGCGACGCGGACGCGATCGGTGGGCCATTCACGGCGGATCGCCTCGAAAATGGCGCAGCCGGGCAGGACCAGGTCGGCACGATCCCGGCCGATGCAGGGATGGGCAACGCGGCGGTCGAACGGCATGGCCAGCAGGATGCGCATGGTCTGGTCGACCTCGGCGCGCTTCATCCAGAGGCCATCGACCTTCTGGCGCTCATAACGCTCCAGCCCCAGATGCAGCCCGGCCAGGGTGGTCACCGTGCCCGAGGTGCCGATCAGGTGCACGGGATGGGTGGCGATCATCTGGCGCAGTTTCTCGCGGCCGCGGAACTGGCGCAGATGTTCGGCCACATGGGCGACCATGGCCTCGAACACCGCCGGGGTCACATCGATACCGCCGAACTTTTCGGCGATCGAGACCACGCCCACGGGCAGCGACTGCCAGGAGCGGATCGAGGCGGGCATGCGCCCCTGCGACTTGGGGCGGCCGCCGCGGAAATCGAGCCAGGCCAGCTCCGACGAGCCGCCCCCGATATCGAACATCAGTGCGCCCGCGGCATTGGCATCGATCAGATCGGCGCAGCCGGTGACGGCCAGTTCGGCCTCGGTGCGGCGATCGACGATTTCGAGATCGAGGCCGATCTCGTTCTTGACGCGGGCCAGGAAGGCCGGCCCGTTTTGGGCGGCGCGGCAGGCCTCGGTAGCGATCAGGCGCATTCGCGCCGGCTGGTGTTCGCGCAGCTTGTTGCGGCACTGGCGCAGCGCCTCCATGGTGCGCTCCATGGCCGCCTCCCCCAGCCGGCCGCTGGTGGACACGCCCTCGCCGAGCCGCACGATGCGGGTGAAGCCGTCGAGCACGCGAAAGCCATGGTCATGGGGGCGCGCGATCAGCAGGCGGCAATTGTTGGTGCCAAGGTCGAGCGCCGCATAAACGGGGCCGCGATGCTTGCGGTGGGGCGTGGGCGCTGTCGGCGTCCGCTGTTCCGGCGATGGACCAAGGGCTTCGATTGCCCCTGCCCCTCGCCCCGGCCGGCGTTCGCCATCCCGGGAAGGAAATGCCGCATCGTGCGCAGACGATATTGCGGCAGCGGACCGATCACTGTCGGTCACGATAGTCTCCTGCATGCGCGGTCGCCGACCGATTAAGCGGCCGCGCCCGACACATTTTCATTGCGTGTCGAGAATGAAGGTAGAGCACGGGACGGTTTTGCGCAATCGCTGGCTTTGCCGGCGTCCGATGCGCCGTCTGGCTTCCATTGTGCCGCGGGCTTTCCGGCGTTTGCCGCTCCCGCCCGCCTGGTGCATTGCATGGACGATGCCAGCGCGCGCCCTACCCGTTCGGCGTTGTCGAGGCGGCGGGAAATAATCGGGCAATGCCGCCACGGCCCTTGAACCCAACAGCCAATGTGCTAAAAGCCGCTCCGAAGCGACAGAGCGCCCTACCGAGCGCCCCGAAAGCCCAACTTTCGCACCGCTTCCCAAGTGCCAGAAGACCAGCGCTTTGGGGAATAGTTCAACGGTAGAACAGCGGACTCTGACTCCGTCAATCTTGGTTCGAATCCAGGTTCCCCAGCCAATTATCTATACAGTCGTGAAATTTCTTTATTATTTGCGAGGCGATGTAATCGCTTCCCACGTCGGCCCTAGACAGGTTTGCACTACTAATCTTGGCTGGCCTACCGGCGGATTGCAGGGCGCTGCGGTTCATGCCAGCCTTGGGCATCGCCGGTGACGCGTGATGCAGCAAGACGCTCAGAAGGCTGGACCATTGCGGTCAGCCAACCCAGGCCGTGCGCTGGAAAAGTACAGGTCTGTTCAACCCAGGTCTAGATGTGAGCCGGTCCCGCTCATGCCGCCCTAGGCCCCAAATCCACCCTCAGGCCAGCCACAAATTGCCTGAAAGGCGCTGTTGCAGGCCGAAGCCAGCGGTGACGGAGATGGGGTGGCAATGCGAGCGCCAAGTCGGCAGCGGTTCTTGAGGGCTACACCTTCAACTCCATGGCCAGGCGGACAAGGTCGGCGCGGCGGTGGCGGCCAACCTTGTCGAAGATACGAACCAGGTGCGTGCGAATGGTGCTGGTGGCAATTCCAAGGTCCCCGGCGATCTCGCGATTGGATCGTCCGGCCACGACGCGTTCGTAGATGCGGCCCTCGGCCTGGGTGAGGCCATAGATGGCCACGACTGCCTGGCTGACTGTCTGCGGCAGGAAGCCGGCATCACCGACGAAAACCGCCGCCACGCCTGTCGAGGCGACGCCGGCCCTGCCGATACGACTATCGAGCGGCACCACGTGGACGGCAAAGCCGGAGCCATCGGCGCGTGACGCCGATAGGCTCACCCGGGGGTGCCCGGGGCCGATCCTGGCGACTGCCTCGGCCAGTTGCCTGGACGGTTGGCTGGCCACCAGATCGAGCCTTCCTCCAAGATTTCTGATCGCGTCGCCGCGGTGCAGCATGTCGGTCGCAGCGCGGTTGGCATGAAGAATGCGCAGCGCTGCATCGACCAGCACCACGCCTCGCGGCGTTGCGTCAAGCCCGCTCATCAGAGCCGCATTGGTGGTCGTCGCCGCATCGATGAGCCGGCTGATCTCCAAAGCGCGGCTCAGATGCGGCTGGATCAGGCCAAGCGCATGACGCTCGGCCTCGCCTATCGATTGCCAGCCGCACTGGCTGGCGAGGCGCAAGGTGGCGCCGGCTCCCGCATTGCCGAACGTGAGCACGAGCGTCTGGCTGCCGCCTTCAGACTCGTTCGCCGATGCTTCCCGCAGGCTTTGCGAAGAGGCTGACGAGACTGCTGCGCCGGCTCTTTGATCATGCCATATTGCCACCAACATCCGCTCGTCGCCAGGCCGACCGATTGTCAGAGATGCGCTGTCGCAATGGAAATGTTGCCGAAGGGCCGTGAGCGTGACCGGCCACAATTGGGGATCGACCGCCGCCCCGTAAATCAGCCCGATCAAACCATTGAGCATCGCGTCCATCTTGGCCCGTCACCGCCGCCCGAACATTCAGTCCGACTTAGGCAGCCAGACGTTGCGAAGTCAAATCGCCAAGTACAAGACCCTAGGCAGGAATGCTGAACTGATCGGCAAGGCGAACCAGATCAACCCGGTTGCGGCGGCCCGTCTTGTCGAACACGCGCAGCAGGTGGGACTTGAGCGTACTTGGCGCGATCCCCAGGTCCAAGGTGATTTCGGTGCTGGTCCGTCCGGAGGCGACATGCCCGAACACTTTCGCTTCGGCAGGCGTCAGGCCATAGAGCGCCGATACGGCGTCGACCCCGATATTGCTGTCGACGACAGGATCGGCGATGAACACCGCTGCAGCCGCTCGATTGGGAAGCCCGGCCCGATCACTGCGTTGCTCGAGCGGCATGACGTGAAGCGCAACTGGAGAATTATCGCCGCGGCGTGCTGGGAGGCTGAGGCCGCGCCGGCCGATGCCGGCTTCATTGGATGCCGCGATCCGAACGGTATCCTCGAGCTGGCCGGGCACCAAAGGGCGGGTAATGTCGAGGCGTCCGGCCTGGTAGCGTATCGGCTCCTCGCGATCCAACATCCGGGTGGCGACCGTATTGGCGTGAAGAATGCCCAGATCCTTATCAACCAGGACGACGCCGCTGCCAATCGCGTCAAAGGCCGCCTCCAGCGTCGCATTCGCCTCGATCGAGGCGTCGAGCAAGTCGCTGATCATGACCGCGCGGCGCAGGTGCGGGGCCAGGATACGCAACTCGTCAAGCTCAGTATCGTCGACCGGCTTGCGGTCGGCGTGAACGGCCATGCCCAGCGACGCATTCATGGTCCGGTCATTGGCCATCAGGATCACGACCTGGTCGACGATGTTCTGCGGGCGCACCCAATCGAGGTAGTAGCGGTTGTGGTCCTTGGTCTCGAAGCCCCTCATGCGCGAGTGGAGCAGAGGCTCCTCCAGCGGCAGGCGCGCCGAGACCGCCGGGCCACCCCACAGTTCGGGAATATGCATCGTCAGATGCGGCAGGCTTTCGGCATATTGCTGCGGTACGTTGCACGAGACCTGCACCAACGGCACGATCGTGGGCAGTTTCATGATCCCAAGCATGGCTAGCTGGAACTGATAATGCACCCGGATCGCCTCGATGGCGTCCGGCCATCGGCTGGGCTCGATCACGGCATCGTAGATGCAGCCCACCAGGTCGTTGATCGTCGTGTCGGACATTGGCACCCCCCGGCATTCCCTGGTGCGAGGGAATTATGCCGGAGGACCGAAGTCAAGTGTGGGGTGAATGACTCTCGATTACTTCGGCCCCACGAAGACATCCGGCCCACATGCGGAGCATCCGCCATAGACCGGGTCGGGGTCCTCGGATGTGGTGGGGATGAAGCTCTCCCAGGTGCCGCCCGAGGCATAGATCGCCATCTGGTTCACCGGCGGGATCATCTGCACCCCGTACTGGCCGGCAAAGCCGCTGCCATCGGCACGCATGGTGAAGGTGCCCACGCCGGCATAGCCGTTGGCGCTCTGCCAGTTCAGCACCAGCGTGTTCCCGCTCACTTGCCCGGTGAACTGGGATGCGTTGCCCATGGTGTCGATGTAGTTCCCCCCTGCAACCGCCCCCTGCTGGGCGATGTGGAACTGCTGCACCAGGCCCGTGCTGGTGCGCACCCACCAGTCGCCGGCAAAGCTGGCCAGCGCAGCCGGTTCGGGTTGGGGTTGGGGTTCGGGTTCGGCCGGTGCTACTGGGGCCGGCTGCGGCGGCTCTGGCTGTGGCGCTGGTTGTTGGGGGACAGCCGGCTCGGGCTGGGCAGCGGGTTGTTGCGGTATGGACGGTTGCACCACTGGTGGCTGCGCCACCGGCTGGGGCAGCTCGAAATCGAGGTAGCCGCGCGACACCGTGGCATGGGGATTGTTGGCCGCGATCAGGCACCAGCTATCGGTACAGGCCAGGCATTGTATCCGGCTGTTGCCCTCTGCCTTGCCGATGATGTCGCCGCCCTTGCCATCCTGGGTCAGGCCATCGCGGATATTGATCTGCTGGCGCACCACCGCGGTCTCTGCCGGACACTGACCCTGGGGCAGCATCACGACCTTGGGTGCTGGCGGTGGCGGTGGCGGCAGGGGCTGCACCGGGGTCGCCGGAACCGCCGGTGTGGGGGGCGTGGCGGGAACCACCGGGGCGGGCGATGGGGCCGGGGCCGCAGGCGTTGCCGGAATAACCGGGGGTGCGGGCGCCGCAGGGGCCGGGTTTAACGTTCCGCTCCAGGCATTCAGTCCTGCATAGCCATTGTGCCAATAGCCCGAAAATCCCCTACCGTCGGGATAAAGGAAAAAGCTGCCGCTGCCGGTATTCAAGCCGTCGCGGATTTGCAAAGCCAGTTCAGTCGGTCGCCCGGGGGAACTGATGATAGTCCCGCTCAGACTGCCATTGTTGTAGGCGCCAGTGACCTTGCCACCGGGGAGAAGCCTGATCGTCAGCGGCGTCGCCTCGCCAACCGCGCGGCTCATGGCAAAACTGCCGTCAAAGGTGCCGCTCTGCACCGGCTTGGTGAAAGCGCTGCTGGAATACCCATCCCAACTGCCTTTGACATTGCCTGCGGTCGGTTTGACGGCATGGTTGCCCTGTGTCCACATGCCGGCGAATGCCTTCGCATCCGGCGCCAGGTGGAACATCACCGTGCCGCTCACCCCGCCCTGGGTCCACACGGCATACAGATCGCGGCCGATAACCATGCCGCTGCTGATCTTGCCGGCGCCGTAGTCGCCGGTGACATTGCCGGCAGCGTCCTGCTTCAACAGCATATTGTATGTCACCCCGCCCTGTACCCTGGTCACCCACAGCCCGTTGAAGCTGGCGCCCGGTGCAGGATTGGCCTTGATCGGCATGGCATCGGCTGGCTTGCCGGTCTGGATATACACCTTGGGCGGCGGCGGCGGTGGCGGCTTGATCAGCACGTCGGCATCCTCGCAATAAAGCGGTGCCGGATATTGGTTGAACGGGGCGTACCACATGCCGCCGCCTTCGCCCCGCGCGCCGAAATAGGATCCCTGCATCGACGCCACCAGCCCGCCACTCGGGCCGTCGCGATAGACTTCGAGCAGTTCGGCGGTGAACTTGACGATGCCATAGGTACCGTCGCCGTTGTGGTCCTTCCAGGGATGGGTCTGGAAGAAGATATGCCCGGTGCGGGTATTGAACCTGCCGCCCAGGATCTTGCCATTGGCATAGCGCTTCTCGGCAATGCCGCCGAACCAGATATTGCCGTAGATGTGGTTGTAGTCGTCCTTGTCGATGAACTCGCTGCCGTCCGGGTTGCGGTTGCGGCTGACCCCCAGGATGATGGCATTGGCGCCGCCGATGGCGGTATAGACCATCGGGCCGCGCAGATGCCACTGCCGGCACACGGCAGCGGAATAGCCGCGGCAATCGAGCGACATATTCGCGTCCAGGGGGCGGCGGCCCGCATACCAGTCCTTGCGATAGGCCATGCAGTAATCGTAGTTGATCCGGGTCTTGCCATTGGCCGCGGTCAGCGGCTGGGGCGCCTCCCAGGACCCGTTGCCCTTTTTCCAGGCCACCCAGATGGCGCCCTGCGCGTCCTGATAGAACACTTCGAGCTGCGCGGGATTGGGGAGCAAGGTGGCGCTCAGCGTATTGCCTGCAGGCGCGGCGCCCGCGCCCGTCGTCGGCAGTATCCCATGCCAGTTGCCGTTCTGGAACTTGTAGACATCGTTGACCTTGCCATCCGGGCCGATGGCAAAGGTCTCCAGGTGGTTGGCGAGCGGCATAATGGCCGCGCTGACCGGGGCGCCGGGGGGCGCGTAGCCGTCAGAACTGATCGTCGCCGTTCGCCAATGATAGATATCCCCGCCAACCTTCCAGGCGACCATGGCCGCCCCACGCGGATTGGTGAAGAACACTTCGGCCTGTTCGAACTTGGGTGCTCCGGCACCTGCCGAACGATAGTAGATGGCGTCCAGCCAGGCGCCAGTCGCAGCGGTGCCGGGCTCGGTAATGGCAACCGGCGTGGTCCAGGATCCGTTGGAACCCTTCCAGGTCAGCCAAATCGTGCCATTGGGAGCGCTGTAAAACAGTTGGCTCTGCTCGCCGGTCGACTGGTAAACGGCAGCGGGCTGACTCCCCGGAACGGCGACCCCCGGCCGGGTCATGCGGGCCGGAGCATTCCACCTGCCATTGTTGACCTTGTAGATCATCGAAACCGCGCCATCCTCGGTAATGCCGAAGACGTGCAGCTGATGCACGACAGGCTGCCAGAACCCCGTCAGGGGCGAGCCTGCCTTGGCAAAGCCCCTGCCGGTCAATTTAGCCGGGCTGTGCCAGTCCCCGTTGTGATCCTTCCAGACCACCGACAGCGCCCCCGCGCCATCGACCCAGAACACTTCGAGCTGGTCGTTCTGCACCGACCACAGCGCCTTCAGTTCCGACCCGGGAATGCCCCAGCCGCTCGTGGTGATGGCCTGGGGTTGGTGCCAGTAGCCGTCGGCGCCCTTCCAGACGACATTGACCGCTCCGGTGCCGTCGATCCAGAACACTTCGAGCTGGTTATATCCGGGCTGCCAGATCGAGGTTATGCCCGCCTTGGCCCATGCCGGACTGGCCGCCAGCAATGCGGCCAGCGTCAGCAGCAACAGGGTCAGGTGGCGAAGCATCGCGGGCATGGGCAAATCCGGAACTATCTGGCCGTGAACTGGGTCGGCTTGCCTTCGCAGTCCGGACCATTGGCCCGCTCCACCGTGAAGGTCGGCGCATAACCGGCCTCACTGCCGTGCATTTCGGGCGCAAAGGTCTGGATCACTTGCGTCCAGCCCTCCTGCGTGCCTGACAGGTAGCGGATCATCCGCAGGCTCTGGTCCTCGTACTGCTCGATCCACAGCTCATCGGCCAGGTTGTCATAGGTGGGGAAGACGATCTTGCCGTGGAACACCCAGCGACGGCGCTCCTTGACAGCAATGTCAAAGACTGCGGAATAGCCGCACCATGTACCCTCATACTGGCCCGTCTTGAGATCGCTGTCGGCGGCGTGGGCCGGCACCATGTTTGCGAACGCCAGCAGCACCATGGCCAGCAAGCTCGCCGATTCCGCCGTTCTGTATTTCATCTGTTCACCTCGGATTGCTCGGTCGGTCGGGCTGGTTGCAGGACGAACAGCCGCCATAGTCGATCCGGTCGTCCGGCGCGGGTTGGTCGAGCGGGTTGACGGCGCCGCGCGTGCCGCTCCAGGCGCCCTGGTAATTGTCCCAGGTGATGGGCGAACGGATATCGCCGCGATAGGAGCCGGAAAGCGCATTGCCATCCGCCGACAGCGTCAAATTGCCGTCCCCGGTCCAGCCGCCCTCAATCGTCCAATGAAAGACCAGGGTATTGCCAATCGCGGTGCCATAGAGCCAACCGCGGGTGCCGCCTTGATCAAGGAAGGTGCCGCTAATGGAGTCGCCAACCGCCGTGAGCACGAACAGGTAATGGTTGTTGCGGTCGCTGACGACGCTGTACTGGCCGGCAAAGCCGGCCGGCGGGCCTGCGGCCGGAGCCGGCGGGGCTGGTGCGCGCGGTACGGCGCGCAAGGTACTGCGATAGGCCGTTGTCGGCATCAGGAAATTGGGGGCCCAGACCAGATCGCCGGCGAAGCTGCCATCGCGCTCCATATGCGTGGTCGCGGTGCCAGTCAGTGGCTCGTCCCGTGAGCGCGGGTCTTCCACGATCCGCAAGGTCAACCCGCCGACGCCGTCGAGCTGGCCGGTCACCGTGCCGAACAGCCCGCGACGACGCTCCACATAGGTGCCGGTCACGCTGTCGCCGGCTTGCTCGATATTCATGTCGAGTTGCGAGCCGTCCCCGAGGTCGACCAGCCAGTCACCACCGAGCGGAACCGCGCCGCTGCTGCGCAATGGCTGGGGCCGCGAGGCGCCAGGGGCATATTCGAATGCCAGGTATTGGCGCCAAAGCAGAGCGCCCGGATTGTCATCGACCACGGCGCAATAGTTCTCGTCGCAGGCCTTGCAGGCCAGCAAAGTGCCGGCGGGCAGGCGCTTGAACTGCTCCTTGACCGCCGCATCGACCAGAGATGTGGACATTGCGGTCACCAGATAGGGCGCCGGGCATATCCGCGTCGGCATCGGATAGGGGCTGGTATCGTGCCAGACACCGTCCTCGTCGAGATAGCCCTGTCGCTGCGGTTGCTCGGGCACCGGCATTTCGCTGCCCGGACCGCCCGTGGCGGCTCGTCCTTCGGTGGCAGCCGCGCTGGCGGTGATGAGGGTCCAGATACCGAAGCTGCGGTCAGCGCCGTGCCAGTAGCCGGTCAGGTGAGCATTGTCGGCCCCGAGCAGCAGCGCGCCCTGACCGGATGCATTGCCGTCGGTGAAGCTCGTGGCAATTGCCGGAGACCCCTGCGGGGCCAGGTGGATCGAGCCCTGACCGCCGGTGGCTGGCTGATAGCCGCCGCGAAAGCCTGTTGCATCAAAAGGTACCGCGAGGTTGAGGGGCACGGCGCCATTGCCCCGGTCCAGCACCCAATTGCCGGAAAGATCGATATTGGCCGGGGAGCGCGCACGATCGCCGCGGTAGCCGTCCCAGGTGCCGGCAGCATTGGCGGGTTCGGGCGCACCATCGCCTCGCGCCCAGATTCCGGCAAACACCGATCCATCCGCAGAAAACCGCAGCAGCATCGTTCCACCCGCGCCGCCCTGCGTCCAGCGCGCATAGAGATCGCGGCCGACAAGCAACCCGGCCGAAATGGTGCCGGACTCGTAGCTACCGCTGACAGTGCCGGCGCCGTCCTGCGTCAAGTTGAGGCGATAAATCGTGCCACCCTGCACGGTGCTGGTCCATTGGCCGGATATGTCGACCCCGGCGACAGGCGAGGCCACGACCGGCATCGGGGCCGCCACGATCTGGGTAATTCCCTGTAGAGTGAGCAGGCAGCAGGCAATGAACAGTTGGGACAGGCGCAGCATCACTTTGGCCCCACGAAGACATCCGGCCCACATGCGGAGCATCCGCCATAGACCGGGTCGGGGTCCTCGGATGTGGTGGGGATGAAGCTCTCCCAGGTGCCGCCCGAGGCATAGATCGCCATCTGGTTCACCGGCGGGATCATCTGCACCCCGTACTGGCCGGCAAAGCCGCTGCCATCGGCACGCATGGTGAAGGTGCCCACGCCGGCATAGCCGTTGGCGCTCTGCCAGTTCAGCACCAGCGTGTTCCCGCTCACTTGCCCGGTGAACTGGGATGCGTTGCCCATGGTGTCGATGTAGTTCCCCCCTGCAACCGCCCCCTGCTGGGCGATGTGGAACTGCTGCACCAGGCCCGTGCTGGTGCGCACCCACCAGTCGCCGGCAAAGCTGGCCAGCGCAGCCGGTTCGGGTTGTGGTTGGGGTTCGGGTTGCGGTGCGGGCTCGGCTGCGGCGGGGCTGGTCTCGGGGGTGAAGCTCTCCCAGGTGCCGCTCTGCTCGTAGAGCGGCATGCGGCCGGCCGGCGGGATCTGCTGCATCGCGAACTGGCCGGCAAAGCCGGAGCCGTCGCCGCGCATGGTCAGGGTACCCGTCCCGGTATAGCCGCGATTGTTCTGCCAGTTGAGCACCAGCGTATCGCCCTGCACCTGACCGGTGAACTGACCGGCCGTGCTGGCATTGTCGGCATAGGAGCCGACGACGGTGGGCCCCTGCTGGTTGATGCGCACCTGCTCGACAATCCCGGTGCTGGTGCGCACCCACCAGTCGCCCGAGAAATCCGCCGCTGGCACCGCCGCCGGCGCGGGCTGAACCGGCGGTTGCGGCTCTGGCCGGGCAGCGGGTTGCGGTACCGGCGGCTGCGCCACCGGTTGCGGCAGCTCGAAATCGAGGTAGCCGCGCGACACCGTGGCATGGGGATTATTGGCCGCGATCAGGCACCAGCTATCGGTGCAGGCCAGGCATTGTATCCGGCTGTTGCCCTCTGCCTTGCCGATGATGTCGCCACCCTTGCCATCCTGGGTCAGGCCATCGCGGATATTGATCTGCTGGCGCACCACGGCGGTTTCTGCCGGACATTGACCCTGGGGCAGCACCACCACCTTGGGTGCCGGCGGTGGCGGGGGCGGCGGGGGCTGTACCGGGGTCGCCGGAACCGCCGGTGTGGGGGGCGTGGCGGGAACCACCGGGGCGGGCGCTGGGGCCGGGGTTGCAGGCATTGCCGGAATCACGGGGGGAGGAGCCGCCGCAGGGGCAGGATTCGAAGCTGGCGGAGGTGGCGCAATGGGGGTCACCTTCGCATCGGCGACCGCGCCCGGTCGCTGGCCGCTCCAGGTTCCCTGACTGGTGGGCTTGTCCGCCTGGCTCCACACACCCTCAAAGCGCTGGCCATCGTCGGCAAGCCTGAACATCACCATGCCGCTGAGCCCGCCCTGATGCCAGTGCGCATAAAGCGCGCGATCGACGATCACGCCATCGGTGAGGGTGCCGGCGGTATAGCTGCCGCTCACCCGTCCGCTCGCCTCCTGCGCCAGCGTCATGGTGTAGGGCGTACCACCCTGAACCCTGGTGTCCCACTGGCCATCGAAGCGAACATTGACGCCCGGCAGCGGCAGGGTCGGCAGATCGCTGACCAGCCGGGTTTGATCCTGCACATTGAGACCCTGCGTCGCGGGTAGTCCGAGTTGGTCGAGCGTCGGCACGCCTGGACGGCCACCCTCGAGCGCTTGGCGCTGGATCATGCTGAGCACTCGATCGGCCACGACGCTGCCGGTATCGGGCTTGTATTTCCGCACGGCCGCCCGGCCGAGTTCGACGCAGGCCACCACCTCGCCATTGGCACAGCGGCTGACCAGCTTGGCCGTGTCGAGCGCCGAACCAAGCGGGACGCCGGTCAGTTTCTCGGCCAGCGGGCGGCAGGCGTCGATCGACTGGCTGATGGCGCAATTGCGCAACGAGGCCAGGTCGCCGGTGGGCAGGCCAACCGCGTCGGCTGCGGCGATCGCGATATCGAAGCAGGCGCTGGGTTTGTTGCCCATGCAGGCTTCGCCATTCTTTTCCACCGCATTGAGCAGCGGCGGCGGCACGAATTCACGTGCGGCCTGAAAGCCCAGGGCCACGCAGGCATCCTGGTCGCCACTGGCGCATCGGACGCCGAGATTTCCGGCCCTGGCGATATCGGCATCCAGGCCGGCCGCCGTGGCGATAGAGGTGCCCAGCGCGAGGCAACTGCCGCTCACGTCCCGCTTGGACGTCGAAGAATCGAGATCCGATTCTATCAGGCAATCCTGCACATTGGCGCCGATCGCGACGATGGTGGATGGGATGACGACGTTTTCCAGCCCCGCAGCCTGCACCGCCTTTTGGCCAAGCCGCGCACAGGCGCCGACATTGCCGTCATAGCAGTCGCTGGCGTCGAGTCCGACCTGCACGACATCGGCTGCCGGGATATTGACGCCCGTCGTCTTCTTGACCAGGTCCTGGGCGAACGTCGCGCAACCGATGAAATCGCCGCCGGCACAGGCGACGGCGCGCTTGATGAGGGGCAATGCTGCCCGCACTTCGCTGGGCAGCACCGAATTGCCCGTGAGCTGGTCGAAAACCTGGACCAGCGTGATACCCGCCGAAGCACACGCCGCCATATTGCCGGCAATGCAACCCGCACCCTGAACGGTGAAATTAACCAGTGGCATCATCGCCACGGCGGCGTCCGAAACCCCCTGCTTGACACCCCGCGCAATATGCTCGACCTGCTCGGCGGCGCTGTCCTTGATGTAGCGGGAGGAACAGATCAGCACCCGCTTGCGGCCATTGTCGACATAATCGACCGCGACGAAGGCATTCCTGGCGTCGCAATAGGCGGTGATGCCAAGAATGCGGCCGCACTGCGTGATCATATAGTCATCGTCGATACGGAATTTGCTCCAGCGATCCAGGAACACCGAGCATTCGCCGGGCTTGATGATCGTGCTGCCGCCAATATCGGTCAGCTTCACCGGCGGCGTCGACCAGCCGCCATCATTGGCCTTCCACACGTCCCAGAGCTGGCCCACCGCGTCGATATAGAACGTCTCGAGCTGCTTGCCTTCGGCCAGATAGGCGGCGCGCAGCACGGTGGCTGTCGGCACCGCATTGTCCGGCACGATCTGTTGCGGTTTCGACCAGCCGCCATTGTTCTGCTTCCACAGCAGCGTGACGCCGCCTTTGGCCGTAACGCCAAAGACTTCAAGATGTTCGTGCAGCGGCTGATAGACCGCGCTGACCGAAGAGCCCGGCGCAGCAAAGCCCGATCCGGCGATGGTCTGCACGGCCCACCGGGAATTGTCGTGGCTCCACACCACATTGAGGCCGCCCAGCCGGTCGACCCAGAAGACCTCGATCTGGTTGCTCGGCCCATACCAGGTGGCCGAGAGCGGCGCATAGTCGGGCGCCAGCCCCGGCGGCGTCAGCAGTTCCGGCTGCGCCCAGGCATTGTCGCGCGATTTCCACACGATAGCGATAGTACCATTGGGCGTGACAGAGAACACTTCGGTGCGCTGGTCGAGCGGCTGATAGACCGCCGCCACCGAGCTGCCGGGTCTGGCATGGCCAACGCCGCTCATATCGCCCGACGGGCGCCAGGAGCCGTTGTCCTTCTTCCACATCATCTTGAGCACGCCACGGTCGTCGATGCCAAAGACCATCAGCTCATGGGCCACCGGCTGCCAGACGCCCGACAATTGTGCGCCAGCGGGAAAATACCCGAACGGGCTGATCCGCACCGGGGCATGCCAGCTGTTGTGGTCGCTCCAGACCAGATTGACCGTTCCGGTGCCGTCCACCCAGAAGATTTCCATCTGGTCATTCTGTGCCTGCCAGACCGCCGTGACCGGCGAGCCGGGAATGCCCAGGCCCGACGGAGTCACGTCGTAAGCCTGCTGCCAGCGGCCGTTATTGTCCTTGTTGACCACCCGCACGGCGCCATTGTCGCCGATCCAGACGGTGTAAAGCTGGCGATAGGGGGCGGGTTTGTAGACGGTCGTCACGTGATTGGGCGTGCCGGAAGGCGTTCCTTTGATGGGCGTACCTTTCTGCGCCGTCTGGAGGGCCGTCTCGAAGCTGTTGACCTGATCGATCGGCCGGCCGATCTGGAAGGGCGTAATGCGGCTACCCTGCCCCTGAGCCAGTGAGGTCAGCGAGACTATCGCGACGATTGCCAATGCAGCCAACCGGGCCAGACCGCGCATCATGGTATCGAGCCCTCCTGCTGCCGAAGGTGAGCAGCAGTGTGGGGGTCTTGTCGTCCACCAAATGGTGGATGCGGGCCGATGAAGGCTCGGCTACCTGTTTGCCGAGGCAGGCGCAACCGGGGAACCATGCGATGGGTGGCAGACCACTGGCCCTTGGACTTCTGGCATCATGCCTGCTGGTGAGCAGCGCCTTGGCCGAAGATGTCGCCGGCAGCGCCGATCATCCGCTGACGGGGCGGTTTGAGGGTGCGAGCATCATCTTTTACAAGGCGGCAGCGCTCGATCGTGCGGCCCTGCTGCAGGGGCCCCACGACTACAATGCCCTGCTGGAGCGCAATGCGCTGACCGATCGGACCGGCCCCGAATGGTTACCGCTGGAAGGCAAGGTCACGCGCATCCGCTATGACATTCCCGCCGGGCATTCTTCCTATGAGGTCTCGCGCAGCTACGAGAGCGCGCTCATGGCGAAAGGTTTCAGTGTGATTTATAGCTGCGCCGATGCCGCCTGCCTGACCGGAATGCTGACCGATGACTACCTGATCGGCCAGCAAGTGGACACCGACAATTCCGATACGGCCCGATACTCCACCAACCTGCATTACCTGCTGGCCGTGCACGATCCTGCTGGCGGCATGATGATGCAGGGCGACGGTGCTCTGCCTGATCCGGCCACAGAGGCTCCCTTCGGCTTGCCGGAGCCGATATTCGACGCGAGTGCGGGGGCGATGCCGGAGGCAATGGGTGGTCCGGGCTCGGCGGTTTCTGGCGGACCGGGTTCCGAAGCCACCGCTGCGGGCGGGCCGGGCTTTGCAACACCGGAGGGCCCTGGCTCCGAAGCCACGTCCGGAATGTTGATGCCCGGCGCTCCGGGCTTGTCGGCACCGGGTTTCGACACGACAGGAGGACCCGGCTCGGAAACCGGCAACCCGCTGCTGCTTCCCGGCACACCCGATCCAGCAGGCCCCGCAACCGCAATCCCTGACGCTGCGGGCCAGCCGACCTATGTCGCTATTCTCGTGGGTGAGGACGGCGCGCTGACAACGGCCTTCATCGAGGTGGTGGAGCCCGCGGGCGGCTCGGCCGATGCGGCCGGCCAGATCAGCGTCGAGGACGCTACCCAGATGGCCGCCGCCTTTGATGCCGGACAGTCCATCAACATCTACGGCCTGCATTTCGACACCGACAGCGCGGTGCTGCAACCTGATTCCCAGCCGACACTCGACCAGATCGTGCAACTGCTGGACAGCCAGCCGCAGCTGCGGCTGGCGGTTATTGGCCATACCGACGACCAGGGCAGCGCCAGCTATAATCTCGCGTTGTCCACGCGCCGCGCTCAAAGCGTCGTCGCGGCACTGATCGAACAATACGGCATTGCCAGCGACCGCCTCTCGCCATCAGGCCAAGGCCTGTCCCAGCCAATCGCGCCCAACGACACCGCCGATGGCCGAGCCCAAAACCGTCGCGTCGAGCTCAGCGCAGAATAGTTGGACGCGGGGGCTTGCCGCATTGCGCATTGCGCGAGGGGCGGTCGGTTCGAGACGGCACGGGGCGCATTAGGCCCTAAGAGGCGACAAGCTTGGCCGTCAGGGGATCGTATCGCAGCTCTGCAATCGATCCATCCTTGATCCGCTCGACCGCCTCGTCAATGACGAATAGCGGCACGAGAAACCACTCCCGCGGCACCACGGCATTGCCAAACCGATCGGCAATCGACAGGTCCAACCGCGCAGGTCCAAAAACCTTGTGGATGATGTTCTCGAGCTTTGTCCGGTTGATATTGAACAGGCGGTAGGTGGCGACGACCTCGACATCGGCGAGCAGGAACGTGGCGTCGAGCCGGGCATTGGCAATGCGTTGCTGAACGTCGCCCCCGGTCACCCCGATCTTGTGCAGCAGGTCGCGGTGTCGGGCGACGTAGGGTTCGTCCGACTTGCTGCGCAGCACATAGATGGTGCCACTGGCCAGGTCCTCGTCGTCGCGCGTGTCGGCGAAAAGCGGTCCAGCATTGGGCTCGGTTATCCGCCGACCGCCGTCGTCCTTGTAGAGGGCGCGCTGGAGCGAACGCAGCAGCAGATTGCTCTCGGTTCCGTTGGAATAGACGACGCGGAGCCTGGCATCGGTTTCCCCATTGGGCGCTTTGATCGGCTCGCCGACCTCGGCGACATAGGCAACCTGCCCGCCCAGGATGAAAAACTGGCCCTGGGTGATGTCAGCCTTGAGGAACCCGGCGTCCTTGACGAAGGGCCGGGTGACCCGGGCACCGATGTCGAGATCGTTCTGGACCGCGTCAAACAGGGGCGCGAACCGCTCGAAGTCTTCGCACGTCTCGCGATTGGCGATTTCTTCTGCCGCCCGCTTCTCGGCGCCCGACCGGACGAAGCGCAGCTTGGTGACGTCATCCTCGCCTACCCCTTCCACCCCGAGTTCTGCGAGCAAGGCATCGTCGTCCAGATCGTCAACCGGAGCCGGTGGGGCGGCGGCGACCGACAACAGCCCTTGCCGATCTAGCGACCCGAGCAGTGCGCGGCAGTCCGGCAGGTCGCGCAGGCGATCCAGCCGGACGGCATACAGGCGCTCGAAGATGTCCCGCTCTTCGCCGTGCTGAGGGACCCTGCCCTGCTCGTCGACGAAGCGCTGGATATCCTCGAAGCCGGCGATGATGCGCTCCTCTTTGGGGGAGCGGCTGGCATGCTGCTCGGGCGCGACCTCGACGCCGAGTTCGCCCAGCAGGGCATCGTCTTCGTCGGTGAATTTAGACACGCGCGGCCTCGGCTTTCATGCGGGCGAGGAAGGCAACGCCTTCGGCCATGCGCCTTTCCCACGGGTCCTGCGCGGTGATAGACGGCAGCCGACCGCGCTCCTGTTTGAAGCGCAAAGCGCGGCGCGCCAAGTCGCGTGCCTCGTCTGGCGTGAGTGTCGATTTCCTGGCCGCAATGGCGGCCTCGACCTGTTTCAAGCGATCGGCGTCCATCGTCTTGGCCATGATCTGGTAGGCTTCACCGAATGGATTGATCCGGTCGATGAGGTCGATGTCGAGTTCCTTCACGCTCATCGCGAAGCGCCGGACGCCCTGGATGAAGGCGGTGTTGACGCTGTCGGCTATACTGGCCACACCGGCTGTCAGAGCGGCTTTGCTGCCCTGAACGAAGTTGAGCGCGGCGATGGCGTGCTGGCGGATGGCCTCCTGATCCTCCTCGTCGCGCTCGGGGTAGAGATCCTTGATGATCTTGCCCATGCGCGCAACCGTCAGTTCCTCCGGAAGCATTTCGTGGTCAAACAGGCCGCGCTCCAGATTGCGCTTGTCCTGCACCAAGGTGGCGATGACCTCGTTCAGGTCCTCGCGGCAGATGCGCTTGGCCTCTTCGCTTTTGGGCTCGGCCAAGCCCTTGATTTCGATCTGGATGCGGCCGGTTTCTTCGTTGAAGCCGATATTGGCTTTGTCGGGGTCGTAGCCACCCTCGCCATAGTCGAAGCCCGGCGCAGCTTCGTTGGTGGGGTTCTTCGGCCTGAATTCGAAGCGTGGGGTCAGCACCTGTTCCATCAGCAGGCTGGCGGCGATGGCCTTGAGCGTGTCGTTGACCGCCTCGGTCACGGCTTCGCTGGTGGCATCGGGTTCGGCGATCAGGTTGCTGAAGCGTGCGCGGGTCTTGCCCGGCGCATCCCGGGTGGCGCGGCCGATAATTTGGACAATCTCGGTGAGACTTGATCGGTAACCGATCGTCAAGGCGTGCTCGCACCAGATCCAATCGAACCCCTCCTTGGCCATGCCCAGCGCGATGATGATGTCGACATGGTCGCGGTTGTTTTTCTGGGCCGGGTCCTTCAGCGCCGAGGAGACGACGTCGCGCTTGCCCGGATCGTCGGTGACGAGGTCGGCAATGCGGAGCAGCTTGCCCTCGGCGGTGCGGACGAGCTGGAAGCCGGTTTTGGGGTCTACGCCCTCCCAACTGCCCAGCGCCTCGATGATATGCTCGACTTCGCGAATCTTGTCCTTGGTGCTCTCGCGCGAATTGACGCTGGGGATGTGGATGATGGTCTTTTCATTCGAGTTAAGCACCTTGAGGATGTCGTCGGCATAGGCACCCGAATAGAAGAAATAGCCGATGTCGAGGTGCTTGAGATATTGGTAGCCATTGAGCTGCTCGTAGTAGGTGTAGGTCACCGTTTCGAACTTGTCCTCGTCTGTCGGCGACAGCACCGCTTCGGAATCTCCACGGAAATATGAGCCGGTCATGGCCACCAGGTGCACCTTGCCACGGGCGATGAAGGCGCCGAGATGGGCGCCCAGCTTGTTGTCCGGATTGGACGAGACGTGGTGGAATTCATCGACGGCGATCAGCCGGTCGTCGAAGGCCTCGATGCCGAAGCGGTCGACGGCGAAGCGGAAGGTGGCGTGGGTGCACACCAGGATGCGATCCTCGCTGTCGAGGAAGGCGCGAACCGAATTGACCTTGCCGCCGTCCTCGCCCGGAGCATTGCAGAGGTTCCACTTGGGTACCACGGCCCAGTCGGCCCAGAACCCATATTGCCTCAACGGCTCATCGTTGAAACTGGAGCCGATGGATTTCTCCGGCACGACGATGATGGCCTGCTTCAGTCCCTGGTTGTGCAGCTTGTCGAGCGCCACGAACATCAGTGCTCGACTTTTGCCGGAGGCCGGCGGCGATTTGATCAGCAGATATTGCTCGCCGCGATGGTCATAAGCCCGTTCCTGCATAGGGCGCATGCCCAGCTCATTGGCCTTGGTCGACGTGCCATTGCGGGCGTAGGAGACCGAAACAGACGGGACGGCTTTGGTCTCGATGCTCATGCCTTGTCCTTGCTGAAATGGGCCTCGAAGGCGCGTACGCTGCCATAGGTTTCGACCACGCGAGTTTGCACCTTGCGCATCATGTCGGCGCCGCGCTCGGGCCAGCCGTGATGTTCGAACATTTTTGTATAGTCGCCGCTGAAATGGGTTTTGGCGATCGCGGAAATAGCCTTGGCATCGCCACCGGGTTGGTAGGTGCGGTCAGCCATCGGCGCGGGCCTTCTTACCCTTGGCTTTGGGCTTGGCGGCATCGTTGGCGACCATTTTGGTGTATAGTTCAAAGAGTTTTTCCAGCCGCTCGGTGTCGTTGCGGAAGCGGCGGCCGATGTAAATGCGTTCTAGGACTTCGTCATTTCGCTCATGGGCGGCGCGCAGGTCGGCAGGCATGGTTTCAGGGTCGTAGAGATCGGCAATTGTGGCGGGGAAATGTGCTTCGCGGGCGAGCAGGATATCCTCGGCGCAGCGGGTCAGATCGGCCTTGTTGCGTTCGGTGAGAGGGGGGATGGGGAAGGTGTTCCAGCCCAGGGTATTGGAGTAGCGGAAATCGGTTTTCATCTTTCCACAGACCGTGGCAATCCAGGTCAGATGCAGGCGTGAGGCTATCAATGCCATGTTCCAAAGCGGCGCATCATAAAGAGCGAACGCCTCCGTTACGATTGCCCTCGGCGGGAGTAGTCCTGTTGGCAAATACTCGCGGACCTCTGAACTGACCCTCGGCACCAAAATCGCGGTGCTGTAGTCAGGAGACCTAATCTCAACAAAGCGATGAGGTTTAGCCGCCCATGCTGCAGTTGCCGCCTTGACGCTTTCCTTACGGAATTTCGCAACTTGTCCGAACCTACTCCGCAGCTCAGGACTTTGTTGAGCGCGGGCCACCTGATTGTCGGAGACCCAAAAACAACTGCGTTGCACCCCCTTAATGAATTCCTGCGCCCCATAGATGGGCCTCAAAAATTCGGCACTGATGTCATCCAAAGCGCGTAACTGAGTTTGCCCAATTATTAGGTGGCCACCATCTTTGGCAAAATTTCCCAACATCATCTCCGTTAGATCAGACATTGGAGTTGAGCGCTCCTGCACCAGAACGGTTGGCCCCGCGGTTAGGTAGGGTGTGATCGCGTCCACCAACCGCTGTGTTTCTCCGGTGTACAGCACCTTCCTAAAAGACGAGCCAAGCGGACCCAGGCCGAGTATTACGCAAATTACCCCGGCGTTTTTGGAGGCGAGATTGGCCCACTTGAACGATGTGTATGCAAAACGAATTTCGGCGAGTTGTGACGTTAATGGCCAGAACTGAGATACTTGGACACCCTGTGTAACCGAGTTGGTGGTGACGAACGCCGCAGACCACCGGTCGTTTGTTATCCCATATTCGAGAGCTTTTTGCAGAAACCCGCAGACGTAGTCGAACGAGCGCCAACGGGTGGTGAGACCCGAAAACAACGCCTCAATATCGACCTTCTGTTCTTCGGTCTGCTTCTTGTCGCCGACATAAGGCGGGTTCCCACAAATGTAGGTCTCACCACCTTCATTCTCGAAATCGATCTGCGCCTGTTCCAACGGCGTCTCGAACAGATCGTCTGCCCGATGCTTCACGCCGGTGCCCGTCGGAGGGCAGACGCTCACCCAATCTAGCCGCAGCGCATTGCCCTGGACGATCCAGTTTTCCTGATCGAGCGGCAAAAACGCGGCCAGGGCTTCCTTTTGGCCGCGAAAGACGACGTCGGCCTGGTATTCGGCGATGATCAGGGCCAGCCGGGCGATTTCGGCGGGGAAGTGGCGCAGTTCGATGCCGCGGAAATTGGTTAACGGGATATCGCTCTTGCGGCCCTGCTCGCCGCGGCGCGCGTTGATCGCCGCCTCGATGCCACGCATTTCCTTATAGGCGATGACCAGGAAATTGCCGGACCCGCAGGCGGGGTCGAACACCCGGATGCGCGCCATGCGGTTGCGCAGGTTGAGCAGCTTGCGGGCATTGTCAGCGGCCTCGTCCAGCTTTTCGCGCAGGTCGTCGAGGAACAGCGGGTTGAGCACCTTGAGGATATTGGGCACGGAGGTGTAGTGCATGCCCAGCGCACCGCGCTCCTCGTCGTCGGCCACGGCCTGGATCATGGAGCCGAAAATATCGGGATTGATACGGGTCCAGTCGAGGCTGCCGATATTGATGAGGTAGGAGCGGGCAATGCGCGAAAAGCGCGGGACATCGGTGCTGCCGGAAAACAATCCGCCATTCACATAGGGGAAGGCATCGGCCCAGGGCCGCAGGCCGGCCGCCTTGCGGTGGCGGCCATCGGGGGCGCCATGGTGCTGGGTGGGCGTGTTCATGGCGGTGAAGATGGCGCCGATCACCGCATGGGTGTTGGTGCCATCGCGCTCGGTGAACTGCTCCACCGTGGCGGTGAACAGGCGCTTGCCGTTGAAGATGTCGGTATCCTCGGCAAAAAAGCAGAAGATGAGCCGGGCCATGAAGTGGTTCATATCCGGCCGCCGCGCCGCCGTGCCCCAATCCGGATTGTCCTTGAGCAGTTCGACATAGAGGCGGTTGAGGCGGCTGGTGGCGCGGATGTCGAAAGTGCTTTCGCGCACCTGCTTGACGGTGGAAATACCCGCCAGCGCCAGAAACGCGCCGAAATGGTTGGGGAAATCGGTGAAGGCGCAGATCACCGGCGCCTCATCCGAGGTCAGGTCTTCGGCGTAGAGCTCCACCCCGTCGGTGGCGAGCACGAAACGCGCCTTGAACCGCTTCGTCGCCGGGCTGGCCTTGAGCGCCTCGAAAGCGGTGGGCACATCGCCCGGCTCGGTCACCTTGATGTGGATATTGCTGGTCTGCAGCACCCCGCCCAGGTCGGACTTGTTGGACTCGCCCGACCGCAGGCGCTTGATCGTGGTGTCCTTGGCGCCGAATGAGCGCAAAAAGGCAAACGGGAATTCGGCGGCGGCAAAAGTCTGCTCGGCCAGCTCGGATACGGCCTGTTCGATCTCGACCGCGTTCATGCTGCAAGAATCCTCACCACTCAATGGTGGACACCGGACCATGCCCGGCGCCCCGAGGCAAACCGATACTCATTTCGAACCGCCCATGTCGAGATTTTCCAGTGTTGCCAGCCCGGCGACCGGCATCGCTCGCCCGAACCTGTGATCGTGCCAGGGCGGAACGCGCTGCTGGCCCCGACAGGTTGGCGCGGCGCAGCCATTTGTTTGTGGCAACGCAGGTATGCTCGAGACAGCGGGCGACGGGCGAAGGCAGGCATTCGGGGCGTTCTGGGCCAATTGAACGCAAATTGAAACGCATATGTTTCAAATTGTCCAAGAGTTCATAAGGGATTTCCAAAGCCACTTGCCCAGTGTGACCTACGGCTTGCATTCAGGGCTTCCGGGGTAACTTGATGTCACTGCAACAGTTGGACGAAATGCTTGCCGAGCGCCGGCCCGACTCGCTTTCGCCTCGGCAGGCGGCTGGCGTTGCCGTTCTCGATCAAGCCGGAATTTCCGTTACAACGGGCGCCGAACAGCCAGACCTGGCCACGCTGGCCGGCATCTATCTCGAGCAGACCAACAGGCTGCGCGCCAGCGCCCAAGGCCGGGTGGCGGCGCTGCGCCGCCTGACGCGGCTGCGCCGGACCAATGAGGAATTGCAGAACTGCTTTTATGCGCTTGAACGGCGCTTTCCGCCCGGCGCGCGCGATCTGGCCGAAGTGTTCGCCGATGAGCCGCTTGCATCCAAGGCAGGGCTGAACCTGGGCTGGTCGAGCCATGGACTGGCCCAGGCCTTGCCGGTGTCGAGCAGCGGTGTCAGCGCCATCGAACTGCATCTGCGCGATATCCGCGGCGGTGCGGGTGCCATGCTGCACGTGCATCTGGCGTCGCTGGAGGACCATCGCGTCATCGACCGGTGGACCATCCCGCTGGATCGGGTGGTGGACGGCTGGATCATGTGCTGCCTGACCCGCGCGCTTGTCGGCCCGACGCGCACCCTGGAATTGCGGCTCGACCTGGAATGCGACGCCGATGTCAATGTCGGGTTGTCGCTGGGCCGCAGCCAGACATTCAAGGTGTTCCAAGCCCGCAATCCAGTATCGAACCTGCCCGCTGCCGATACCGGGCTCGCCATGCGGGTCTGGTGCGGCGACGCCCACTCCGCCTATGGCGGGCGCGCCAATGCTTTTATCGCCGACCGTCCCGTCCCGGCGCAACGGGGCATCCGCAGCGAACCCCTGTCGCCGACCCTGCTGGCGCAGGTGAGCCACGTCACCGCCCACGAGGTCAACTTCGATTTCGACCCGGTCACCTGGATCCCCTATCGCGTTGCGATCGCTTGCCATCCGCCTGCCTATGGCATGACCATGGGCGTGCTCCCCCTGCCCACCGACAACCGCGTGACTTCGGTTTCGGCCGATGTTGAAGTGGGCAACGAAAAATCCAAGCCCGTCGAATTCGCCATCGTGCTGGCCGAAGACGGTGAAAGCGCGCGCGCGCTCCTGCTCAAGACGGCCGAGCCGACCCCGCAACAGGGCTTCTCGGGCTGGCTGGAGGTTGCCGCAACCGGGACAGGACAGCTTTCAGCTGCCGTTGCCAAGGTGGGGGCCAAACCTGCCAAGCTTTTCGTCGCCACCCGCATGCGCATTCCCGGCAACCAGAACTTCGCCTGGGCGCGCTTCCGCAAACTGACGATCGGAACCGCGTGGTGAGCGCGGCACTCGGGCATCGGGCATTGCAGGCCGGGCTGGCGGTGTGGATGGCCACCGCGGGCGCTTCGACGGCCGATAGTTTGACTGGGGTGGCGGTGCCCAACATCATATGGCAGTCACCGCAGGACATCGACGACACGCTTGCCGATATACGCGCCGCCGATTTCGAGGCTGTGCGCATCGGCTGGAAAGCGCCGCTCGACGCTGCAAGACTTGCCGTGCGCGAGGCCAGGGCGCAGGGGCTTGAAGTGTTGGTCACGCTGCCGCTGATCGATGGCACGATATCCAGGGAAGGCGCCGTGGCGCGCCCCCGCACGGACCGCTTCTTCGCCGTCCACGGGCTTTCCCAGATCGACCCGGTCCGGCTGCAGCAGCGGCTGCGGGAGCTGATCGATTTTGCCGCAAACGAGGGCATTGCGCTCGCCGGTATCGAGATCGGCAACGAAATGAACTGGTCGGGCTACAACGGCGACCTGCCGCTGGCGCCGCAAGGCGCGGTGATCGACAATCTGGCACACATGGCGCCCCTTGACCGGCAGGCGTTTCTGGCTGGCCTGCAGGCCTATGTCGACGCGCTCGGCATTGCCCGTGCCGCCCTCGACGACGCCGGGATGACGGGCAAGACAGCCCTGGTCATGGGTGGGCTTGCCGACATCAACAGCCCGTTCATCCGCTCCAGCGGCGCCACTTACGTCGATCCGGTGCTCACCCACGCTTTACTGGGCGATCTCGGGGCCTTCGAGGCGATCGACGCCGTGGGCATCCATCTTTACGAACCGCTCCGCCTGGCCATGGCGGACGCCGATCGCGCCGGCATGATCCGAAGCCAGCTGGCCGGGTGCTTTACCGCCGATTATGGCGGCGCGTCGTGCTGGATCACCGAATTCGGCACCGCCGAGCCGGACGCCGGTTGTTCCCTCGACGATCGCGAGCGCCGCCAAATGCTGGCGCCCCTGAGCAATTACCTTCGCGATCCGGCTACTGCCGGGCGCATCGGCGCGACCTTCTACTACGACTGGGACGGCGACGCCGCCTTCAGCCTCGTGCGGTGTGGCCAACCAACTCGCCTCACCCTCGATCTTACGCAAACGCTCCATTGAAATCTGAACGACGACTGCCACTGTGCGAAAGGACCATCAGATGAACAGACTTTGCTTCGGACGGCAGCCGGCAGATACGCGCTACCGCTATCATCCCGGCCTCCCCTTTTCGGAGGGCATGCCGCGGTCCAACGATGCCAGCTTCAGCGCCATGAGCTGGAATTTCCACCTCACCTCGAACAAGGGCAACATGTTCATCGGCGAGGGCGCGTCGCGCATCTTCAAGTGCGACAAGAACCACAGCGCCATGCTCAGCGTCCATGTGCTGTATAACCACTACAAGGCCTCCGGCGGGGCCATGGACCTGATCAACAACAATTTCGACGCCCTGGTGCTGCCCATGGCCAACGAAATCCGCCCCAATATGAACCATGACGGCCTGGTCAAGGCGCTCGAACGCGTGACCATCCCGATCGTCGTGCTCGGCATGGGGATGCAGAATGATCTTGGTCCGGACATGTCCGAACTCGATCCGAGCACCGTCGCCATGCTCAAGCTGGTCAACGAGCGTGCGCTGGTCTTCGGCGTGCGCGGCTTTTATACCGAGAAGTGGCTCAAAAGCGTCGGGCTGAACAATGCCGTGGCGCTTGGATGCCCCTCGATGATGCTCTATCCGGGCAATATCATGGGCATCAAGGCGCCGACGCCCGGCGCGGCGGGCAAGCGGTTCGTCACCGCCGGCTATTTGTCGGCCAAGTCGCGCCGCGGGCTGCAATTGGCCAAGTTCTTTGCCGGTCAGGACGCCAGCTACGTCTTTCAGGACGAACTGCAGGGCTTTGCGACCGAACTGGGGTCGCAGCCTTTCCTCAACGACGCCACCGGCCGGCTCAAGCAGGACGTCATCGCGCCGCTGGTGCGGGAGGCCATCGGCTATGAAGCGCCGTTCAAGCGCTACTTTCACTTCGACGATGTGGAAGCCTGGCGCCAGAGCTATTCCTGGCACGACATCTGCATTGCCGATCGGTTCCACGGCGCTGTCGCGGCCATGCAGTCGGGCCTGCCCACCGCCATTCTCTACAAGGACCTGCGGGTCAAGGAGATGTGCGAGTTCTTCGGGGTGCCCCATACTACGGTGGACATCGCCTATGAGCTGGAGATCGACGCCTTCATCGACAAATATCTCAGCCCCGAAAGCATCGCCAAGTTCCAGCATACCTATTGGCAGCGCGCGACCAACTTCCAGCGCGTGCTGAGGTCCAAAGGCCTGGAGTTCAATACCGATATCGAGGCCGTCGCTTCCGCCCCCGTCCGCGAACTTGCGCTGCAAGCCTGATGAAAACCGTTCGGGTCACGCTGATCGGGGGTTCCAATACCCTCATGGTGCCGGGTTATGTGACCCAGCTCCTGCCTATGGCAGCACAGCGTGGCCTTCATCTCGATGTGGTTGCCAATCTGGCAGTGGGCGGAACCAGTTGCGGCTACGGGCTCTACGCGCTCAAGACCACCGAGGCGGTGGAGCAGAGTGACCTGCTGATCGTCGAATACGGGATCAATGACGGCTGGATCTATGGCGACGAACGGCGGCGGGTGCGGCACTGGGCGCGGTTCTATGAAGGCATTATCCGCCACGCGCTGGAGCGCAATCCCCAGCTTATCGTGTGTTCGGTGGTGCTTGGCGCACGCAACGGCACCTGGCTCGGCGCCGTGCCGTCGGTGGACGCCGGCATGCACTATCTTTCGTCCTGGTATCGCAGCGCAATAATCGACGTGAACGCTTCTCTCTTGCGTCGCTATGGGCGCGAGGTGGTAACCAATCCGAGCTTCTACATGGATCAGGGCCATTATGCCCGCCCTGTCGCCACCGCCATGGTTGCCGAGATCGTTCTTGACGGACTGGTCGATGCGATCGCCCAAGGACCACGACAGGTAGCGCTGCCTCCGGCCATCGACGCGAAGAACTTCGCGTCGGCTGGTACGGTCACGGCGGCCCTGCTCGCCGACATGACTGGCCAACCGCTTGTCGACTACCGCAACCGCATTTTCTCGCTGGATGCCTTCGACCTGGCGGAGCAGCAAATCGCCTTCCGCATCGAGGGCGGCAAGCTGTTGTCGATCAACTATGCTTGCGACGAGGCAACCGGCATGGTTGCCATCACGCGCAATGGCAAGACGACGCCGGTCGCAATGATGAAGGGGGGCGTTGCCAACAAGCAATTTCGCTTCCTGGCCTCGATGCTTTCCTGCGACTTTCTCTACGGTGCGCAATTGGTAACCGAGGACGAAGACGCGGATTATTCCATTGCGCTGGCACCGCCGTCCCTGGCGAGCGAATGCCATATTCCCAAGGACAGCGTCGCCCATACCGATCAGGCCGACGCGGCGCGGCTGCCGCTTCTGGGGTTGCTGTATTCGGGCACCATCAAGGATCTGCGGATCACCCGTACTGGCAACGCCACGGCCGAGCCGGCAGTGCAACCCGCCTTGAGCGCAGCATGAAACAGGGACCGCAATTGGCCAGCCAAACCGCTATGTCTTCCGCTCCGGCGATCGAACTGTCCCAGCCACTGCTAATCGCGATCGATATCGGCGATGCGCAGCGCGTGCCCGACATCCACGTGCTGACGCTGGTCGACTTTCGTGGCACCCAACCCGTCCTGTCAGCCGGCCCCGGCCTGCCGCCGGTGCTGCTCACGCAGGCGCCGCTGCTGCTGACGGCAATCCTTTTGGGCGACCGGAACAGCCAAAGAGCAGAGCGTTTTCTCGCCTGGCTCGCAGCCGTTGGATATCCTTCGGTGCCCATCGTGCTCGAATGGCGGCGCGGCCATGAGGCTGCGGCATTGCTGCAGGTTAATCGCGAGATGGTGCGCCTGGTTGCCGCCAGTGCTGCCCGTCAGGCCGAAACGGTGCGGGAGGCTGCCCGCCTGCGCGCCAGCAATGGCGAACTGCATTACCGCTTCGCCGTGGCCGAGAATGCCCTGCTGCGGACCGGCACCATGCCGCTCGAATTGGCCTTCAGCAACGATCCCGTGGCCGATCCGGCCCAGTTTGTGACATTGGCTGAGACGGAAGCCGGCATCGCCCAGATCCTGCCCACCGGCAGCAACGGCGTCAGTGCCATCGGCATCCATTTTGCCCCAGGCGCCGATGCCGGCAATGCCAGGCTCGCGGCACAATTGCGCAGCCTCGAGGATGAACGCACGCTCGAGCAATGGATAGTCGCGGCATGTGACCTGACGCCCGGATGGAACGTGCTGGGTTTGGCGCGCACCCTTTCAGGCCAGGCCCGCACGCTCGAGTTGAGCCTGAGCCAGATCGGCGGCGAAGATCGCCTGCCGCCGCTTTCGCTTGGCACCGGCCAGCCCATCACGTCCTACCAAATCCGCGACATCGCCAGCGGCCAGCCGGCCTTGCGCAACTCGCTGGCGATACAGATCTGGACCGGTCTGGCCGGCACCCGCATGCCGGGCTGGTTCAAGGCCCATACCCCAACCAAGTCAGTAACCGCCGCGGGCGGCTTCATCGACGTGCCACTGCCGCCGCTCGCCCTGACCCAGGCCGAGCATGCCAATCCCGATCAGGTGACTTTTGATTTTCCCGCGGTGGTTGGCCCTCCCGGCGAAGGGGTTGTGCTTTGCCACCCACCCAGCACCGGGATCACCCTGGCCCGCCTTGGCGGCGTGTCGCCGGCCGGCGCCATGCGCCTCTCGGCCTCCGCCTTCATAGACAACCAGCAATCGCGCGACGTGGATTTTGCGCTGATCGTCACCGACGATCCTTCGCGCGCCCGCGCTATCGGCGAGGGCAGCGCCCAGCCCGCACAGTTCGAGGCTTTTTCGGGTTGGAACCAGGTGGGGCACAGCCAGGTTAAACGTCTTTCCGCCTTCCGCGATGCCGCCGCTCCCCCTGCGGGCATCTATGTGGCGACCCGCATGAGCCGTCCGGGCGATAACAGCTTCGCGCGGGCCCGCCTCAAGGACTTCAGCGTCATGGTGCAAGCGTGAGACCGGAAATGCTCGATACCCTGCTTCAAGCGCCTGCAGCCAAGACTGGTCCCCGCGTCGTAGTGGTCATCCCCGTTTTCAAGCATCCTGGATTGCTCGCCGAAGCTGTCGAGGCCGTGCTGGCCCAAAAAGCGCCGTTCGAGATTGCAACGGTCATCGTCGACGACGGTTGCCCGTTTCCCGAAACCGCCGATATCGGTCGTGCCTACGCGCTGGCGCATCCGAACGTGCATTATGTGCGCAAGACCAATGGCGGCCTGAGTTCGGCCCGCAATCATGGCATCGAATACGCGCTGACCCATTTTCCAGGGTTCGAAGCTATCTATCTGCTCGATGCCGACAACCGTATCACGCCCACGGCGCTTGCCGCACTAATGAGCTTTCTCGCGGAGCGGCCCGAAATCGACTGGGTCTATCCCAATATCGACAAGTTCGGTATTGCCTGGAACGGGAACTACACCACTCAATATTCCAAGCTGCTGCACCTGACATTCGACAATATCTGCGAAGCGGGGAGCCTGGTTTCCCGGCGGCTGCTGGACGCGGGCGTGCGGTTCGACGAGACTATGAAGGCCGGTTTCGAGGACTGGGATTTCTGGCTGCAAGCCCTGGGCAAGGGATTCAAGGGCGCCAACCACCCCTATTTCGGCTTCGAATACCGCCAGCGCGCCGAGTCCATGCTGCGCGACAGCAACCGCACCCGCGACACCATCCTCACCTATATCCGCACCAAACACAAAGCGCTGTTCAAGACCGATGCGCTGCTCGAATGCGAGCATGAGGAAGCCCCGCGCTACGGCCATGTCGGGGTTGGGACTTATCTCGTGGAGGCGTTCACCGACCCGGAGGCGCCCCATGAATCCTACAAGCTCGACGAATTCGTCCGCCGCTTCTGGGCCGCCCGCAACGAGCCTGACACTTATGGGACCACGCCGTTTCTGCTGTTCATGTCGGACCTGCACCGGCAGGCCCTGAGCCGGCTCAAGCTGGTGCACAACGTGCTCTGGCTGGGCGAGCGGCTGAGCGAGAAATTCAACTTCGTCGCCATCCGGTTCGAGACCTCGCCCAACAAGTTCGAAGTGGCCATCCATCCCGTCAATGCCGAGGCACCGCTCAAGAGCAAACTTGCCGGCTGGATGACCTCGCAGTCCATCATGGCCGCCTGCGTCGATGACAAGACCGACGATTGGGCCCGGACCCTGCGCAACCCGCTGCCCTCGCCCGGTGTGGTCGAACTGGTGATCCGGGCGCCTTTCAGCCTGGCGGAAACACAGGCTGCCCTTCTCTCCCCCACCAATGCGCTGCTTGCCACCCTCGGCGCCCTGCGCGACTCGGGCTTTCGCAGCCAGCGTGCGCCGCAGAAGTGGAATTGGCGGCAGCCCTATCTGCCGGTCCGCTCGCGCTACTTCCAGCTTTTGCGCCAGGCGACGAGTTCAGCCGCCATCATGCCGCGCCTGCCCGGACCGGGCCGCAAGCTACGCGTGGGCATGCTGCTGCCCATCGCGAGCTTCGGCGGCGTCGAAAAGGTCGCTTTCGCCATCGCCCGCGTGCTCAAGGCGCGCGGCTGCGAGGTGCACCTGTTCATCCTGGGCAAGCCGGTCTACGAGCGTCATCGCGAAAATGACGACCTGTTCGCTTCAATCAACTTTCTGGCCGCCGACTATCCCATCTGGGGTGGGCCTCACACCTATGCCGGCCACGAGCTGTTGATGGAAAGCGATCCCAACGCCATGGCACCCGATCTTATGGGCATGCTGGCCGGCCTCGACGTGGTCATCAACAATCAGGTGGCTTCAGTCAATTCGGTGCTGGGGAACCTTCGCCGCCAGGGCGTCAAAGTTCTCAACTACGTTCATGTTCTGGATCGTACGGGGCTTGGCCGCCATGCCGGCCACCCCTATCTCACGCTCGCCTTCGAGCATGTCTACGACACCATCCTCGCCTGCTCGCGCGAGATGGTGGAATGGATGCATGCCATGGGCGTGCCCACAGCAAAACTGATGCACATCAACAATGCCCCCAGCTACGAGCTGGCCGACGCCGACCGTGAAAAAGCGCTTGCCGCCCGTCGCCAGACCGAGGACGGACAGCGGTTGCGGGTGCTGTTCCTCGGGCGGTTCGACTCGCAAAAGGGCATCGAGAGGTTGCATGCGGTGGCGCGCGAAACCCTGCGCCAGAAGTTGCCGATCGACTGGCGCATTGTCGGCCGCGACGTGCTCGATGCCGATGCCGGCGTTTCCTGGCAGGCCAGCTTCAAGGAAATCGGCATCCCGGTCCTGCCGCCGCTTTATGCCGCTGGCGACCTCACCAAGGCCTTTACCTGGGCCGACGTCGTGGTGCTTCCCTCGCGCTGGGAAGGCGCCCCGTTGACCATCTTGGAGGCTCAGCGCCTCGGCTGCGTCCCCCTAGCCACTGCCGTCGGCGCCGTCGAGGAGTTGGTCGAGGATAATGTCGACGGCCTTGTCGTTGCGCAGGACAATGACGGCAGCGTCATCGATGGCTTCACCGCCGCCCTCGCCCGCCTAGCCACCGACCGCGCCGAGCTGGCTCGACTGTCCGATGGTGCCGCCAACCGCGCCGCCGCGCTCAACTGGGCGCAATCGACCGAACCACTGCTCGCGACCCTGGCCGGGTGGTTCCCCGAGCAACTGGGCCAGCCCGCAAAGCCGACGCGCCGATTGATCAGCATCAAATCGCAGACACCGCGTGCCCGGGTGGCGACCGAGCCGGCCGCGGTTTGAACCTGACAGGAGCCAATTGATGCAGGCGCACAGGTTGAGACTGCCCGATGTCGTCGAGGTGAGCCTGCCCGGCCACCCGGACGAACGGGGCTATTTCCGCGAGATCTTCCGCGAGGACTGGTTCGCTGCCGAGGTCGCCCCGGTGCGTTTCGTCCAGGAAAACCAGTCGCTATCGTTGGTCGCGGGCATCGTTCGAGGGCTTCACTTCCAGACCGCCCCGGCTGCCCAAGGCAAGCTCGTGCGCTGCGTGACCGGCAGCATCTTCGATGTCGCGGTGGATATCCGACCGGCGTCGCGCACCTTCGGGCAGTGGATCGCTGTTACCCTCAGTGCGGAAAAAGGCAACCAGCTGTGTATACCTGCCGGCTTCGCCCATGGCTTTTGCACGCTCGAGCCCAATACCACCGTCTGCTACAAGGTCACGGCTTTTTACAGCAAGGCCGATGAAGGCGGTATCGCCTGGAACGACCAGGATCTCGGCGTTGCCTGGCCACACGTTGCGCTCGCCCACCAACTATCCCCCAAGGACAAATTGCAACCGCGCCTGCGCGACCTGTTCGCCGGCTTGCAATTGGGCACAGGGGTAGCCTGATGCGCATCCTTGTCACGGGAGGAGCAGGATTCATCGGGTCGGCAGTGGTTCGTCACCTTGTCCTTGAGCGCGGGCACGAAGTCCTCACCGTGGACAAGCTGACCTATGCAAGCAGTCTTGCATCCTTGCAGCCGGTAAAAGGTCACGCTGCACATCATTTTTTGAAGTCGGACATCTGCGACCGCGACGCCATGAACGCTGCATTTGAAGATTTCCGCCCCGAACGGGTCATGCATCTGGCCGCGGAAAGCCATGTCGATCGCTCGATCATCGCCGGCCACGACTTCATCATGACCAATATCGTGGGTACCTTCACCCTGCTGGATGTCGCGCGGCGCTATTTTGACGCGCTGGCCCCGTCAGAACGAGACGCTTTCCGCTTCCTGCACGTCTCTACGGATGAGGTCTATGGATCGCTAGGCCCCTCGGGGCAGTTCCGCGAAGATACCCCCTATAATCCCAGCTCGCCCTATTCGGCCTCCAAGGCGGCTTCCGACCACCTGGTCAATGCCTGGGGACGAACTTTCGGGCTGCCGATCGTCATTTCGAACTGCTCGAACAACTATGGCCCTTACCAGTTCCCCGAAAAGCTCATTCCGCTGACCATCCTAAAGGCGCTGCAAGGCGAGGAACTGCCGGTCTATGGCAATGGCTCCAACGTGCGCGACTGGCTGCATGTCGAGGATCATGCCCGCGCCCTTGATCTGATTGCCTCGTGCGGCCAGGTGGGCGAACGCTATAATGTGGGCGGCGGCAACGAGTGGCGCAACATCGACATCGTCCGCGCCATCTGCGACGCAATCGACATGCGCCGGCCTCAAGCGGCACCGCATGGCGACCTCATCCGCTTCGTTTCCGACCGCCCCGGCCACGATGCACGCTATGCCATTGATGCCGGCAAGCTGAGCTCGGAAATGGGCTGGAAGCCGACCATAGACTTTGCCGTGGGCTTACAGGCCACGGTCGACTGGTACATTGAAAACCTGCACTGGTGGTTGCCTATTGCCGATCGGGAAGCGATGCGCCCACGCCTGAGAGCGGTGACCTGATGCGCATCGCGCTCACCGGACGCAACGGACAGGTGGCGAGTGCCTTGCTGGCGCTTGCGCCAGGCGAGGGCCACACCATCGTCTGCATGGCAAGGCCCGAATGCAATCTCAGCGATCCGAGCTCCATCGCCCCGGCGCTGGCTGCGGCAGCGCCTGACATCGTTGTTTCAGCCGCCGCCTACACCGAAGTCGACCGCGCCGAGGCGGAGCCGGCGCTTGCCCATGCCGTCAATGCGGTAGCACCCGGCATATTGGCCACGGCAACCAGCACGCTGGGCATTCCGCTTATCCACCTCTCGACCGACTACGTATTCGACGGCAGCGCCCGACGCCCCTATGTCGAAGCCGATACACCCAATCCCCAGAACGTTTATGGCGCTAGCAAGCTTGCCGGCGAAATGGCCATTGCAGAAGCCACGGACGACGCGGTGATCTTGCGCACCGCTTGGCTGCATTCCCCTACCGGGAACAATTTCGTGCGGACCATGCTGAGACTGGCTCGCACCCGCTCCAGCATCGGCGTCGTTTGCGATCAGTTCGGGTGCCCCACCGCTGCAGAGGACGTCGCAGCAGCAATTCTGGCTATCGCCCGCCGGCTCCTGGCGAACTCTGATACCGGCCTGCGCGGCATTTTCCATATGGCCGGAACGGGCCAGGCCAGTTGGGCCGACCTTGCCGTTCGCACCTTTGCCGATTCAGCCAGCCTTGGTGGCCCCTGGGCCGAGGTGCAACCTCTAGCCAGCGCCAACTATCCGACTGCCGCGATCCGCCCCGCCAATGCCGTTCTCGCCACTGCCAAGCTTGCACTGGCCTATGGCATTGTCCTGCCGGATTGGCAGACGTCGCTGCGCCGCACTGTTCGATCTGTCGCTGTCAGCGAGGGCTGGCGCAGCAATATCCTCCATCAAAACGTTAGCGAGGCGGTACTATGAAGGGCATCGTGCTGGCTGGCGGTACTGGCAGCCGACTTTATCCAATGACCCACGCGGTCTCCAAGCAGCTCATGCCGGTCTATGACAAGCCCATGATCTACTACCCGCTCACCACGCTTATGCTTGCCGGAATTCGCGAGATCCTGATCATCACCACGCCACAGGATCTTGAGGCCTTCAGGCGCCTGCTCGGCAACGGCACGCAATGGGGCATCAAGCTTCAATACGCCATACAGCCACGGCCCGACGGACTGGCTGACGCCTATCGGATCGGTGCGCGTTTCGTTGACGGCGGGCCATCCGCGCTCGTGCTGGGCGACAATATCTTTTATGGCCACGGCCTGCCCGCGCTGCTGCGCAGCCAAGCCCACGGTCGCTCCGGCGCGAGCGTTTTTGCCTACCATGTCAACGATCCGGAGCGATATGGGGTCGTCCACTTCGACGAAAGCATGAAGGCGCTGGACATCGAAGAAAAGCCTCGCACCCCCAAGTCCAACTGGGCGGTTACCGGCCTTTATTTCTACGATGAGCAGGTGGTCGATATTGCAGCCAATCTGCAACCGTCGGCGCGCGGCGAGCTCGAGATTACCGACGTCAACCGCGTTTATCTCGAGCGAGGGCGCCTTTCGGTGGAACTCATGGGACGGGGCTATGCGTGGCTCGATACCGGTACGCCCGACAGCATGCTGGATGCCGCTCAGTTCGTGGCCACGCTGGAAAAGCGCCAGGGCTACAAGATCGCCTGTCCTGAAGAAGTGGCCTATCACCTGGGCTATATTGACGAACGCCAGCTCGGCCGCCTGATAGACCGGCTCGGCAAATCCGCCTATGGCGCGTACCTGGCAGGTCTCATGCCCGAGCGCGGCGCGCCAGCATATGGTGGTAGAGGCGAAGGTGCCATGCCCCCACATCATTGGCGGCGACCGGCGGCGTAACGCCGGCCTGCAGGCTGGACCAGAGCTTGGGGTCGGCGGCGCGCAACAGCGTTCGTGCCAACGAAGCCGCATCGCCCGCTGCGAAGGTCAGGCCATTGCGGCCATCGATAACCTTTTCGGCCATGCCGCCGATTGCACTGGCGATCACCGGACGGCGGTTGCTGAAGGCCTCCTGGATCACCAGCGGCGAATTCTCCCACCAGATCGAGGGAACGACGACCCAGTCGATGTCGGCCATAAGCCGCGGCAGGTCGGCATTGTTGTAAGGGCCGACGAGCCGCACACGCGGCCCGGCCCGGGCGATCAGCGCGCCGATGCGCAACCGGAATGCCTCGGGCTGGCGTTCGAGATTGCTTGCATGCAGTACCAGGCTCGATCCCGCCCATTCATCATCGGGAATGGCGGCCACCGCTTCGAGCAAGATGTCGATGCCCTTGAAGGGTGTCATTTGCCCGAAATAGGCAAATCGTCCTCGCCGCGCCTTGGCGGTCGCAGCGACTTGCCTGACAGGCGGGAAATCCAGCGCGTTTTCGATAACGATCATCCGATCGGCCGGCAATCCCCAATCGAGGTAGCGCCTGGCCAGAAAGGCGCTGGGAGCGATGAAGCTGTCGACGACCGACAGCAACGCCCGCAGCGAGGCTTCCCGCCGCACGAAACGGCCAGGTTCAATTTCGGGAAAACAGCTATTGCAATCGGTCGGGGCGGCGCGTTCGCAGAGGGCACCGCCCGTCCGCATCATCTGTCCCTGGTTATGGCAGATGGCGATAAACTCGTGCAACGTCAGGACGATCACGGCCGCTGGAAACGCCAAACGCAAGGTCAGCAAGAGGTCCGCGCCAAAGCCCAGAACGTGGTGCAGATGGATGACCTGTGGCTGGAAGCTCTCCAACAGGCCGAGCAGCGCTGCCGGATCGGCCGGATCGCGTCGCAGGAGACTAAAGTTATCTATGGCTGTATCGGCCACCAGGTGTTCATTGCCGTCGGCCCCGCCCGCCAGTGTCATAATATGACCTGACGGCGCGCAACTCACATGCAGCGCGCTGACACCCGGGCTGCCGCGCAACACTTTGTGCAGGCTGTGAGCCGCAATTTCGGCGCCGCCGGTGGAGAGGGATGGATGACCATGCGCCAGGGTGGCGATGCGCAGCGGCCGGGCGTCGATATTCATTGGGACAACCGCCGAGAAAGGATTTTCAGCTGGGTGGCTCGGGCGTCGGCACGGCGCGCCAGCGCTGCGGCCGGCGGCGTTTGGCTGACGGTCAAAACCTCGACCGTTTCGACTATCCGAGCACTGACGCCGGCTGTGGCGAGGTGGTCCAGAAGCGCCTGGTTCTTGCCCTCCCGGTCGAGCCGGTTGGCGGCCGATCCAGCCGCATCGAGAAACGCGCTGCGATCGATGATGCAGCAACCAGGATCGCTGGCGAGCCGGGCCCGCTGGCCGCCATGGGGGCCATAGAGGCTGCCATCAAGCATTGCCGGCAGGATCACCGCATCGGGGGTCGCGCGGCTGGCGGATTGCAATGCCGTCAGCCAGCCCTGGCCTCGCGGCAGGCGATCGGCGGCAAGGAGACACAGCAGCGGGCCAGACGCCGCGGCGGCGCCGATGGTCAGCGCATCGAGATGATCGCCGATGCCGTCGCCATGGGCGAGCCCGATGGTGAGGCCATAGGCCTGGGCAGCCCGCTCGATCTGCCCGGCCAAGCTGGCCAGTTCGCGGGTACCCCCCGCAACGACAAGGGGAATGGCACGGACCGCAGGATCGGCGGCCAGCATTGCCAGAAGCATGGGGAGATCGGCCCCATCACCGAAGCAGCCGATGACCAGGGTGAGCGGTGCGTCGAGGTGGGGCGGCCCGAGCGTATGGCGCAACAGTTGCAACCGGGGCGGATCAAGCGCGGCCAGCACCGGGGCGATCTGGCGGTCCGCGATGTCGAGCGAGGTCGGCAGGTTCGGATCGAGCCGTGCCAGGAACCCGCGCAAGAGCGGCAGCGGCGCGCCCTGCCGCGCAGAGAGCGGCACATGCAAGGCGGTGCCATCCCTGGTGACGACGGTGAGACGCAGGTCCTTTATCGTCGCGATACCACTGGCCAGCGCTGCGAAGCCGTGCGCGACATGCGCCGGCCGGTAGAGGGCGAACCGCGGTTCGGCGGCAAAGCTTGCCGCCACGTCGGGTCTTGCCTGGCTCACCCAATCGACGTCGATGCGCAACCGCGCACTGTCGCGGGCCACCCACACCGTCTCGACCGTAGCCTCAGGGTCGAACAACCAGCCGCTGACCAGCAGCGTCTCGCCCGGCAGCACCACGCAATCGTCGATCCCGACGCGCACCGGCTGGATCGCGCCGGAAATCGTATCCGTACCATCAAATCGCGTCGCCACCTGTTCGAGCCGTTGGCGCTGTCCCTCGACCAGTGCGGCCGGCAGGCCGGCGCGCAGGAGAGCAATGGCTTGCGGGCGGTCAAGGATGTTGCGGCCCTCGTAAAGGGCAAAGCCCCGCGCGCCGCCCAGCCGAACACTGTGAAGCTCGGCGGCATCAATCGGCCGGGCCAGTTCGATGACGCCAGCATAGCCGGTATGGGGGCCGACATCGGGCCGATCGGACCAGGCGGTCCAGATGCGGCCCTCGATGGTCTGGCGTTTGCCGACCGCGAGGACTGCGGCGCCCGGCGCGGGTCGCTCGCGCGACCAACCGCTGACAAACAGCTCGTTGTCGCCCAATTGGCCCACGGCCTCGATCAGCCCCACCACGACCTGGTTGGCCGCCTCGACTTCACGCGGAGCGATCTGGGCGGTCACAGCTGCTATCGTATGAACAGGACGAGCACGGCGCCGCCCACGAAGCCCAGCATCGTGGCAAGCATGATGATCAGGGGTTTGACTTCGCTGCTGCCGACCTTCTGCAGCGCCGCAAGGCGCTTGTCGAAGCCTGCCAGAGTGCCATCGAAGCGGGACAGGAAGATTTCAATCGACCCCACGCGCTCAGCCACCTCGTTCTGGGCGCCCGAAACCCGCGCCACGGCCGTTTCGATGGCTCCGCCTTCGGCACAGAGCGCATCGATTCGCTCGGCCAGCGTCTTCATGGTGCCGCCGGTGTCGCGCTGGCCGAGCTGCAACTGCCGTTGCGCCGCGACCAAAAGATCGAGCCGTTCGAGCACCCTGGACAGCGGCACCGCCACCGCGGCTTCGGCTGCGCGCTCGTCGCTGGACGGTATGCGCAGCACAATGGCTTCGCCCGTGGCCGTGATCGCCCTGATCGTCAGACGCTCCTGCAGACCATCCAGCTTGCCGTCGACGTGGAGGTCAAAGGCGTATGAGCCGTCGCCGATACCGTTGCGGCGCAGATCGACGCGCGCCCGGTCCGCGATGGCCTTGGCGATGACCTTGCCATCATAGGAAGCCTCGATGTTGAGCCGCTCGCTGGGCGCATCGGCATGCCAGGCCCAGCCGAACACGTGGCCGCCGTCGATGGCATCGACCCGCCCCTGCATGCGCGGACCGACGGATATGGCCTGGTCGCTGCGCTCGGCTTCGGAATTGCTCATCAGGCGACCTCGTAGACGGGTTGGGCAGCGGCAAAGAGGGCTAGGTGCTGGCTGGCGCAGCGGTCGATATCGGGCTGGACCGGGATGGCCTCGACCAGGCGGCGGTGCAGGTCTGGCGTTTCGATGGCGCGCTGCATGACGCGGGCGAGGTCGAGCGGATCATTGGGTTGGGCATGCAGCCCCGTTACCCCATCCTCGACCATCTCGGCCATGCCGCCAATGCCGCTGACGATCAGCGGCCGGCGATGCTGGAACGCCTCCTGGATCACCAGCGGCGCATTTTCCCACCAGATGGACGGCACGATCACCCAATGTACCGCCGACATCAGCGCGGGGATGCGCTCGCTGCGATAGGGACCGGTACGCACCAGGGTGCCTTCGAGTTCGGTCGCCTGCCGGTCGATCCTGGCAGTGAAAGCCTCGCTCTGAAACGGCATGCCGCCATGCAGGCGCAGCTCGAAATCATGGCCGCCGTCACGCAGCTTCTTGGCCGCCTCGAGCAGAACGTCCACCCCTTTCCAAGGGCTAATATTGCCAAAGTATCCGAAGGTGGTTCGAACCCGGTTGAGCAGCGTCGGGGCTGCCAGGGTCGCCGGCCGGGCATTGGCCAGCACCGTGATCTTGTCGGCTGGCAGGCCCCACTCGACATAGCGGTCACGCAGGAATTTGGACGGCGCGATGAACCGGTCCACCGCCTGCAGGAGCGTTTTGAGGTTGCGCTCGCGGAGCAGGAAGCGATCGGCCCCGATATCGGGGAAGCACGAGTGGCAAGCTGAGGGCGAGGCCTTGCTGCACCGCTCGTTGCTGCGGTTGCGCAGCATCAGCCCGTCGCGATGACAGATCGGGTAGTAGTCGTGCAGGGTCAGCACGATCTCCGCCTTTGGCAGGATGCGCCGGGCCAGGAACGGCAGTTCGGCGCCCAGGAGCAGCAGGTGATGCAGATGCAGCACGTCCGGCCGATAGTCGGCCAAAAGGCGGGCCATATCCTGCATGGTGCCGTAGCTGTCGGTCTGGCTCATGTAGAAGCGGTCGAAATGGCCCGCCCAAACGACGACCTCGTCGCCCGAGGGGCCGATGGTCTGGAAGCTGGTGCCCGGGCGTTGTTCGCGATGCAGGTTATTGGTGGCCGCCACGAAGAGCGCATCGGCGCCCTGGCGCTTATAGGCCTGGAACAGGTCATGCGCGAAAATCTCGGTTCCGCCGGGGTGCAAATCGGGATGGTTGTGGGCCAGAACGAGAATGCGCATCAGTGGGTCCCGCCTGGTTTGGTCGCGACAATGATATCCTGGTAGTGAGACGCCTTGGTGCCGCGCCAATGCCCGAGACTGCGCAATTGGACAACCAGTCCGGCTTCGGCAAGGCATCGATCGAGCCAGCCATCGTCGAAGGCCACCGCACCGAAGCGGGCGGCCGGATCGACATACCAATCCGGACCGTTCTGGGTCCGCACGAAACTGCAGCGCGGGTCCTTGGGCTGGGGGCCCGTCCCCGTCTCGTCCATGATGAAGCTGGTGACGAGAAAACGTCCGCCAGGCGCCAGCACGCGGGCCACTTCGCGCGCATAGACGGCAACCTCGTCGGGCGGTAAATGCGTCACCACCGAGACCATGAAGGCGAAGTCGACGCTGCGGTCGCCCAACGGCAGCACCAGGGAGGCGCCACGTAAAAGGCCTTCGGGATTGTAGATCTCGTGCGCGATGTCGAGGTGGCGGAAGCGGAAATTGGGATAGGTGCCAGTGATGTGCTGCTGCGACCAGGCAACGCCCTCGCGGGCGGGATCGACGCCGAGATAGCTGGCGCCCGGAGCCAGATACTGGGTGAGCGGCATGGCGAGGCGCCCGATGCCGCTGCCGATATCGAGCACGCGATGCTGTGGCAGCAGGCCACCCAGCCGTACCAGGTGCGAAAGGTATTCCACCCCGATGGCGCGATAGTCTCCGTCGCCGACAAAGACGCTCCTGGGGTCCGGTTCGGGCAGAAACCGGTTGCCCAGGATCGCCTGCATCAGCCAGTCGAGCTGTACGTCGCTCATCGGCAAAGCCGGCTTGGCGGGGTGAACCTGTAGCTGGTGCACGCTCATGCAACTCTCCGGGTCTGGGCGTCTGACTTGGCGTCGACAGCCATGAGCGCAGTCATCGCCGCATCCCAACGCTGCTGGTGCAGCCAGGAATTGTACTGGGACGCGACGCCGCGCATATAGTCGCTGCTTTGCGTCATCGAGCGGCGCTCGAGGTGGTAGAGCTCGGCCGAGGGCACATAGACGATGTCGCGGCCGGTGGCGCGAACCTTGAGACAGAGGTCGCTGTCCTCATAGTCGCCGATCACGTAGTCCTCGGTGAAGCCGCCGACCGCCTCGAACAACGCGCGACGCATTACGACGCAGGCGCCCGTCACACCCGGGACTGAGCGCTCGCTATTGGCGGGGCGATAATGGCGCGGCATGCCTTTGTAATAATGGTGGTTCAGCCACCGGCCACGATGGTCGCGGTCGAAGAACAGGCCGGCATGCTGGATGGAATCGTCTTCGAACAGCAGTTTGGGGCCGACGGCGCCGACCGACTCGTCGTTGAGCCGTTCGGTCAGTTCGCCCACCCAGCCTGCCTTGATCGGGATGACGTCCGAGTTGAGCAAGGTCAGCGCCTTGCCGCGCGCCAGGCTCGCCGCCCGGTTGTTGGCGATGGCAAAGCCGCCATTGCGCGGCATCACCGCCAAGGTGATCGGCAAGCCATAGACCAGGTTCAGCCCCGTCAGCAAATGGGCCACGGCGTCGGCCTGCTCGGGTGAATCGAGCACATAGATAATTTCGCAGCGGAACAGGATTTGCGGGTCCGAGGCGAAGGCGGCGATCTGGAAGGGCAGAAAATCGAGCACCTTATAGAGCGGGATGACGATCGAAACGAGCGGATCGTCCACCGGCGTGCCGATCTGCTGCACCGTGGGGGTGCCGATGCTGGCCTTGGCGGCCTGCTGGAACTCGCCGATAATCGGCGCGAGGCAGTTGGCGATCACATGGTCGGTCAGCGCCTGGGGCGGCACGGAGCGCAAAGCCGCGGCCCGTGCTCCGGTCCAGTCAAGCGGCTGCACCGGCGGGGTCAGCAGGTGGCGCACACCTGATTTGAGCCGCATCAGAAAACGCGGCTGCAACAGTGGCCCTTTGATCTGAGTCGAAAATCCGATGAAACCGGTGGCCGGTATTGCCTCCTTTTCCGGCCCCGCGACCTTGCCGGCAAATTCGATCCGCTCGTCATCGATCGACAGCGGCTTGTCGTCGGCGCCCAGCAGGTCGAAGCCCTCGATGAAACCCGATGGATCGCGATACCAGCCGCCCATGAGCAGGCCGCTCTGGCCGGCGAGCGCCACTTCGATGCCGGCGCTGGGCAGCACTGGGCTGCCGGCGACCGCAACAGGCTTGAGAGGGCAGCGCAACTGGAACTCGATCGAAGCCGCCAGCGCACCGTCCGAATGGGTGTTGAACAGCGTGATGACTTCCTGTCGCAGCCCGGGTTCGCGATGCCCGCCCTTGCGCCACCAAGTCTCAGGCGATTGTGGCTTCTGCGACGTCGACCAGGCCCGCACCACAAGGCCGTTTTCGCCACGCAGCACCAGGAGGTAGTCACCCGATGCCGGTGCATGGTCGAGAAAGAAGCGCCGCATGCCGCGCTCGCGATCGGGACCTCGTACCGACAGCGACTTCGGCTTAACCGCCTTTATGTGGGATTGGGAGATCAGATAGCCGCTTTTGCAGGCACCGAATTTTTCAGGCACCGGTGTTTCCACCACCACGGCCGTGTCGACGCCCATGATCGCCTGGACCCGCCCCGCGGCCCCGCCAGGAGCGGTCAGCAATTTGTGCAGCATGCCCAGGAAACCAGGGTCCCGCTGCAGCTGAAAAAGGCTGGCCCATGTTGACAGCATGGCGGCCGCTAGCGAAAGCCGGGCCGGGCCCGTGAGGCCGGCAAAGATCGTTTGATCAACGGCTGTGGCCTTGCGCGTATCAAATTCGACCGCGGTCGAGCCGATGCCACCGGTCGCTACCATCATGATGGCGGTGTCCTCGGCGGGACGGGCCAGGGCCCAGATGATGCGCGTGCCGCCGTTCTCCAGCGCAAGACGCAGGCAACTGAGTGGCGTCACAGCCTCGCCGAACGAGCCGGTGAGCGTGCTTGGTCCGTCCACCGGATCAGTCAGGGACCAGACGACCAGAACGACACGGTCGCACAGCACAACAAAGTGGGGATCGTCTATCGGCATGGCTCGAGGTCCCGGGGCCAGCACCACGCGGCCCTAATTGGAAGCGCCCCCAAGAGGCGCTTCCTGGATTTGTCAGGTAATCGAGAAGAAGGCGTCGGGATTGTCCTGAATATCGTCGAGGCTCACGCCCTTGAGCAGGATGGTATCGCCATTGCCCAGGTTGATCAGCGTGTTGTTTCCAACCGCAATCGCGTGCGAGACGACGTCTGACGCAGTCTCGATATCCGTGCCGTTGATGCCACCCTCGATCTGGAGGATGTCGTCACCGGGCTGGAAATCGATGATCACGTCATTGCCGCCACCGCCGGAAAAGACATAGACGTCCTGCCCGGCACCGCCGGAAAGAATGTCGCCGCCTGCACCGCCGCTCAGCACATCGTTGCCGATGCCGCCAAGCAGAATGTCCCCCCCGGCACCGCCGGACAGGAAGTCGTTGCCGGTGCCGCCGAGCAGGGTGTCCTGACCTTTGCCGCCGAACAGGAAGTCATCGCCGAACGATCCATCAAGCAGGTCATTGCCCTGCCCCCCGTCCAGATAGTCGTCACCAAGGCCGCCGAAAACGGAATCATTTCCCTTGTCGCCGAAGATGATGTCCTCGCCCGATTGGCCGAAGATGATGTCATGACCTGAGCCACCCAATACGAAGTCGTTTCCGCCGCGTGCAAGAATGACGTCGCTAAACCGGCTGCCCAGTAGCGTATCGTCGAAGGCACCGCCTTCTAAAGTCGCCATAGCCGTTCTCCATTGTTGTGAACATTTGGATTGACGTGTCGACAGCACCGATAGGTAAGGCGTGCTGACATGCGAAGAATACTACGAGAGGCCAGATACGCAAATAAAATCAATTGTTTTGAAGTATAAATCGTTTACTCATCGATCGTTAACTAGATAATATCGATAAAATTGCGAATATTATACATGTAACTCCGTTAATTTTCGCGAAATGCTTTCTGCAGACTTTCTGAAAATGGTGCAAGGACATAGTCGATTGCCAGGCGGGGCTTGTTGAGGATCAGCAGGTCTGCCGGGGTTCCGGGATAGAGAGTCACGTCGGGGTTCGCGGCCAGCGCTTCCGCCGACACCGTTGCGCGTACCAGATAGTAGGGTTGCGATGTGCGCTCATCGACTTGCTTGTCGGCCGCCACATAGCTGAGTTCCCCCTCGAGCATGCCGATCTGACGGGAGCCGTAAGCGGAGAGCCGCACCTGGACCTTGGCGCCGACATGCACCGAATCGATATCGCGCGGATCGATGCGGGCTTCAACGATGCGCTCATCGTTCTCGGGCACGACATCCATGATCGGTTGCCCCGCCACCACGACGCTCCCAAGCGTCGTGACCGCAATATTGGTGACCACGCCGGCAACGGGCGCAGTGATCTCCACCCGCCGCAGCACGTCGGCGGCGGCCGAGATGTTGTCGTCAAGGCCACTGAGTTCGATCTGGGCCGCCTGCATGGCATCGGCCACGTCGCTTTGCCAGGTGGTCTCAGTCCGCGAGATTTCGAGCTCAGCACCCGCCCTTGCCTGCTCCGCCCGTGCCTTGGCGCCCGCCAGTTCGCCGGCTTGCCCAGTCAGCACGCTGACCCGGCCCTGCAATTCAACCAGTTGGGTCCGTGTCGCGTAGCCCTGGTCGACCAAAGCCTGCATCGATGCCACCTGGGTCCCGAGCAATCCCTGCTGGCGCGTATTGGAGACGATCTGGGCCGCTGCGCCGGCCGCGTCGGCCGCATAGACGTCGATCTGCTTGCGCTGCACCTCGACCGTGCGTGCCAGCGTTTCCTTACGACGCTCGAACAGCAGGATTTCATTGCGAATGATTTTCTGCAGGAAGGGATCGGTGCTCTCGATCAGTTCGGTTGGAAAGCTGATTGACGCTGCTTGTTCCTGTTCGGCATCGAGCCGCGCCAGCCGGGCCAGCAACCCGACCCGCTGTGACTGCAACTGCCGCAACTGACTGCCGGCACGGATGTTTTCCAGCCGAGCCAGAGGCTGACCGGCAGCCACCACCTGGCCTTCATGAACCAGCAAGTCTTGCAGGATGCCGCCTTCGAGGTGGCTTACGGTCTTGCGGCGGGTGTCGACCACCACCGACCCGCTGGCCACCGCTGCGCTATCAAGATGGACCGTGTAACCCCAGGCAAGAAATCCGCCGAAGCCCAAGGCTATTGCCACCGCGCCAGCGATAATGTTGCCGCGCAGTTTGGGGACCCATTCGGGCACCTCGGCTCGGTGCGGCGCGTTCCATGATGCGATCTGGCTCATGCCCGATTCTCCAAAAGAACCACCCGCTCTTCGCCTGCCCCCATGATGGCGCTGACCGCCGCGGCCGATCCGAACTGCCAGCTATGGTCAGGTTTGAGCAACAGCAGCTTGTCTGCCGTCTGCAGCAGGGCCGAACGATGCGCGATGATGACCACGATGGCACCGTCAGCCTTGAGCCGGGCAATGGTGCGCACCAGCGCCTGTTCGCCCTCGGTATCGAGATTGGCGTTGGGCTCGTCCATCACCACGAGGCGCGGCTTGCCATAAATGGCACGGGCGATGCCGATGCGCTGCTTCTGGCCGCCCGACAGCGTCAGCCGGGAATCGCCGGTCTGGGTATCGTAGCCCAAAGGCAAGCGGCCGATCATGTCATGCACGCCGGCTTGCCGCGCTGCGGCAATCACCGCAGCGGGGTCGTCGTCGTTGAGGCGCGAAATGTTCTCGCGAATGCTGCCATCGAGCAGCGAGACCGCTTGGGGCAGGTAGCCCACCGCCTTTCCGAACGAGCGGCGCTCCCAGGTATGCACATTGTGCCCGCCAAGAAACGCCCCGCCCGAGGTCGGCTTCAACGTGCCCACCAGAAGCCGCGTCAATGTTGATTTGCCGGTGGCCGACGGGCCGATCACGCCCAGGACCTCGCCCGGCGAAAGCGTGAAATCGAGCGCCTTGATCAGCGGCGATGCGCTGCCGGGCACGGCATAGACCAGCTTTTCCACGACCAGGTCGCCCTCGGGCGCCGGCAGGGGATTGAATTCCCGTTCCACCCCGTCGGTATCGAGCAGCCCCTTGATGCGCGACCACGAACTGGCCGCAGCGCGCCATTGCCGCCAGTTCTCGATGATGGAATCGAAGGGTTGCAAAGTGCGCGCCATCAGGATGGAGGCCGCCATCATCGTGCCGGGCGTGACCAGGCTTTGCACCACAAGGATGGCGCCGATGGCCAGGGCCGCCACCTGCATGCCGTAGCGAATGGATTTTGAGGCGGCCGAAATCATCTTGTTGCGCCGCATGCCCATGTCGAAGGTGTGGTCGGCGTGATTTTGTCCGGCCTGCCAATGGCGGCCAAGCGCCGGCAGCATGCCCATGGCGTCGATCGCCTCGGCCTGGCGCAGGCTGCTGCCGACCGAAGCCAGGACCTCCACCTGAGCCGCGCTCGAGTCGCGCAGCAGCGATTTGGAAACCAGATCGCCGATCACGCTCATCGATACGATCGCCACGGCCGAAACCAGCGCCACGATGCCGTAGAGCGGATGCAACGCCGTCAGCGCGAGCATGAAGATCGGCGACCATGCCGCTTCGAGCGGCGCCCCCGCCGCGCCGGAGGCAAAAAAACTGCGCATCTCGGAAACGTCTCGCAAAGACTGCGAGGCCTTGCTCGAACCATCCTGCAGGGAAACGCGCAGCGACGCCTCGATCAGCGGCAGGTTGAGCTGGCGCACGAACTGCGCACCCATGGTCAGCATCGTGGTGCTGCGGATGAATTCGAGTACGCCGTAGAGCACGATGCCGCCCACCGCCAGAACGGTAAGCATGGCGAGCGTATCCATGCTGCGGCTGTTCAACACCCGGTCATGCACTTGCAGCATGTAGAGCGGGACCAGCAATTGCAGCAGGTTGATGAAAGCGCTGAGTACACCGGCAAAGACGAGGCCGCGAAACACCATGCGCCGGCCGCTGGCAATCAGCGCGGCGTTGCTCGAATTGGACTTGAGTCGGGCCATGCGCAGTCCTTTTTCATCGACGACAAGCCAACAATATTCAATTTTATTCAATTGATATCGACTTACCTACCTTATACACATGCGCTTTCAGCTATTTAGATTTTACTTCTTCATTGGCGGCAATTTAACAATTGCTGTTCTGCGACGTCTCGGTTTGTTGTGATGCATTCAGAGGAAACTGCTATTTGACCCGCATTCTGTTCGTCCATCGTCATGGGCCGGGCCAGTTCGTGCATCTGGCAACTCATCTGGCTCAGCGGGGCGAAGAGGTGACGTTGCTGTGCGAAAGCGCCGACCAGCCCATGCCGGGTGTCCGGGTGATCCGCCACCGCCAGGTCGGCCAGCAAGGGCCCGACGGCACCGCGACCGATTACCACTTGCGGCTGGGAACCGAAGTTGCCCACGTCCTGGCCGCCTTGCGCCGCCAGGAGGGCGCGCCCGACCTGATCGTCGGTCACGGCGGCTGGGGCAGCTTGCTGTTTGCCAAGGATGTGTTCCCGGCTACCCCGCAACTCAATTACTGCGAGTTCTTCTACCAGCCCAAGGGGGCCGATGTCGGCTTCGATCCGGAAGCGCCGACCCGCCTGACCGATGTGAGCAAGCTCAAGGCGCGCAATTTCGCGCAGATCAGCACCTTGATGCACATGGATGCCGGCATCAGCCCGACCCAGTGGCAAAAAAGCCTCTTTCCCAAGCCGCTGCGCCACCGCATCGGCGTGGTTCATGACGGCATCGATACCGGTTTCTGCCGTCCCGATGCGGGCGCCGGCTTTACTCTGCCGGACGGGCGTACGCTGCGCGCCGGCGACCCGGTGGTGACCTATGCAGCGCGCAATCTCGAGCCCTATCGTGGCTTTCCCCAGTTCATGCGCGCCGCCGCCGAACTGGCGCGTACCAATCCGCATGTCGTGTTCCTGGTCGCCGGCGGCGAAGCCACCAGCTACGGCCCTTCACCCGCCGATGGGCGAACCTGGCGCCAGGTGATGATGGACGAGACGGGCATGGACCCCGCCCGCATCCATTTTCTGGGCACCCTGCCGCACGCCGAACTGATCCGCCTGTTTCAGGTCTCGGCGGCGCATGTGTACCTGACCTATCCGTTCGTGCTGTCCTGGTCGATGCTGGAAGCCATGGCGTCGGGCGCCCTGATCGTGGGATCGGCGACTGCGCCGGTCACCGAATACATTACCCATGGGCGCAACGGCCTGCTCGTGCCGTTCTTTGATACGCAAGCGCTGACACAGACGCTGCGCGACGCGCTCCAAACCAGGCAAAGCCTTGCGCCGATGCGCGCCGCCGCCCGGCGGACGGTCGAGGAGCGGGCCCGCCTTGAGGACTGCCTCCAACTCCAGGTACGCGCGCTGGCTACCGTCCTTGCACGCAGCAAGACGCGTTCGCAGGTCGTGTAGTCCCCGGCGAAGAAAAGCGGAGCTGCTGGAACACTGGGGCGAGCCGGAATAGACGGCCAATGCCAACATGCGGCGTTTGGGAAAAGCCAGGCTGGCGCCCAAGACTGTCGCTGCCGAAGCTTTGATTGCAGCCGGCAATAACGCGGCGCCCGATGAGGTGTCCTTAAGGATCGACTGAACTGCGGAACCCGGTGGTAGAAATGAGGGCGGCGGGAAGACCGGTTTGAGCTGCCTTTAGAACACGCGTGCCCATATTGACCGGCAAAGCCATACATGACTACTTGTGTTATCAATAGGACAAATTTGCATGCCGGCATATGTCATCGGGCTCGACATTGGGACTTCGGTCACGAAGGCAGCCCTGTTCGATCGCTCGGGCAGTGAAATAGCCGTTGCCGCCAAACGGACGCGGACTATGTCGCCGTTTCCCGGCTGGTTCGAGATCGACGGTGACGAGCTCTGGCAGGCGGTCGTTGACGTCTGTCGCGAGGTCGTTGCCAAGGTTGGGGCCGATCCGCGGGATATCAAGGCACTGGCCATTACCGCAGTCATGATCGGCGGTTGGATGATCGACGCCGACCATCGACTGCTGCGGCCCGGCATCCTGTGGAATGACGGGCGGGCGCAGGGTTTGATGAACCGCCTGTGCGAGGCCAATCCAGACCTGATGTCGCAATTGTTCGACAGTTCGGGTCAGGTCATGCAGCTCGGTTGCACCCTGCCGGTGCTCGCATGGTTGGCCGAGAACGAGCCCCACATCCTGGAGCGCTCAGTTAGCATCTTGACTGCCAAGGACTATATCCGCCTGAGGCTGACCGGCGAAATCGCGACGGACGAGACCGATGCCGCCATTGGCCCCGGCACGGCCCATGGTCGATGCTTCAATCCCCAATTGCTGAAGCTGTTCGGTACGGAAGCGTTTGCGCATCTGTTGCCCGAGGTTCGCGCTTCTGACGCGCTGGGCGGTTATTTGAGTGAGCATGCTGCCGCAATTGTCGGGCTGCCGCCCGGATTGCCGATCGCCATCGGCGCGGGGGACCTGCCGGCCTGCGTCATCGGCGCCGGTTCGGCTGCGGAAGGCGTGGCCTGCACGGTCCTGGGCACCACGTGCCTTAATGGCGTGCTGTCCACCACGCCGGTGTTCACGCCGCGCGACATGGGCATTCTTTTCACCATTCCTGGCGGCTTGTGGCTCAAGACCATGGTCAACGTGGCCGGCACGACCAATATGGATTGGTGCCTTGATGCGCTGTGCCCGGATCTAAAAGCGCTGCCTGACCCCTATGACGGCCTCAACGCGATCGCCGCCGGCGGCAGGCCGGGCACCAATGGATTGACCTATGTGCCCTATCTCAGTCCTATCGGCATCATTGCGCCGCGGCTCGAACCGGGGGCTCGCGCGACCTTTACCGGGCTCAACCCCAGCCATACCCGTTCCGACCTGGTCCGCGCGGTATTCGAAGGCGTCGCCTACGCCATCCGCGATTGCTACGAAGCCATCGGACGCCCGATCAACGCCATCAGGCTCGTTGGCGGCGGGGCCCGCAGCCCGTTCTGGTCGCAGATGATCGCCGACGTGACCGGGCTACCCGTTGAAATTCCGGCCGGAACCGAATTCGGCGCCAAAGGCGCAGCTCTTCTGGCGGGGACGGCGATCGGCTGGTACGGCTCGTTGGCCGAGGCTTGTCGGCAGACGTTCGTGCTGGCACACCGTCATGAACCGGATGCGGCGCTCAAGCCCGCCTACGACGTGGCTTTCAGACGCTACCAGCAGGTCAGCAAGGCAATGCTGGACGGGGTGGCACCGCTCTATCGTTAAGGCGTGGCGCCGAAATCTCCGAAACCGACACGGTAATCCCAAGGCTCTGCCGTCAGTGGCGGCTTGCCGATCCAGTCGGCACCGACCTGGCTGATGGCGATTTCCAGCGGCACCGGGATCATGGCGATGTCGGACAGCTCCATCGGCTTGCCATCCTGATCAACCGCCCGGCGTTGGGCGAAAAAGATCGCCGTGCCGGGCTCGAGGCGCAGATGGCCGGCGATTTCCGCATCGGCGATCACCGGCCGATAGTGGTCCTGAGCATGCACGATGGTGCGGCCGTAATGCTCGCGCAGGGTGCTGTACAGCCCCTTGTCCAGGTGAGAGAGTTCGAGCCCATCGAGCACCTGCGGATTGAGCAAGGTGCTGACTACCGCGACCGGGCGATCGTCGGCCAGCACCAGGCGACGGTGGGCATAGACCTGGTCACCAGCCAAAAGCCCGAAGAACTCGGTGCCGCGCGGGGTGGCCGGCTCAAGGCCGGAACTGAGGATGCGATAGCGCGCGCGCATGCCCTGGGCGACGATGCCATCGGTGATGGAGGTGATGGCGCGGTAGCGCTTGGCAACGCCGCGATGGTTGATGAAGGTGCCGGCGCCCTGCTGGCGGCCCAGAAGGCCCTCGTCGACGAGGATCTCGATCGCCTGCTGGATGGTGCGGCGACTGACTTTCCATTCCTGGACGAGCTTGAGTTCGCCATCCAGCCGGTCATCGTAATAACCGGACAATATCCGGGCCCGCAAGCTTTCGGCCACCTGAATGTAGATCGGACGATGATCGCGGGCCGCGGCTGGTTCGGCTTTCAAAGTATATTCCTGGAAGAATGGGACCTAGGGCTGGCGAGAATAAAGCTCTCCGACCAGTTCGGCCATCCGATTGATCACCGCATCCAGGATTATCTTGCCTTTTTCGGCCGTTGCCGCCGTTGCGTCACCCAGCACCGGGCTGGCCGAGAACTCGCTCCAGCGATAGGGAATCTCGGCGAAATCGGCGGGGAATTGCGGATAGTTGCTGATCGCCAGTTCCATGCGCACATATTCGGGCGCGAGATGCAGCATGTAAGAGGTCTCGATCTCGCAGGCATGCATGAACGAGGCATGCACGATGGGCTTTTCACGCACGGCCCTGGTCGGGATATCGGCACCCGGATAGTTGAACAGGGCAAGCGTAAACGCTTCTTCCTTGAGCAGGCGCTGTGCGTCGCGGATGGCGGCGGCGTTACCGTAATGGGCATTGACGATGACCATGGTCGCCAGACCCTTGGCCTTGGTCGAGCGCGCGATCTCGAGAATGATGCGCGTTACCGTTTCATTGGACAACGTGAACGAGCCAGGGGCGTCGGACAGCGACCAGACCTGGCCAAACGGCAGCAGCGGCAGCAGCATCACTGGCACCGAACCAGCCAGTTTTTCGACCAGCGCCACGGCGAGACGGCGGGCCAGGATATTGTCGGTCCCGGCCGGCAGATGCTCGCCATGGGATTCGACGGCTCCCATCGGCAGCAGGGCGACAGGCCGGCTGGCCAGCAATGCCCGCATCTGCGCATCGTTGAGGCGTTCGACATCGGCTTGGTGGGAAAACACGGACTGACTCAACTGTTAAAAACGAAGGCGCGCTTGGGATTTTCGACCATGAAGGTGTGGATGAGGCCCTTGCCGTCAAAGCCGGCTTCGTCGGCTTCCTCGATGAAGCGGGGAACCCAGCTTTCAAGGATGTAGCCAAGGCCAAGGCCACCTTCGCCGTAGTTGCGGTACATGGTGCGCCGGGCGATGTCGCCGCCGACCATGAGTTGCTGTTCATGGCCGCGCCTGACCAGTTGCAGCATGCAGTCGATCAACACGCTTTCGGGGTGATATTTAATGCGACTAATGCCATCGAAGCAGAGGAACGCCCCGGTCTGGGCGGCCTTGGCGTGCAGCCAGGGATCGGGGTTGCGATCGACATGGGCGATGGTCAGCTGGGTCGGGTCGACGCCCTCGGCCTTGACGATGGCCAACTGCTCCAAAATCATGGTGCCCAGTTCGGTGTGGGAATGCAGCGGCGCACCGGTTTGCTTATGCGCATCGAGCACCGCGCGCATGACCTTGTCCTCGCTGTCGCTGATGGTGTTGTAGCCCGTGCCGAACTTGACGACGCCGCCGCGCAGGTCGGTGCCGTCCATGCCGGTGGTCACTTCGCTCGCCACATGGTCGCGGATTTGGGCGCGGGAATGGCCATCGATCCACTGCTGGAAGGTGCCGCCAGTGCCGGCCATCTGGCCGGGCCACATGACCGCCTTGTTGAAGCCGGCGGTGGCAATGATCTTGATGCCGGTACGGTCCGAAATTGCCTTGAGGGCGGTGGGGTCGCGGCCGTAATCGATGGCGGTGGCGTCATAGACGGCTTGCCCGCCCTGGGCCGTGAACAGCTCGACATCCTTGATCGAAGATTCGAGGTCATCGATCATGAAATCGTCGATCTTCTTTTCTTTCCACAGCGGCGGAACGCAGAAAAGATGATCATGGGCATAGGTCAAACCCAGTTCGGACGGATCGATATCGCCGGTCAGCGTGCGGATAAAGGTCATGAGGATTTCCCCTGTCGGATATTGGCCAACGCCAGTGCCAGGATAATGATGCCGCCCTGGACGATGAACTTGGCTGCCGGGGGCAAGGACAGCAGATAGAGAAGGCTCTGCACGAAAAACAGGATCAGCGTGCCGGCCACCGCGCCGAGCGGCAGAAAGACGCCGCCCGCGAAGACCGCGCCGCCGATGACGGCAGCGGCAATGGAATCGAGCGTATAGGCATTGCCCACGCCGATGCTGGCCATGCCGGTGATCGCCGACAACAGGATGCCGCCAACACTGGCCAACAGGCTGCAGAGCACGAAGCTGAGGATGACCAGGGCATCGGCGGGAATGCCGGTGTGGTGGGCGGCGACCGGATTGGCGCCCGAGAGCAGCATCTTGCGGCCCAGCATGGTGAAGTGGACGAGGAACAGGGTCGCGGCCAGCAGCACGAGCCAGATGATCGCCGAATAAGGCACCAGACCGGCCAGCCAGCTTTCTGTAATGGCGCGGAAGCCGGGGGGCACCGAACCGCGCGGCGAGCCGCCGGTGAAATAGATGATCAGCCCGGCAATGATCAACGAGGTGGCAAGCGTTGCCAGAAACGCCGGGATGCGCAGCTTGGTGGCCATGATGCCGTTGACCAGCCCCACCAGCACGCCGGCCCCAAGCGTCGCCGCAAGGGCCAGCGCCATATTGTCCACGTTGCCGGCAAACACCGAGGACAGCACTATATTGGCGAGCGAGGCGGTGGCGCCAACCGAGAGGTCGAGCCGCCCCATCATCAAGACGATCGCCTGGCCGAGCACAACGACGCCCAGCGGCGCGGCCTGGCGGATATTGTCGAGCGCCAGGGTGGGCGAGAAGCGGCCAAGGGCAAAGAAGAACACCGCCAGCAGGACCACAAGCAGCACCAGGGCCCGCAGGCTGGCGGCCGATGGCCTGAGTTGAGCGATGACCTCGTTCATCACGCAATCTCCCCGGCTTTGCCACGCATGAAGAATACCAGCGCCAGCACGAAGATCAGGCCCTTGACGATGGCCTGGATATTGGTGTCGATCTCGAGCAGGTTGAAGGCATTGCTGATCAGCACCAGCGCCACCACCCCGAAAAGCACACCCAGCACATTGCCGCGCCCACCCTTGAGCGCCACGCCGCCGAGCACAGCGGCCGCTATCGCATCGAGCGTATAGGGATCCCCGATCAGCGGATCGCCCGAGAGAATGCGGATCGACATGACAATGCCGGCGCTGGCGGCCAGCATGCCGGCCAGGGTAAAGACCGCGACATCCATCAGCCGGACATTAACGCCATTGGCATAGGCCGAGCGTTCATCCGAGCCCATGGCATAAAGCGTGCGGCCAAAGCGGGTCCAGCCGAGCACCACGAAGGCAATGAGGAAAACGGAGAGGATCAGATAGAGCGGCAGCCCGAGCGGCTCGTCCATGCCAAAGAACAGCTCGTACCAGGTGTAATCGACCTCGCCGCCCGGCGATGGGAGAATCAGCAGCGTGACGCCCTTGACCACTGCGCTGGTGGCCAGCGTCATGATCAGCGGATTGACGCGCAGCAGCACGATGCCGGCAGCAGTAAAAAGGCCGCATAGTGCACCGCCGGCCAGCGCGACCGGGATGGCGAGCCAGCCGATCTGCACCGACAGCGTCGCCATCAGAGCAGTCGCCAGGCTCATGATGGCGCCCAGGGACAGATCGATGCGCCCGGCAAACAACACCATAGCTTCTCCCAGGGCCACCAGGCCGAGGGGAACGACGCGATTGACGAGATTGCCCAGGTTGCCGGCGAGCAGGAAGGATGGCGTATAAAAACCGACGATCAGCGCTACCAGCAGTGCCAGCACCAGAGAGGGTAAGGCCAGGCTGAGATTGAAGCGGATGGAGCCTTTAACCCAAGGCATGCAGGGCTCCCTGCTCGAGGGGGCCCGCAGCCAGGCGCATGATCTCTTCCTCGGAAAATTCCGCGCGATCGAGGCTGCCCGAAATTGCGCCCTCGTAAAGAACATTGATGCGGTCGCAAAGGCCGATGAGTTCGAGCATGTCGGCACTGATCAGAACAACGGATACGCCCTGTTCGGTCAGTTCGCCGACCAGCCGGTAGATTTCGGTCTTGGCGTTGATATCGACGCCCTTGGTGGGCTCGTAGAGCACCAGCACCTTCGGCGTTTCGGCAAGCCAGCGGGCAAAGACCACCTTCTGCTGGTTGCCGCCGGAGAGCTGACGCACATTCTGATTGATGCCGGTCGAACGGATCATGAAGCGGTCGCGCGCCGCCTCGGCAAATTCGCGTTCGGCCCGCAGCGGGAGCACACCCCATCGGGTGTGCCTCGACAGCGCGAACAGGCTCATGTTCATCTTGATTGGCAGATCGAGGGCCAGGCCTTCATGCTTGCGATCATCGGGAATGGTCGCGATGCTGGCTTGGATGGCCGCAGATGGGCTGGAGAGATCGAGCGGCTTGCCCTCGAGCCTGACCGTGCCGGCCTTGAATGGGGCAACGCCAGCCAGGGCATACGCCAGTGGACGCTGGCCCTGCCCTTCGAGACCGGCGAAGCCCACGATCTCTCCCATCCTTACGGCAAAACTGATCGGTTTGAGGCCCTTGGCCTGGCCGTTATCGACGCTGAAGCGGACCTCATTGGCCGCTATGCCCGAGGGGCGCCGGGGAAACACATCGACCAGGGTTCGGCCGACCATGGCTTTGACCAGGCTGTCGCGATCAAAGGTGCCGCGCTCGGCGTCGAGGGTGAGAACACCGTCCTTGAGCACGACAGCCCGATCGCCGGCAACCAGAACTTCGTCGAGGCGGTGGGAAATAAAGATGACCGAGCCGCCGCGCTCGGTCAGCCTGCGCATGACGGCGAGGACAAGATTTGCCTCATGCGCGGACAGCGACGCCGTGGGTTCGTCGAGGATCAGCAGCCTGGGCTCGAGCCGGGCCGCCTTCGCGATCTCCACCATCTGCCGCTCTGCCGCCGACAGGGCACCGCCGAGCTGGTCGGGCCGTAAGGTAAATCCAAGGTCGTCAAACAGGCTTGCGGCGGCCCTGTGGAGGGCACCCTGGTCGATGAGGCCAAGCCGATTGCGAGGTTCGGAGCCGAAAAAGACGTTCTCCGCCGCCGTCAGGTCGGGCAGGACAGATGTTTCCTGCAGGGCGAGCGCCACACCACGCGCGCGGGCAGCCTTGGGCGATGACGGACGATAGCTGGCGCCATCGAACAGCACCTCGCCGCTATCGGCAGCGAAGGTACCGGCAATGATATGCATCAACGTCGACTTGCCAGCACCGTTTTCACCAATGAGACTCAGCACTTCGCCCGGGTGCACGGCGAAGGACACGTCCTTGAGCACCTTGTTGGTGCCGAACGATTTGGAGACGCCGGCCAGCGATAGCAATGGCGGTGAAGACATAAGCATCGGTCCGGTTGGCAGGGGCCGGGCAGAAAACCTGCCCGGCCCGAAACATCAGTTGGCGAAGGTCGCCTTGACCTGGTCATCGCTGAGGCGCGTGCTGGCCCAGAACGAGTCCGACAGATCCGGCTTCACATACTCGTCGATATTGGCCTCGGTAATGGTGGGCACCGGCAGGAGGGTGTCGCGCAGAACATCCTTGCCATCAAGCAGGTCCACCGTGACCTTGAGAGCCTCGGAACCAAGCCAGGTTGGCTTAGCCGTGCCGATCGACTTGAAGCCGGTGGATTCCAGAGCTTTCCAGCGCTTGAGATAGCCATTGTTGTCTTCGCCGGTCATCGGCACCAGTGGACGTTGGGCCGCTTCGAAAGCGTCGATGGCGCCCAGGGTCATGGCGCCGCCCTGCGACCACACCCCGTCGATTCCGGATTGGCGGCGAGCAGGTTCGACACGGCAAGCTTGCCCTGGGCATAGTCCCAAGAGGCATCGACGGCCGATAGAATCTGAATGCCGGGATTGGCATCGAAAACGGCCTTGGCGCCGTTAAACCGATCGTCGCTGACGGAGATGCCGGCGATACCGTTCAGCGCGATGATCTTGCCCTTGCCGCCGAGTTGATCGACCAGCCAGGTGGCACCGGCTGTGCCGATTGCCACGTCATCGACGGTCAGCAGCGCATCATAATCCTGCGATTTGATCGTGGAGGCCAGCAGCACGACCTTGATGCCGGCGGCGCGGGCCTTCTTCAACACCGGGATCATTGCGGTCGGCGAATTGGGCGTGGTGATGATGGCATCAACGCCCTTGGTGATCAGATCCTCGATATTGGAGATCTGCTTTTCCGTCTTGCCCTCGCTTTCGACGTAAACCACATCGACGCGATCGGCCATGCGCTCGGCCTCGGCCTTGAATTCGGCTGCCAGCTGGACAGACCAGCTATTGCCCATGAAATAATTGTCGTAGCCAATCGTGTACTTGTCCGCAGCCAACGCCGACGTCGCCATACCGGCGATCATCACAGCCGCAGAAAGGATTCCCATCATCCTTTTGTGCATTGAAAGCTCCCTTCGACTGGTCGCAGGTGAAGCGATGGCGACCCTCATCTCGAGCAAGATGCTATCTTGTCCATACAACGAGTCAAGCTGACCGATCAAAATTCCGGCGGCATCGTTTTGTGGTGCATTTAGAGGCAATCAGCCATTGATGGCGTCCACGGCTCGGCGCACCCAGCCCAGGCGCTTTTCAGGGATCAGGCCGTAATTGTAGAAGTTGATACCGTTGGCTCCACCGGCAATGGCGGCCCTGCTGCGATCGATCAGCGCTTCGGACGACGGCATTTCCGGATAGAACACCCGGAACCCGGCGCCAAGATATTTGTCCGGCCCGAGCGCCAGGCGGCCTTCGCGCATGAGTGCCTCGACGGCCGCAGGCTCCATCCAATAGGCACACAGAATAGCGCCGTCGCAAACCTTGCCGATCTGGGCAATGTCGCAACCGCCAAGCCAGCCATCCTTGAGATCGATGAGATAGACCTTCGTGCCGCCGAAGGCGCGCTCGCGGATGTCGCGCACCAGGCTGGTCACCGGCTCGAACCGCCACATCAGATAGGCATGAACCTCTGGCCATGGCTTGAACACATCGAGCCCGGCCGCCGGAAAGTCGGGCCAGCGCGCCGCCGGGATCTCCCGCTCGCTCATGTCCAGGATCCATTGTCGCACCGTCGCTCGCGCCTGTTCGGCATCGACGCCAGCCTTGGCGGCGCGTTCAATGCAGGACGGGCAGAAGCACAGCGATAACAGGAAGTCGTCTTCGGCAACCATGCCGACGCCATCTTTTTCGTGATGGAATTCGTGGGCAAAGCCCATGAAAGAGGGGCTTTCAAGTTCCATCACGTCGGGCTTGTAGCCATGCGTAACGTCTTGGACCAAGGTCGTCACATAGGCCCGCGCATCTGGATTAGAGGGGCAGAGATTGTAGTAGTTGGGATCGCCAAAGGCATTGCGCGTGACGGCGTGGGGATGCAGCATGCCCAACCTGGTATTGTGCAGGCAAACGGTCCAGCACGACACTTTCATGCCGCCCCTATCGCGACGGCGCACCAGATCAGCCAAGACGTCGTCGTGGGCAACCACATCCGCAAGCTTGGGCTGGATCACCAGCCCTTCCCACAGCGCGGGCGTCGGCCGGAAATAAATCGTGCCATCCTCGGGATAGTAGGATTTCCGCTTCGGGCTGCGCGGCTGCAGGAAGCGACCGGCGTGGTAAGACGTTGCAAGGCTGATGCAGTTCAGGCCGGCGCTCCCTGCCAAATCGTCGACCGCGCGCTGCGGCGTCAAATCCTGAACGTCCCAAGGGTATGTCCACATCGACAGATGCATGGCAGTCTCCAATCCGGCAAACCGAATTTGTCCTGTTGTGCGGACAACTTGTCAAGAATGACTCAAGCAGGGCTGACGGCGATTGCCTTCAAGTGAGTTTTCGTAACGCGGCAACAGCCGGCTTAATGAAGCAACCTGGCATGGTCTGGAAAGGCTCGCGATGTGGCAGCAAAGGATTTCCAAGATTCAGGTCAGCGGCTGAAGCCTGATAGCCAAAATTTTTAACAACATGTCCAAGTGCTTAACAGGAGTTTGCCTCAAAATACGCCAGAAAACTCTGTCGCTGTAAAATTAGCCATTGACTCGCTTTAACGCCCCGGTAAGCTTTGTACCAATGTAAAATTGGTTCGGGCCTTGCTGAAGCAGATGGATAGCCAAGGCGTCAGCAATAATTCCTTGATCGTGCGGTCCCGCCTGATGGACCTCATCAGGAGTGGCGCGCTTGGGGCCGAGGGCAGGCTGCCGACTGAGCGAGAACTTTGCGTCAATCTGGCTGTCAGCCGGCGGGCCGTGCGGTTGGCGATCGAGTCCCTCGAAGCCGAAGGGCTGGTGTGGCGGCGGCAAGGCAAGGGCACGTTTGCCGGGCGGGAACCCGATCCTGCCGGCGTGGTGGCAGCGGCGCTCGTTGGCGATACAACGCCGATCCAGGTCATGGAGGCGCGGCTCTGTATCGAGCCGATGCTGGCGTCGCTCTGCGCCAGTCGCGCCCTGCCCGACGATATCGCCCGCATGCGCCATCTGGCGGGTCGGGTGGCCGAGTCACGCGATGCCGACAGTACGGAATTGTGGGACGGTGCGCTGCACCGCCTGATTGCCGAGTGCTCGCATAATCGTCCGCTGATGACGATGGTCGCCCTGCTCGACGAAGTGCGCACCAGCGAGACTTGGCGCCAGATGCGGGCCAAGGCGCGCTCGCTCGAAACGCTCAAGGTCAGCGATGGCGAGCATCGCGCCATTATCGAGGCGATCGCGGCTGGCCAGGCCGACGCCGCCGGCCGGGCCATGCACAACCATTTGTCGACACTGATGGGCAATATCACCAAGCTCTTCGGCACGCCGCCCCCGACCCCAATCTCCTACCTCGCCCAATCCTAGGGAGCAGCCCACATGACGCAGCCGCTGACCACAAACGATATCGAAGCGGCGGAACGGGTGCTGGGCGTGGCCTATAGCGCCAGTGAGCGGCAGCAGATGGTGGACAATCTGGAGGGCCAGATTGCCTCGGCGGCGTTGCGCCGCGCAACGCCGCTGGACAATGGCGTGCCCATGGCATCGCGCTTTGATCCGCGCCTGCCCGGTTTCAGCCTGCCGTCGGCCAAGGGCACGCGGTTCAGCACTCCAGCCAGCGTGACCGCTCCCGGAGATGACGAGGATATCGCTTTCGCACCCATTACCCAGCTTGCCGCCTGGCTCGGCGCGGGTACGTTGACCAGCCGGCGGCTGACGGAAATCTATCTGGCGCGCATCACGTTGCTTGATCCCAAGCTCGAATGCTTTGCCATGGTGACGCCCGAACGCGCACTGGCCGAAGCCGATGCGGCTGATGCGCTGTTGCGGGCCGGGGTCAACCTGGGGCCTTTGCACGGCATTCCCTACGGGCTCAAGGACCTGTTCGATACGGCCGGCATCGTCACCGGCTGGGGCGCCGAGCCGTTCCGCGACCGCGTGCCAGAGACCGATGCAAGCATCGTGGGCATGCTGCGCGCGGCGGGCGCGGTTCTGCTCGGCAAGACGACGCTGGGGGCGCTGGCCTATAACGATATCTGGTATGGCGGGGTGACCCGCAATCCATGGAACCTCAATGAAGGCTCGAGCGGCTCCAGTGCCGGCTCGGCCTCGGCGACGGCAGCGGCGCTCTGCGCTTTCGCCATCGGTACCGAGACGCTGGGCTCGATCACCTCGCCCAGCCAGCGCTGCGGCACGACGGGTCTGCGCCCCACCTTCGGCCGCGTGTCTCGCGCGGGGGGCATGGCACTATGCTGGTCGCTCGACAAGGTCGGCCCGATCTGCCGGTCGGTCGAGGATACCGCCATTGTCCTCAAAGCCATCAACGGTGGCGACCTGGCGGATCGCTCTTCGATCGACGCGCCGTTCAATTTCGACGCCGGCGCTGGAATTGCCGGCATCACGCTGGGCTATATCCCCGATGCTTTTGGCGAGGGCGCTACCGCGGTCGACCATGCCGCTCTGGCGGCGGCGCGCCGGCTCGGCATCGAAGTGGTGGAAGTCACCCTGCCCGACCTGCCCTATGGCGCGCTGATGAACATCCTTTACGCAGAAGCCGCCGCGGCGTTTGAGGAACTCACGCTGAGCGGGCGCGACGACACGCTGACCTGGCAGGACGACGGCGCCTGGCCCAATACCTTCCGCAAGGCGCGGTTCCTTTCGGCGGTCGATCATATCCAGCTCGACCGGCTGCGCTATCAGGTGATGCAAGCGCTCGACGGCGTGTTCAATCGAGTCGATGCCCTGATCGGGCCGTTCATGACCGGGCCAATGCTGATCGCCAGCAATTTCACCGGGCATCCCTGCCTGCATCTGCGCGCAGGATTTCTGGAACTGGGCTCGCGCGCCCTGGCCTCGCTGGGCTCGGGCAAGCTGACGGTGGGCGACGAAAATACATCCGGCCCGACTTTCACCGTGCCACAGGGCATATCGCTCTGGAGCAGGCTGTTCGACGAGGGGACGATCCTCAATCTGGGCATGGCGCTGGAGCGTGAGCTCGATGTCGCCAGCCGCCGCCCAGGCTTTGCCGCCTGAGCGGAACATCGCCAGGCCCGTTATCAGAAGCCCGCAAATAGCGGGACCGGTCGCATGTCTTTCGCCACTTCGTCCGGAGCACCGGCCGATTACTTCAACCGCAGGGATCGATCATGAAGCGCAGGGATTTTCTGATGTCGACCGCCGCCCTCATGGGCAGCACCGCCGTGTTCACCAACCTCACCACCCTCTCGGTCGTGGCCCAGGAAACGCCGGTTACCGGCGGTACGCTGATCTGGGGGCATTCCGAAACGGTGCAGAACCTCGATATGCACCAAACCGGCACCGCTTCGACCAGCCGCGTGCTGCAGAACGTGCATTCTTCCATCGTCACGGTGGACGCCAACCTCAACGTCATTCCGGGACTGGCCGAAAGCTTCGAGGAGGCCCCCGACGGGCTGACCTACACGTTCAAGATGCGGCCAGGGGTCAAGTTCCACAACGGCGCGACGCTAACGGCGACCGACGCCAAATATTCGTTCGAACGCTGCAAGGACCCGGCGACCGGCGCGGTCAATTTCGAAGTGTTCAACAATGTCGCCTCGATGGAAACCCCTGATGAGATGACGCTGGTCATCAAGATGAGCCAGATCAATGCGCCATTCCTGTCGCGCCTGGCCGAAAACGGCGCCGGCGTCATCATGCCTAAGGACTCGGGCGACATCCAGGGCACGACGCCGACCGGCGCGGGTCCGTTTAAGTTCGTCAGCTACGAGGCCGGCAATGCCGTTACCCTGGCGCGGTTCGACGAGTATTGGGATGGCCCGGCCTATCTTGATGGCGTCGTTGCCCGCGAGATTACCGAGCCGACCGTGCGCCTGACCGGGCTGCGAACCGGTGAATTGCACATGATCAACGATATTCCGCCCGACCGGATGGAAGAGATCAAGGGCGACACCAGCTTGCAAACCGTGTCGTGGTTCCCGTTGAATTTCGATTTCATCAACATGAACAACGATTTCGAGCCGTTCAAGAATCCCAAGGTTCGCCAGGCTTTCGACATGGTCATCGACAAGGAACTGCTGCTGCAGGGCGCGCTGTGGGGCCAGGGCAAGATCACCGCATCACCCAGCTATCCGACCTCCTCGGCCTATAATACCGCCCTGCTCAACCGCGCGCAGGACATCGCCGGAGCCAAGGCGCTGCTCGCCGAAGCCGGCTATGCCCCCGGCGCGCTCAAGATCGTGTTCAAAGCCACGACCAATTATCCCTATCACATCGAAGCGGCGCAAATCCTGGTGGAATGGTTCCGCGAGGCCGGGGTCGAGCTGACCATCGAGCAACTCACCTGGGCCGATTGGCTGAGCCAGGTGTGGACCGACAAGGACTTCGAGATGTCGATGATGAACTTCTTCGGCCTGTGGGAATCCGACTTTCTCTATTACAGCCTTTATCACTCGACCGGTGGTTTCAACTATCGCCACATCAACGACCCGGTCATCGACGAGCTGGTCACACGCGCCCGCGTCACCGTCGACGGCACGGCGCGCGCCGATATCTACAAGCAGGTGCAGCAGCGCGTGTTCGATGAGGCGCTCGACGTGGTCATCTGGTTCCGCAACGGCTCGGCCGCGGCCCAGACCAGCGTCGGCGGGCTTGATACGCTCGTGCATCCGAACGGCAACGCGCTGCAGTTCCACAAGGTCTGGCTCAAGGCCTGACCTACTTCGCGCCGGCCGGCCCGCTTCGGTGGACCGGTCGATCTTGACCGACCCTTATTCAGGCAGGCCGCATGAGCTATTTCCTCAATCGCACGCTCTCCATCGTGCTGACGCTGCTGCTGATCTCGATGATTACCTTCGCGGTCACCAATATCCTGCCGGGCGATGTCGCGATGATGATCATGGGGACCCAGAGCAATCCCGAGGCGCTGGCCGGATTGCGGGAATCGCTGGGGCTGAACGATCCGATCTATATCCAATACCTCCACTGGATCGGCGGCATGCTGACCGGAAACTGGGGCAATTCGCTGATCTTCAAGGTGCCGATCGCGACGCTGCTGCTGCAGAAGGCCACCGCCAGCGCCATCATCGTCGTCATGTCGATGACCATTGCGCTGGCTGTGGCGGTGCCGCTTGGCGTCTGGTCGGCGGTCCATCGCGACAAGTGGCAGGATACGGTCAGCTCCAGCGCAGCCCTGTTCGGTGTCAGCTTGCCGGATTTCTTCTGGGGCATCATGCTGATCCTGTTGTTCGCACGCACCCTGGGCTGGTTTCCTTCCAGCGGGTTCAGCGATCCGGGCGAGGATTTCACCCAGTCCATCTACCACGCCTTTTTGCCCGCCCTGGCTTTGGGGCTGGGGCTGATGGCGCATCTGACCCGCATGACGCGCTCGACCATGGTGGGTATTCTGGGTCAGGAATTCATCCGCGTCAGCCGCGCCAAGGGCCTGTCCGAACGCACCGTCGTGTGGCGCTACGCCCTGGCCAATGCCATCGGGCCGGTGGCAACGATCGCGGGCCTGCAGATCGGCTATCTGTTCGGCTCGATCATCGTGGTGGAAACCTTGTTCGGCTATACCGGCATGGGCTGGCTGACGTATCAGGCGCTGCTCAACCGGGACGTGCCGCTGATCCAGGCCTCGGTATTCTTGATTGCGGCCGTGGTGATGCTGACCAATTTCCTCGTCGATCTGTTCTATCTGCTTGTCGATCCACGCGTGCGGTTGGGGTGAGTGCAGTGAAGCGTTTCCTCACCACCAAGGGCCTGATCGGCATCGCTTTGCTGGGCCTGATGCTGCTCGTCGCCATTCTCGGCCCGATGCTCGTTCCCGCCGATTTCGCCACCCGCATGGATATGCGCGCCCGGCTCAGCGGCCCGACTTTTGCCCACCCGTTCGGCACCGATCAGCTCGGACGCGATCTGTTCTTCCGCGTCGTGCTGGGGGCGCAGACCTCGCTGACCATCGCACTGGCAGCCGTCGTCACCAGTATCGTCATCGGCCTGCCGCTCGGCATCATTTCGGGCTATGCGCGCGGCCATGTCGACAACGTGCTGATGCGCCTGGTCGATACGCTGCTGGCCTTCCCCGCCTTACTACTGGCGCTGACCATCAGTGCCATGCTGGGACCGAACCTGCAGAACACCATCATCGCCATCGGCATCGCCTTTACCCCGTTTCTTGCCCGCATCGTGCGCGGCGAGGCGCTGCGTGTGGTCCAGATGCCCTATGTCGAGGCGGCGCGCGCTTCGGGCACCAATGACGTACAGATGATCATCCGGCATATCCTGCCCAATATCATGCCGCAGATCATTGTCCAGGCGACGATCAGCCTGGCCTTAGCGATCCTGGCGGAAGCCGGGCTGTCGTTCCTGGGCCTGGGCACGCAACCGCCGCAATCGTCCTGGGGCCTGATGATCCAGGCCTCGCGCGACTATCTCGACGTGGCGCCCTGGACCGCGCTGGTGCCCGGCATCGCCGTGGCGCTGACCGTGCTCGGCCTCAACATGTTCGGCGACGTGCTGCGGGACGTGCTCGACCCGAGGGCACGATAATGGAGCCCGTCATGCCCTACACAACGATCGCCGCGCCTGCCCCGCTGGTGTCCATCGAGAGGCTGCGCGTCGAGTTCAAAATCGACGGCACGACCGTGGTCGGCGTCGAGGATGTCAGTTTCGCCATCCGTCCGGGTGAGACTGTCTGCGTCGTGGGCGAGAGCGGATCGGGCAAATCGGTGACTTCGCTGTCGCTGATGCGGCTGGTCGAATTCGGCGGCGGAAGCATTACCGGCGGCAGCCTGCGCTTTGCCCGCGCCAGCGGCGAGGTCATCGACGTCACCAAGGCCAGTCCAGAGGAGATGCGCTCGATCCGTGGCAACGAAATCGGCATGATCTTTCAGGAGCCGATGACGTCACTCAACCCGGTTTTTACCATCGAGCGGCAACTCACCGACGGTCTGAAGGTGCACAAGGGCCTCAGCGGCGAGGCCGCTCATGCCAAGGCGCTGGAGTTGCTGCAATCGGTGCGTATCCCCGAGCCGGAGCGGCGCCTCAAACAATATCCACACGAACTCTCGGGCGGCATGCGCCAGCGCGTCGTCATCGCCATGGCCATGGCCTGCGAACCGCGCCTGCTGATCGCCGATGAGCCGACAACGGCGCTGGACGTGACCATCCAGGCCGAAATCCTGGGCCTGATCGATCGCCTCAAGCGCGAAAACAACATGGCCGTGCTGTTCATCACGCACGACATGGCCGTGGTGGCGCAGATGGCCGACCGTGTCGTGGTCATGTATCGCGGCAATATCGTGGAGGAAGGGCCGGTCAACGAAATCTTCGAGACCCCGCGCGAGGACTATACCCGCGCCCTGCTCGCCGCCGTGCCCAAGCTCGGTGCGATGACCGGCAAGGCGGCGCCCGAGCCGATGCCGATCATGGGCGCGACGGCGGCGCCGATCGTCGAGGCGACACAAGCCGCCGTCCGCGCCCCGAGGGTGTTGCTGGAGGTCAAGAACCTCACCACGCGCTTTCCGATCAAGGGCGGCCCGCTGCGCCTGACGACCGCCAATGTGCACGCCGTCGAAGATGTGAGTTTCTCCGTCAATGTTGGGGAAACGCTGGCGCTGGTCGGTGAATCGGGCTGTGGCAAGTCCACCACCGGCCGCTCGATCCTGCGCCTGATCGAAGCCCATTCCGGCTCGGTCACGCTTGACGGCTGGGACGTGCGGGCGCTGCGCGCCGCCGATCTGCGCCGCGCGCGCCGCGACATGCAGATGGTGTTTCAGGACCCGTTCGCCTCACTCAATCCCTATATGCGCCTGCGCGACCAGGTCAGCGAGCCGCTGATCAATTTCGCCATCGCCTCGGGCAGTGCGCTCGACGACATGGTGGCCGATCTGTTCGACCGGGTGGAATTGCCGCGCGCCTTCATGCGCCGGTTTCCGCACGAGCTTTCGGGGGGCCAGCGCCAGCGCGTCGCCATTGCCCGGGCGCTGGCGACCAGCCCCAAGCTGATCGTCGCCGACGAGGCGGTCTCGGCGCTCGACGTGTCGGTGCGCGCCCAAATCCTCAACCTGATGATGCAGTTGCAGCGCGATCTGGGCCTGTCCTTCCTGTTCATCAGCCATGACATGGCCGTGGTCGAGCGGGTGTCGCACCATATCGGGGTGATGTATCTGGGGCGCATCGTCGAACTGGGCACTCGCGCCGATGTGTTCGAAAATCCCAGTCACCCCTATACCCGCACGCTGCTTGCGGCTGTGCCGATCGCCGATCCGCGGCAACGCCGGTTGCATGACGACCGCAGTTTCCGCGCCATTGCCTCGCCGGTGTTTCCGGTAGGGCATATGCCCGCGCCATCCACCTATGACGAAGTGAGCCCCGGCCATTTCGTGCTGCAACAGCAGAACTAGAACTCTAGGAGCAGACAATGCCGATCAAGAACCGCGTTTCCGACCTGCATGCTGAGATCACCGCATGGCGCCAGGACATCCACCAATATCCCGAACTGATGTACGACACCAACCGCACCGCGGCGACCGTGGCCTCCAAGCTGCGCGAATTCGGCTGTGACGAGGTGGTCGAAGGCATTGGACGCACCGGCGTAGTCGGCGTGATCAAGGGCCGCATGAATACGCGCGGGCATGTCGTTGGCCTACGCGCCGATATGGATGCGCTGCCAATTCTCGAGGCCACCGGCCTGCCCTATGCCTCCAGGACGCCGGGCAAGATGCATGCCTGCGGCCATGACGGCCACACCGCCATGCTGCTCGGCGCCGCTAAATACCTGGCCGAAACGCGCAATTTCGACGGCAGCGTGGCGGTCATCTTCCAACCCGCCGAAGAAGGTGGCGCAGGGGGTCAAGCCATGGTCAATGACGGCCTGATCGAGCGCTTCGCGATCAAGGAAGTCTATGGCATGCACAACCAGCCCGGCCTGCCCGTCGGTAGTTTTTCGATCCGGCCCGGCGCTTTTTATGCAGCGACGGACAATTTCACCATCGACGTCACCGGCAAGGGCGGCCACGCGGCCAAGCCGCATGTCACGATCGACACCACCGTCATCGCCAGCCATATCGTCCTCGCACTACAAACCATCGCCTCGCGCAATACCGACCCGCAGCACTCCGTGGTGGTCTCGGTCACCAGTTTTCGCACCGAGAGCGAGGCCTACAACGTCATCCCCGAGCGGGTACAATTGCGCGGCACGGTGCGCACCTTCGACAAGGCCATTCGCGCCATGGCGGAGGAGCGCCTGATTGCCATCGCCGGCCAGACCGCTACTGTCTTTAGTGGCACCGCCACGACGTTGTGGGAGCGCGGTTATCCCTCGATGGTGAATGCAGAGACCGAAACCGAATATGCCGCGGAGGTGGCGCGCAAGGTCTCCGGTCGCGCCGTGGTCGACGCACCGGCCATCATGGGCGGCGAGGATTTTGCCTATATGCTGGAAGCTTGCCCCGGCGCTTACATCCAGATCGGCAATGGCGACACGGCCGACGTGCACCATCCGCTCTACAATTTCAACGACGAGGCCATCCCCTCCGGCGCATCCTATTGGGCCGAGCTGGTCGAAACCCGAATGCCCGCCGCCTGAACTGCAATATCCTACGTGCGGAGACATCATGCTGGAACGTGACTACATCATGCCGGGCCGGTCGGCTGCGCTGGGCGAAAACGGCATGGCCGCCACTTCGCATCCCCTGGCGACGCTGACTGCCATCGACATCTTGCGCGCCGGTGGCAATGCGATGGACGCCGCAATTGCGGCAGTCGCCGTGCAATGCGTGGTCGAGCCCGCCATGACCGGGATCGGCGGCGACTGTTTCGCCATTGTCGCCCCGGCCGATGGCCGACCCGTCACCACCTTCAATGGCTCGGGCTGGGCACCGGCTGGCGTATCCTCCGAGGCGCTACGGGCCACCGGATTGACGGTCATTCCCGAAGCATCGCCGCATGCCGTCACTATTCCCGGCGCCGTGGACGCCTGGTGCCAGCTCTCGGCCAGCTATGGCCGGCTCGAACTGCCCCAGCTTCTGGCGCCGGCTATTGCCTTGGCGGAAAACGGTTTCCGCGTCACTGGCCGCGTGGCGTCCGATTGGGCGCGTTATCGCTCCCGCCTCGAGCATCATGCGCCCGCCCGCGCGCAGTTCACCCCCGGCGGCAAGGTGCCGCGCACCGGCGATCGCTTCGCCAACCCGGCCTTGGCCCGAACCTTACGGGCTGTCGCTACCCGTGGCCGCGATGCTTTTTACGACGGCGCTGTCGCCGCGGAAATCACCGCCACGCTCCGTGCCCTGGGCGGAACACATACGATCGAAGATTTTGTCACCTATCGCGGCTTCGAGACTGCCCCGATCAGCGCCGCGTTTCGCGGCCATGACATTCTGGAATGCCCACCCAATGGCCAAGGGCTAGCCGCCTTGGTCATCGCCCGCATTCTCGATGGTTTTGACTTGTCGGACGGTGCCGTCAGCGAGGCCGACCGCATCCACCTGCTCGCGGAGGCGACCAAGGGCGCTTACCGCCTTCGCGACACCCTGCTGGCCGACCCGGCCCATATGACGGTCAGCGTCGAGGACATTCTTGCCGACAGCCATATTGACGGCCTGCGCCGCAAAATCCGCCTAGACCAGGCGTCGGCTCCCGAAATCTGGGATGGCCCGGTGCATAGCGACACGGTCTATCTTACTGTAGTCGATCGCGATCGTAACAGCGTTTCGCTGATCAATTCCATCTTTGCCAGCTTCGGCAGCGGCATCTACGCTCCCGATAGCGGCGTCTTGCTGCAGAACCGCGGCAGCGGCTTCTCGCTGACCGCCGGTCATGCCAACGAACTGGCACCGCGCAAGCGGCCGTTGCATACCATCATTCCCGGACTATTGATGAAGAACGGCACTCCCGTCATGCCGTTCGGCGTCATGGGCGGCCAGTTCCAGGCGACCGGCCATGCCCACTTCCTCAGCCACGTCCTCGATCGCGGCTACGATCCCCAGCGCGCCAACGAAGCGCCGCGCAGCTTTGCCTTCGATGGCCTGCTGACCCTCGAGCCCAGCTTCGGCGCGGCCGTGCGCGATGATCTCGTGGCGCGCGGCCACCGCACCGCCTGGGCGACCGATCCGATCGGCGGCTGCCAGGCCATTTTCATCGATCACGCCAGGGGCTTGCTGATCGGCGGATCTGACCATCGCAAGGACGGCATGGCACTGGGTTATTGAGCAAGGAGGCCGAAAGTGATCGTTCATGCCCTGCGGCTGCTACGTCGTCCTACAGGGCCTTGATGAACGACAGGATGCGCGGCGCGACCAGATCGGCCATTTCGGCATGGGGATAATGGCCGGCACCATCGACGATCATGGTTTCGGCATTGAGCTTGCCCGCCAGCATGCGGGCTTCTTCGACCGCGTCGTTAAAGTCCGGGTCCTTGGTGCCCATTACGATAAGCGCGGGCACGTGGGTTGCCTCGAGAATGGCCGCCGTATCGGCCTTGGACAGGGACAGCATGGCCAGAAGGGCATCCATGCGTCCCGGCTCCCGCAAGTTCTGCGTAATGGCCGACTTGACCTCGGCGTGATCGGCGGGCTTGCGGGTGGGAAACAGGCTGTCCCAGTACATGGTCCAGAAGCCGACGCGCCAGGGCCCGGCAAAGCCGACTTTCACCGACAGTTTCTGCACGAAGGACGCTTGGAGATCGCGGACGATCGGCCCCAGCAGCACGACACCGTTGACCTGCTCCGGTGCATCCTTGGCAGCCCAAAGCGCGGACCCGGCAGCGAATGAATTGCCCATGATGGTGGCCGGGCCGGTGCCGAGGTGCTTGAGGACCGCAACTGCATCGCGGCCGACGGCGCGGGCAGAGAAATCGGTCCACTTGGCGGAGGTTTCGCCGAAGCCGCGGGCATCCATGGTGATCACCCGGTAGCCGGCCTGCTGCAGGGCCGGCCGGATCAGGCGATACTCGGAGCGCAGATCGCCCATGCCGGGAATGGCAAGGATCGCGGGGCCGTTGCCGCCGGTATCCTCGAAGGCGATGCGGCCGCCCTCGGTGGAGATGAACTGGGTCTGGGTTGCGGTGGTGTTCATGATGTTTCCGTTTCTGCGTTTTGATCTGGATCGCCGGTCAGGGCCGCGATCTGTTCTGTTGACCTCACTAATGTAGCTGCCTTATTTTCGGATAATAATCGGGCAATAAAAGATAGCGTCGTTCCAAAAATGAATACCCTCGACTGGACGCTGCTGCGATCTTTCCTAGCTGTGGTGGAGAGCGGCTCGCTGTCCACGGCAGCCAGAAGCATGGGGGCGACACAGCCGACGTTGAGCCGGCACATTCGCGAACTGGAGACGGCGCTCGGGGTGATCCTGTTCACGCGGTCTGCGCAGGGACTGGACCCCACGAAGGCAGCGCTGGGCCTGATCGATGATGCGCGTGCCATGGGGGCAGCGGCAGAGGCGTTGAGTTTAAAGGCCCAAGGGCGCTCGCAGCAGCTGTTCGGTACCGTAAGGATCACGGCATCGGTCATCGTCGCCAACCTCATGCTACCGCCAATTGTTGCCGCCCTGCGGCAGGCCGAGCCGAGCATACAGATCGAGATTGTCGCCTCTGACGCCAACCAGAACCTGCTTCGCCGGGATGCCGACATCGCTATTCGCATGGCCGATCCGACGCAGAACGCCCTTATCGCCCGCAAGCTCGGAGACACGGCTATGGGGCTGTTTGCTACGCGCGACTATTTCGAACGCCGTGGCCGGGTGGCTTCAAAGCACGATCTCCGGCAGCACGATCTCATCGGTCTTGATCGCAGCGACCTCCTCATCCGCGCTTTTGCCGGCCACGACATCCACCTGACCCGCGAGGAATTTGCGCTGCGAACCGATGATGGCATGCTGACCTGGAACCTGCTGCTGGCAGGCACGGGCATCGGGATCGCTCAGGTGGTTCTGGCAAAGCGCCATCCCGAACTCGAACAGGTCGATGGCGGGCTGCGGTTGGGCGCCCTGCCGGTCTGGCTGGTCATGAGCGAGGAGGTTCGCAGCAATGCCCGCATTCGCCGCGTGGCCGATTTCCTGTCGGGCGCCCTCAGCACCGTCCTGCGCAGCACCACCAAAAGCGGGGACGAGCACGGGCAGTCGTAGCGTGATCCGGTGGGCCGGGGCAGCGCGGTGGAGCTGCCCCGGTTCTCGTTCAGGCCTTCGACCACGCCCTGCCAATGAGGACGAAGAAGACCGGAACGAAGAAGATGCCGAGCAAGGTGCCGGCAAGAGTGCCGCCGACGACGCCAATGCCGATGGCGTTTTGCGCGCCCGAGCCGGCGCCACTTGAAGTGGCCAGGGGGATGACGCCGAGCAGGAAAGCGAGCGACGTCATCACGATCGGGCGCAATCGCATCCGGGCGGCACCAGTGATGGCCTCGATGACGCTCATGCCTTGCGCCCTCAGGTCGCGGGCAAATTCGACGATCAGGATGGCGTTCTTGGCGGACAGACCCATCGTCGTGAGCAGCCCGACCTGGAAATAGACGTCGTTGCTCTGGCCGAACAGGTAAGCGGCCAGCAGGGCGCCGGCGACGCCCACCGGCAAGGCCAGGATAACCGAGAACGGTATGCTCCAGCTTTCATAGAGCGCTGCGAGGCACAGAAAAACCACGAGGATGGACACGGCGTAAAGCAGGATCGCCTGCGAGCCCGACAGTCGCTCCTGATAGGACAAACCCTCCCAGGCGACGCCATAGCCGCCGTCCATGCCGGCAACCAGTTCCTCCATCTTGTCCATGGCCGCGCCGGAAGATACCCCAGGGGCGTTGTTGCCGCTCATCGACACCGATGGCGTGCTGTTGAAGCGGGCCAACGATGCCGAGCCCTGGACCCACTGCGTGGTGGCGAAGGAAGAGAATGGCACCATTTCGCCGTCCCGGTTCTTGGCAAACCAGCTTTTGATATCGTCGGGCTGCCGCCGATACTGGGCGTCGCCTTGCACCATGACCGGCTTGATTTCGCCGTTGTAGATGAAGTCATTGACGTTGGCGCCGGCGAAGGCAACGCTCAGCACCGCGTTCGCGGCCGACAAGTCGATGCCCAGGGCGCCGGCTTTCTCCTGATCGATGACCACTTTGAGCTGGCTGTTGAGATCGCCGGTATTGCCGCGCACATTAGTGACTTCGCTGGTTTGGCCTGCAAGCCGGGCCAACTCGTTGCTGGCTTCGCCAAGCGCTTCGGGCCCATTATTGGCTTGGTCGAGCAGCACCATTTCGAATCCATTGGACGTGCCCAGGCCCTGGATTGCCGGCGGTGCGAGGGCAAACACCTGGGCATCGCGGATCTGCGAGAAATACATCAATGCCCGCTGGGATATCGCGGACGCGGAGAGACGGTCTTGCTTTCGTTGGTCGAAATCCTTCAGCCGGACGAAGGCCATGGCGCTGTTTTCACCGCCACCGCCGCCGACGCTGAAGCCCAGGATCATGAATACGCTTTCAACCGCGTCGGTCTCCTGGGTGAGATAGTAGTTCTCCACGATGTCCATCGCCGCCTGGGTGCGGGCCGCGGTTGCTCCATCGGGCAGGGTAATAATGGTCAAGAGCACGCCCTGATCTTCTTCGGGAAGGAAGGAGGTGGGCAGCTGGGTATAGAGCCAATAGGCACCGCCAAGCAGGCCAGCGAAAACCACCAGCACGACAAAAGGACGGCGGATCACCTGTCCAACCGCGCCGACATACCCGCCGGTGAGATTGGCAAAGCCGGTATTGAACCAACCAAAGAGATTGAAGCGGCGTGGACGGTCGGGGTCATGCGGCTTGAGCATCAAGACGCAAAGCGCGGGGGTAAGCACGATGGCGACGACTGCCGACAGAATCATGGCCGACGCGATGGTCACGGAGAATTGGCGATAGATGACGCCGACCGAGCCCGAAAAGAAGGCCATGGGGAGAAAGACCGCCGTCAGCACTGCAGCAATGCCGATGACGGCGCCAAGAATTTCATCCATCGACTTCTCGGTCGCCTCGCGGGCCGAGATGTGCTCCTCGCTCATAATGCGCTCGACATTTTCGACCACGACGATGGCGTCGTCGACCAGAAGGCCGATTGCCAGCACCATGGCGAACATGGTCAGCGTATTGATGGAATAGCCAAACATGGCAAGGACACCGAACGTGCCCAGCATCACCACCGGCACGGCGATCATCGGAATGAGCGTGGCACGCCAGTTCTGCAGGAACACCAGCAAGACGACAAAGACCAGGGCAATCGCCTCGATCAGGGTGTAGATGACCTTCTCGATCGAAAGTTCCACGAAAGGCGTGGTTTCATAAGAATAGACGACTTCCACGCCTTCGGGGAGGGTGTTCGCCAGCCGGTCAAGCGCCGCATGTACGCCGTTGGCGGTGTTGATGGCGTTGGCTCCACTGGCCAGTTGAACGCCGAAGCCGGCGGAAGCGACACCGCTGTAGGACGACTCCTGCCCGTAGGATTCGAGCCCGAGTTCAACGCGCGCCACGTCGCTCAACCGCACGGTGCCGCCGTCGCTTCCCGACACTAGAATGATGTTTTCGAACTCGGCCACGGTCTGCAATTGCGACTGTGCCGTCATGGTGGCGCGCAATTGCTGACCCGCCGTCGTCGGAGACGAGCCCAGGGCACCCACCGAAACCTGAACGTTCTGCTGCTGGATGGCCGCCGTGATGTCGCTTGGCGTGAGGCTGTATTGCGCCAATGAAAGCGGATCGAGCCAGATGCGCATGGCATAGCCGGAGCCGAAGGACGAAATACTGCCTACGCCTTCGACCTGCTCGACCACCGGCTCAATCGTGGTGCTGGTGATTTCGGCGAGTTCGGACGAGGTGTAGCGACCGTCCTTGGAGATGATGTTGCCGACCATCAGGATGCTGCTGCCGGAACGGTTGACCGTAAGGCCTGCCTGCTGCACGACGTCCGGCAGGTTGCTCTCGACAAGCGCCAGTTTGTTCTGAACTTGAACCTGGGCAATATCGGCATCGATCGCATTGCCGAAGGTCAGGGTGACGCTGGCAGAGCCGGTCGAGGACGAGCTCTCCATATAGAGCAGGTCAGAGAACCCCGTCATCGCTGATTCAATAACCGTCGTCACCGAGTTCTCGACCGCCTCGGCAGTCGCACCGCTATAGGCCGCCTGGATGGTGATCGTTGTCGGGGCGACTTCCGGGTATTGCGAGATGGGCAGCGAATAGATGCCGACCGCTCCGGCGAGGCAGGTAACGATGGCAAGGACGATGGCAAATATCGGACGAGCGATAAAGAAGCTCGACATCGAACGACGTGTTGGCATACCCGAGGCTGCCGGCGACTGCGAGGCTGGAACCGACATCAGTTGGCCCCCTGTTGCGCCGGAGCGGTCGCCGAGCCGGTTTCAGGCGCTTCGCCCGTCGCCGCCGCATCTGCGGGCGGGACAGCGCCCGCCGGAGGTGCTCCTGCGGGAGAAAAGCCTGGTTGCGGCAGCGCTTGGGGCGGTTCCTGGTAAATCACGCCATCGGCGTCCACGGTCACTTCCAACGGGCTGACTGCGCTGCCCACCTGCACTTTTTGCAGTCCATCCATGATGAGCTGGTCACCGGACTCAATGCCGGCCGTGACGACCCAGGAATTGTTGACGACTCGCTCGGTGGTCAGTATGCGCAGCTCAACCTTGTTGTCGGCACCGACGAAGAAGGCTGTGGGCTTGCCATCCGCGTCAAAGGTCACGGCGCGTTGCGGGACGAGATAAACGCCGTCCTGCTCGCCGAAATCGATGGTCGCCCGCACGAACATGCCGGGCAGCAGCATGCGCACGGGGTTCGGCATGCTGGCGCGCAGCGTGAAGGTGCCGGTGGTTTCGCTGACCACCAGATCCATGCTGGAAACGCTGCCTTTCTGGTCGTAGAGGGTGCCATCCTCAAGCGTGAGCGTCACCGTGAGCATTGGGGGCCGGGCGGCGTCCGGCGTGGCTTGGCGGTCTCGCATGGCCTGCCTGGAGCTCAGCAGGTTGGCGCTGCTCTCGACGAGCGTGATGTCCACCGGATCGATCTGCCTGATGGTGGTCAACCCGTCGGCCTGGTTCGCGGTCAGCAAGGACCCGAGCTGGACATTGACGGTACCGACGATGCCCGAGATCGGGGCGGTGATCGTGGACCGCTGCAGCGTGAGATTGGCGACCTGCAACTGAGCCTGTGCGCCGGCAAGGGTGGCCTTGGCCTGGGCAAGCGTGACCTGAGCGGTGTCGAGTTCAGCTTCGCTGATACCGCCCGAATTGACGAGGGCTTGATATCGATCGACCGTTGCCTGCGCGGTGGGCAATTGAGCTTGGGCGCTGGCGACCGAAGCCTGTGCAACCGCGACGTCGGCCTGGTAGGTGGACGGGTCGATGGTGGCAATGGGTTCCCCGGCAACGATCTGCTGCCCTTCGCGGATAAACACCTGCGTTACGACTCCACCAACTTGGGGACGCACATCTGCCGTCGCGGAAGCGATGACACGGCCGGGAAGCACCGTGGTGATAGGCGCGGCTTCCGGCTGCATGGTGATAACGCCAACTTCGGTGGGTCCCCGCGCACCCATGCCGGGCATGCCGCCGGGTGGACCGCCTGCCGGCTGGGCGAGCGCAGGAAGTGCGGCAGTTGAAAAAAGCAGCGTGCAAACCAATGGAAGTGCAAACTTGTTCATGTTTTCGGCCTTGATCAGCGCAATGAAGGGTCCCAGCCGCCGCCAAGGGCAAGACTGAGGGCGATATACTGCAGGCCAACCTCGACCGTGCTTTGGGCCAGGGAGTCGCGCGCCGAATAGAGCGAGCGCTGTGCCGTCAGCAGCGTGATGAGCGTGGTCTCACCGGCAGCGTATCGCTCCTCGGAGAGTTCTGTCGCCTGGGAATAACTCGCATAACTGTTGGCGAGTTGATTTCGGCGTGTCTGCTGTCGATTCAGCCCGACGAGTGCATTTTCAACCTCCTCGACGGCCTCGAGCACTGTTTGCTTATAGCCAAGATAGGATTGGCGGGCTTGCGATTGCTCGATCAGCACGGTTTGCTTGAGTTGCCCGCGATTGAAAACCGGCAGGCTGAGCGCGGGTCCGATGGACCAGGTGGTTGTGCTGGCAACGGTCAGATTTCCCGACAGCGACAGGCTTGGATAGAGATCGGCTTCGGCAACGCCAATATCGGCAGTCGCTGCCGCGAGCTGACGCTCGGCCTGGCGGATGTCGGGACGATCGCGCATCAAATCTGCCGGAACGCCGGGCGACACCGAAGTCTTGAACCGCGGAACTTGCGAGTCATCGCTGAAAAGTGCCCGCAGAGACTTGGGTTCTTGACCAAGCAGCACGCCCAATCGGTGGATGGCCTCGCCCAACGCGATTTCAAGGGTCGGGATCGTTGCGGCAGTGGTGCTGACCTCACCCTGCAGCTGTGCAAGATCGAGATTGCTCGTAAGCCCGGCTTCGTTTCGCTGCCGGGTGACGCTGAGCGTACGGTTCTGGCTCTCGAGGGTCGAGCGCGCTATATAGAGACGATCCTGGTAGCCACGCGCCTGCAGATAGTTCTGGGCAATTTCTCCGATCAATGAAAGCCGCGCCCCGTTAGCCTCCTCGATGGCGGCGTCCAGCGTGGCCTGGGCTGCTTCACGCTGCTTTGCCAGCCCACCGAACAAGTCGATCTCCCAGCCGGGCGACACGCTCGCGGAGGCACTGAAATCGGTATCGCCGGACGTAGCGCCACTTGCCAAACCTTGCGCAAGCGCCGCGCCCGACGGCACGTTGTTGAGCCCGGTCGAGACGGCGCTCTCGCGAGCGGCCACCACCCGTTCCAGGGCCTGGGCGACGGTGAGGTTCTGATCCAATCCGGTGTCGACCAGGCGGTCGAGCGTGGCGTCGTTGAATGCGCGCCACCATTGCACCTTGGCTGTTATCGTCTTTGCCCCGCGAACGTTCGAGCCGTAGGTCACAGCCGAACTGATGGTCGGGGGCTGGTAGGCGGGACCAAGAGTGGTGCAGCCGGCAAGCGTCGATGCAAGAATAATTGCGGTGGTCATTGAGCGCAGCACAGCGAAACTCCAGAAGGACTTCACCTGTGTGGCGCGCCGATGTTGCTAGCCGACAACGTTTCATTGCCGAACATGTCCGGCTCGGAGAATCTTCTTGCTCAATGTTGCCAAGCTGGATTTGGCAACATTGCGTAACACCTTCAAGCTGGACGTGGCGCAGGGCTAGGCTATCAATGCCGGCAGGGAGGTCGTCATGGTAGCAAGCATTCTGGTGGTCGATGACGATCCGGAGATACGACGTCTGCTCAGTCGCTTTCTGTCCGAGCAAGGCTTTCGCGTTTCCGCGGCAGGAAGTCGCGCGGAGTTCGACGAGCGCATGGCTGACGCTCAGTTCGATCTCGTCATTCTGGACGTCATGCTGCCCGACGGTTCGGGCCTCGACATCTGTCGACGCCTGCGCAACCGTAATCCGGGCATTTGCATCATTCTTGCCACGGCACTGAAAGAAGAGGTCGACCGCATCGTCGGGCTGGAACTGGGCGCCGACGATTATATCGGCAAACCGTTCAGCCCGCGTGAACTGGTCGCCCGGATCCGGGCGGTGCTCCGCCGGGCCGGAGAAAGCGCGTCTGCGGGCGGCACGCGCGAATGTTACCGGTTTGCAGGCTATATCGCCGATCCCACCGAACGTACGGTTATCAGTCCAAAGGGTTATTCGCTGGATTTGACCGGCGCAGAGTTTCAACTGCTTCAGGCGCTACTGGACCGTCCCGGCAGGATATTGTCACGCGAGCAGTTGCTGGACTTGACCCAGGGACGCGAGGTCAACGTCGTCGATCGGTCCATCGATGTTCTGATCAGCCGTATCCGCCGCAAATTTCGTGATGCGGGAGACGAGGATATCGTCAAGACGGTGCGCAATGGCGGCTACCAATTGGCAACCCGGGTCGATCGCGCCGAGGGAACGACTTGACGCAGTTACGGCTTCGCATCGCTGCAATCTTGATCGGCGCCATCGTCCTGGTGCTGGCGGTCGGGACGCTGGCCAGTATCGTCGCGATCACCTATCCACTACCCGCAAGGATGGTTGGACCCATGGCCTTTCAGATCAGGGCCCTGAACGGGGTGATCAACCCTGGACGCTCGAGCTTCCTCAGCATGACCCAAAGTGAGATCGATCAGCTCGGCCCCGTCCGCGCCGATCTGAGCCAAGCCATTCGGGATCAGCTTTCAAAAGACGGAATTGCCCTCCCCGTCACGGTTTACGACAATCCGCAGACCGATACGCCCGTCGCCGTGGTCACCATCGGCAGCGAACGGGTCGACATCGATTTTCCGAAAGATCTTCGTCCACCGATGGACTTCCTCGTGATCATGGGGGCGTGGATGGGACTGGTCGTGGTCTGCGTCGTTGTCGTATCGCTGGTCATGGCGTATCGCGTGACCCGTCCGTTTGCCGTGCTCGAAAGGGCAGTTGGCACCGTGGGTCCCGATGGGGTGCTTCCCCATGTGCCGGAGGTGGGCAGCCGGGAAACGATCGAAACAGCGATGATGCTCAACCGGCTATCCGACCGCCTTAGGGCCGCCATGGAAAGCCGCATGAGACTGGTCGCGGCGGCCGGACATGACTTCAGGACGCCGATGACGCGCATGCGCCTGCGGGCGGAATTTCTCGACGACGAAGAGCGGGCGTCCTGGCTCAAGGATATCGACGAGCTTGAGCGGATTGCCGACAGCGCCATCGGCCTGGTTCGCGAAGAAGTCAGCCAGGCGCAACTCGAGATGGTTTGGCTGGACGAGATGCTGGCCGGCGAAGTTCATGACCTGATCAAGCACGGATATGCACTCCAGCTCGGCAAACTGGATCATGCCGCGCTTCCGCTGCCGCCTCTGGCCATGCGCCGTGCGCTGCGAAACCTTTTGATCAACGCCGCCACTCACGGAAAATCCGCCACCGCCGAACTGCATACCAGGGCTGGAAACGCGACGATCACGATCCGGGACGAAGGGCCCGGGATTCCCGACGACCTCCTGGCACGCGTATTCGAGCCATTCTTCCGGGCGGAACCAGGCCGCTTGCAAACGGTCCCCGGCGCAGGTCTGGGGCTGGCGCTGGCCGCAGAAATCGTCGAGCGAAGCGGCGGCACCCTGACAATCAGGAACCGGCAGAGCAGAGGGCTCGAACAAACGATTGCATTCGCATTGCCGAGCATTGAATAGGCAAGGTCTCGCCGACGGTGTTATCCCTGGCCATGAAATGGAACACGCGTTGGATCATTGCGCCCAGCAATGCGTATCGAACTAGGAGCGAGCCGATGCCGCCTGTGATGCCGACAGTGCCAAAGCCGGGTCAGGAAAGCGTTTGGGATTATCCGCGCCCGCCTCGGCTCGAACCGTTCCTCAAGCGCGTCCAGATCGTGTTCGCAGGCGCCCAAATCGTCGATGCACCGCAGTGTTGGCGCGTGCTCGAAACCAGTCATCCGCCAGTTTATTATATCGATCAGGCCTTTATCGCCGCGGGTGCACTGGTTCCGGCCCCGGGCGGCAGTCTTTGCGAGTGGAAAGGAGCCGCCCGCTACTTCGATGTCCTCAGCAACGGCGAGATCGCGCATCGCGCGGCGTGGAGCTATCCTGCGCCGCTCCCGCCCTACGCGGCGCTTGCAAACGCGGTGGCTTTTTACGCGGGGAGCATGGAGCGGTGTCTGGTGGGCGGCGAAGCCGTTACGCCACAGCCCGGCGGTTTTTATGGTGGTTGGATTACCGCCAATGTAGTCGGGCCATTCAAAGGCGACCCGGGATCAATGGGCTGGTAGCCCGCCGAGTACGACGGCGGGCGACGGTTTCAGTTGCTCAATGGCCTGGCGCCGCCGATTGGAGCCTTGGCGCCCGAGAGATCGATAACTCCCGGTGTCATGGTCAGATAGGTGCCCGCTTCTTCCTCGGTCGAGGTAACGACCCGGATGGTGATGGCTTTGGTCGCAATCTGGCGCTTTTGGCTGGGCAAGGTCTGCACCATGGCCCTGGCTGCGGCCGCACACGGTTTGCGAGCCTGGCGACGCACCTCGGTATCCTGGGAAGCAACCTTGCATTCAAGGCTGGGGACGCAACCGACGTTGATTGCGGTATAGCCTATCGCGGAGAGCTGGCGTCTGACGCTGGGCCGGAAATCGGCATATTCTATAGGCAAGTCCGTCAGCAGAAACGGTCCGCTGGCGACGCACTGGCCATTGAAGGAGAATGAGGTGTCCTGGCCCAATGCGCTCGGAACAGCACCATAGAGGGAAAAGAGTGTCAAAACGACACTTGCTACAAGGGCACGCATTCAGCTCATCCTGTTTCTGGAATCCGCACCGCACCCTCGCTATAGCGCGACATCGACCCCGCTCGCAAATGTAAAATTAAGACGATGTTAACGCAAAGGTCGGGCACCGTCGCACTGGAAGGTACGGGACAGCCAGAGTGATGTTGGACTGGGTTCTGGCGGAAAGGTTTGGCAGTCCGACCGCTTCATCGCCGCGCCAAGGCTGCAACGCAACATCGATTTGATCGGCCAAACCGTTATGGCGCTGCAGCGCGCGCGAGAAACGGCTGCAGTTCTGCATCAAGTTCAACCCCGACGGCGTCGGAAAAAACGTTGGTGGCGATCATCAACCCGGCAAAGGCGATCAGCTCGACACAGGTTTTTGGCGTGTAGATGGCACCAAGAGCCGCCCAGACATCGTCCGGGACGGATTTGGGATCCGTGCCAATGGTGCTGCCCAAACGCACCAGCAACGCCTCGGCCGCCGTTGGATCCAGCGCATCGGGATCGTCACCGCCCTGAATCAGCGCGCGGCGCATGAAATTGGTGCCGATTAGACTGCCGGAGGCGTGGCTGATGGCGTAGGCGAACATCCAGATCGCGCGATCGCCCAGAATCGGGCGCAATAGGTCGCGCAAGGTGAACCATTCGCCATAGACCCGCAGCGCCGCTGGCGAATGCAGCAGCGTGCGCTTCATATTGGTCATCCGGCCGCGCAGGCGCAGTTCTTCGTCATGGGCCTGCTGCTGTTCAGGCGTGGCATCGCCATAGGAAAGCTGGCTGATGTGGGGCATCAGCCAGCCAATGCCGGCTCGACATCGCTGATGCTTGCACCATGCTTGAAGGTATTGCCGACGGTGCAGATGGCATGGGCTTCGGCGATCAGGGCTTGTCGTTCCTCGCGGGAAAATTCTCCCTCGATCATGAAGGCGGTTGTGAAGGAGGCAACCCGGGAGGGTGGCTCGGCCGCTTTTTCGTGGGTGACACTGACATCGACTTTGACGAGGCGATCCAGCATGCCAAGCTTGCGCGCCGCGATCCGCACGCTCAGCACCAGGCAGCCGGCCAAGGCCGCATCCATGAATTCGAGTGGCGTGAAGCCTTCGTCCGAAGCAAGATTGGCCAGCCTGGCAGCGGCGCCTGATCTGGCCTGGACCGAGCCTTGCCCGGCATGATCGAGCGTGGCATCGACAGTGGTGGGGCGAGCAACGATATTGGGCATGGCAATACACTTTCGACGGCTGGAGACAGGTGAACGGCTGCCCATGGATCGTCCCACAAACGTCTTCGTGCAAGCCAAAGAATTGAGTGAACGGCGGCAAAGAACGGCTTTATCAAAAGCGGAGCGAATTGCGCAGATCGATTTCGCCCGCACCGATGAAAATGGAATTGCGCCGTTCCCGCGACCGTTTGCTTGGATGGCGTTGCAGGGTATCGATAGCATCGATTATGGCGCAAGGCGGTTGTGATAACCGTGCGCCCCGCCCGATCCGGGCGGCATGACCAGGAGCGCTGCACATGAGGACTTCCACTTTACCGAACAGCATGTCACGGCGGCAGTTCGGCGCGCGCACAATCGCCGCCGGCATGGCTTTGGCGGCAATGCTGGGTGCCAGTCCCGCCACATTGGCGCAGGCGGCGTTCGATCCCGAGGCGGTGATCGAGATCGGCTCGCTCTACGAGCCGCAGAACCTCGACAACACGGCCGGGGCCGGACAGGGCATCAACGAGGCGTTCAACGGCAATGTCTATGAGGCGCTGTTCGCACTGACCGATGCTGGCACCGTCGAAAACGCCTTGGCAAGCGACTATAGCGTCAGCGCGGACGGGCTGACCTATACGATCACGCTGCAGCCGGGGGTGACCTTCCATTCGGGCGATCCGCTCACAGCCGCCGACGTCAAGGCCAGCATCGAGCGGGTGACGGCCGAGGCGTCCAAGAGTTCGCGCAAGAACAGCCTCAAGACCATTGTCGGCATCGAGACGCCGGACGATGCGACGGTGGTGATCACACTGTCGGAGAAGTCGATCTCCCTGCCCTACAATCTGAGCTATGTGTGGGTCGTCAACGACACGGCCACCAGCCTGACCGACAGCGAGGATGGCACCGGACCTTACACGCTTGCCGATTGGCGGCGGGGCTCCACCCTGTCGCTGGAGCGCAACGACGCCTATTGGGGCGATGCGCCGACCAATGCGGGTGTGACCTTCAATTATTTCATCGATGCCACGGCCCTCAACAATGCGCTGCTGACCGGCGCCGTCGACATCATCACCTCGGTGCAGAGCCCGGACGCTCTGGCGCAGTTCGCCGACAATGCCGATTTCACCGTCACCGACGGGCAATCGACCACCAAGGAACTGCTGGCCTTCAACGATCGCGTCGCCCCCTTCGATAACGTCAAGGTGCGCAAGGCGATCGCCCGCGCCATCGACGACAAGAAGCTGCTGGAGTCCATCTGGGGCGAATATGGTACGTTGATCGGCTCGTTCGTTCCGCCCACCGATCCATGGTATGTCGATCTGACGGCGGTCGACGCCTACGATCCCGAGAGCGCCAAGGCGCTCCTGGCCGAAGCCGGCTATGCCGACGGCTTCACCTTCACGCTCGATACGCCCGATTACGATCCGCACCCGATCGTGGCCGAATTTATCAAGAGCGAACTGGCCAAGGTTGGGATTACGGTCGAGATCAACATCATCACCGCCAATGAATGGTACACCAAGGTCTACCAGTCGCTGGATTTCGCGGCGACGCTGCAGGAGCACGTCAACCACCGCGATATCGTGTTCTACGGCAATCCGGATTTCTATTGGGGCTACAATAATCCCAAGGTCATCGAGCTGATCAAGCAGGCCGAAGCCAGCGCAACGGTCGAGGATCAGACTGCCAACCTGGTGGAGGCCAATACCCTGATCGCCGAAGACGCCGCGTCCGACTGGCTGTACCTTTATCCGCAGATCGTGGTATCGGCTGCCTCGGTGACGGGCTATCCGGTCAACGGACTGAACTCGCAGTTCTTCGCCTACGATATCGAAAAAACCGCGGACTAGCGCCGCCAGAGCCGGCGAAAGGGGCTGCCCATTCTCAGCTACATCCTGCGCCGGCTCGCTATCCTGCTGGTCTCGCTGCTGTTGGCCGCAATGGTGCTGTTCGCGCTGCTGCGCCTACTGCCAGGCGATCCGGCCAATGCCCTTTTGGGTGTCGGCGCCACCGGCGAGCAGATCGCTGCCGCCCGCGCACAGGTAGGCTCCGACTTGCCGCTCGTGGAGCAATTCGCGCGCTTCGTGACCAGCCTGGCGCGGTTCGATCTGGGCACATCGTTCGTCAGCCAGGCGTCGGTGGGCGCGGAAATCGCCGAGCGGCTGACGGTGACCATCCCGGTGACTATCCTGTCGTTCCTCCTGGCCATCATCCTCGCCGTGCCCCTGGGGATCGTGGCGGCGGTCAAAGCGGATCGCTGGTACGGCGCGGCGATCTCGGTGCTGTCGCAACTGGGCATCGCCATTCCCGTGTTCTGGGTCGGCATCCTTTTGGTGACCGCCTTCGCCATCAATATCCGGCTGTTCCCCTCTGGCGGATTTCCACGCCAGGGGTGGGCGGAGCCGTTCGACGCGCTGCGCAATCTGGCGCTGCCGGTGCTGACGATCGCCATCGTCATGGCCGCGTCGCTCCTGCGCTATGTGCGCTCGGCCACGCAGGACGTCCTGGGCAGCGACTATCTGCGCACGGCGCGGGCCATGGGCTCAGGATTTACCGAGGCACTGCTGCGCCATGGCGTGCGCAACGGCGTGGTGCCGATCATTTCCATCCTGGGGATCGAACTGGCGTCGACTTTCCTGGGCGCGGTGGTGGTGGAGAAGGTGTTCGCGCTGCCCGGATTGGGCTCGATGCTGCTGCTGGGCATCGCGCAGCGCGACTATCCCAATGTGCAGGGCGTCTTGTTCGTATCCACCCTACTGGTGCTGCTGATCGGTTTTGCCGCCGATCTGGTCCAGCGTCTGGTCGATCCGCGCCTGCGCGACCGCTCGGGGGGATCGGCATGAGCGTCGTCGACACGGCGCCATCAAGCCGCGCCCGGCCCGGACGCTCCTGGCTGTTCGCGATCGGGCTGGTGCTGGTTGGGGTCAATGTCGCGGTCGCGCTGCTGAGCCTTGTATGGTTGCCCTATGATCCGTCCAGCACGGCCGGTGGCCGGCTGGAAGCGCCGTCGCTGCTGCATTGGGCGGGCACCGACCGGCTCGGGCGCGACCTCTTTGCCCAGATGATGATCGGGGCGCGGATCGCCCTCGTCGTGGGAACCGGGGCCGTGACGATCGGGGCGGGTATCGGGGTGACGCTGGGCGTCGTCTCGGCATTCGCCACACAGCTGCTGGACGATGCGCTCGCGGCAGCATTCGATATCCTGATCGCCTTTCCAACCCTTTTGCTGGCCATGCTCGTGGTTGCGGCCAGTGATACGGCCAGCCTGTGGTCGGCGATCCTAGCCCTTGGCGTGGCCCTGTCGGCGATCGTGGCGCGCCTCACCCGGATTCTCGCCAAGCGGGTGCTGCGGCTGGACTACATTACTGCAGCCCGCACCTCTGGCACCTCATGGCCGGCAATCGTGCGCAAGCACGTGCTGCCCAATATCTGGCCGACGCTGCTGGTCAATTTCGCGCTGCAATTCGGGCTCGCGGTGATCGCCGAGGCGTCATTGTCCTATCTCGGGCTGGGCGCCCCGCCACCCAACGCCTCCTGGGGACGGTTACTGCAGGAGGCGCAGGGCACGGTCTATACGGCGCCGTTCGGCGCCATCGCGCCCGGTCTTGCCCTTCTCGTCCTCGTCATCGGCATCAACCTCTTGGCCGATGGCCTGCGCGATATCGGCGACCCCACGCGGCGCGGCTTGCCATGAGCCTGCTGTCGGTCGAGGGGCTGACCGTTTCGGCCGGGACCACGGCGCTGGTCTCGAATGTGTCGCTGTCCATTGCGCCCGGCGAACGGGTGGGGCTGATCGGGGAATCGGGTTCGGGCAAGTCGCTGACCGCCCTAACCATCACCGGGCTGTTGCCGCGCACGATCGTCGCCACCGGCTCGATCACGCTTGAAGGCACGCAGGTCATCGGAGCGCCCGAACGCACGCTCAAAGGGCTGCGCGGCCGCGTCACGGCGATGATCTTCCAGGAACCGCTGACCGCGCTTGATCCGCTGATGCGGCTGGGCCGCCAGATCGAGGAGCCGCTGCGCCGGCGTTTTCGGCGCGAAGGGCTCGATCCGGCAGGCATCCGCACCGCGATGCTGGCGCTCATGGAGCGCGTCGCCCTGCCCCAGCCCGAGCGCATCGCCACCGCCTATCCGTACGAGGTTTCCGGCGGGCAAAGGCAGCGCGTGGCGATTGCCATGGCGGTAGCCTGCCGGCCCGCATTGCTGATCGCGGACGAGCCGACCACGGCCCTTGACGTGACGACGCAGGCGGAAATCCTCAAGCTGCTGGATAGCCTGGTGCGCGAAGACGGGATGGCGCTGCTGTTCATCAGCCACGATCTGCCGGTCGTGGCCAAGGTGGTCGACCGGTTGATCGTCCTGCGCCACGGGATCGTCGTCGAACAGGGCCATGTCCGTGACGTGCTGGGCGCGCCCAGGCACGACTATACGCAGACGCTGGTCGCGGCGGCGCGGGCGTTCGACCGGGCGCTGGATGGGGCGCCATGAACCTGATTGAAGTCGAGGGCGTGAGTTTTGCCTATCGGCGCGACCGGCCGGTGCTCGAGGAAGTCAGCCTCGTCGTCCGCCGCGGCAACAATTTGGGCATTGTGGGGGAGTCCGGTTCCGGCAAGACCACATTGCTGCGCCTCTTGCTGGGGCTCAACCGGCCGACCAGGGGCATGATCCGCTTTGGCGAGCAGATGCTCGATCCGGGCGACCGCTCGTTCATGCGCCGATACCGGCGCGCGGTACAGGCGGTGTTCCAGGACCCCTATTCGTCGCTCGACCCCCGCCAGACCGTACATGGCATCATCGCCGAACCCCTGCAGTCGCTGCACATTGCCGGGCCGCACCGCGAGGCCGTCGCAGCGGCGCTGGTGTCGGTGGGGCTGTCGGCGGACGCCATGGGGCGCTATCCGCACGAATTTTCCGGCGGTCAGCGCCAGCGCATCGCCATTGCCCGCGCCATCGTCGCCCGGCCCGAACTGGTGCTGGCCGACGAGGCCGTCAGCGCGCTCGACCTGTCCACCCGCATCCGCATCGTCGATCTGCTCAAGACGCTAGGTCAGTCGATGACGCTGGTGCTCGTCTCACACGATCTGGGCGTGGTGGCGTCGCTGTGCGAAGACATCGTGATCCTGGAGCGCGGCCGGATCGTGGAAAGCGGCAAGACGCGCCAGATCCTGGCAGCGCCGCGCCATGCCTATACGCGCCGGCTGATCGACAGCGCCCCGCGCATGCCAAACGCCTCGGGCGGGCCGTGACTTAGCTTTTCCGGAGGTTGACCAGGGTGCGGCCGCGGACCCTGCCGGCCAGGATATCGAGACCAGCTTGGGGCAATTGGGACAGTGCGATCTCAGTGACGGAAGGCTCGAACAGCGTGGCATCGAACAGGTCGGCGAGGCGGTTCCAGGCGGCAAGGCGTGTCGCATAGGGCTGGGTGACGCTATCGATCCCCAGCACGGCCACGCCGCGCAGGATGAACGGCAAAACGCTGATGGCCAGTTCGATGCCGCCAGCATTACCGATCGCGGCAACAGCGCCGCCATATTTGACCTGCTTGAGCACCTTGCCCAGAACAGCGCCGCCGACCGCGTCGACCACGCCGGCCCAGCGAGCACTTTCGAGCGGCTTGTCGGGCGCCGCCATCAGTTCGTCGCGCCCAACAATGCTGTCGGCGCCCAGCCGGCGCAGGTCATCGGCAAGCTGCGGGCGGCGGGACATCGCCACTACCGTATAGCCCAGCCGGTGCAGCAGATGAATGGCGATCGAGCCGATGCCGCCGCCAGCCCCGGTAACCAGTACCTCGCCCTGCCCGGGCACGAGGCCATTGGCTTCCAGCCGGTCGATGGCGAGCATGGCGGTCAATCCCGCGGTGCCCAGCACCATGGCGGTGCGCGTGGAGAAATTTGCAGGCAGCGGCACCAGCCAGTCGGCATCCAGCCGCAGCTTTTGGGCAAAACCGCCCCAGCGCGTTTCCCCGACCCGCCAGCCGGTCAGGATAACTTCGTCGCCGGGCACGTAGCGCGGATCGGTGCTGTCCAGAACGCGGCCCGCCGCATCGATGCCACCGACATGGGGATAGCTGCGGACCAGCCCGCCTCCGCCGGTCAGGCAAAGGCCGTCCTTGTAATTCAGCCCGGACCAGTCGACGGCGACGGTCACATTGCCGTCCGGCAGGCGGGCGTCATCCAGGGTCTGTACGCCGGACGTGATGTCGCCACGATCGGATTTTTCGGTGACGAGGGCTTGGAAGCTCATGGCAGGTCCGGGACGTCGGCGCGGCGTGGAACCTGATACTAGCCCTGACCATCAGGGGGAGGAAACAGGTTTGTACGCGAAGTCCTCTTCACCTCTCCCGAAGGGAGGAGTGAACAGGCCGCGGCCGCCAGACCTACCGCGCCGCCCAGTTCATGCCACGGCGCAGAATAGTGCTCATCTCGGGCACCTTGAATTCGCTGGCGACGTGGCCGAGCGAAGAATAGAACACGCGGCCCTCGCCATGACGGCGTTTCCATACCACCGGCATGGTCACGCCATCGATCCAGGATGCATGATCGCCGTTGAACGTCGTGGTCGCCAACACCTCGTTGGAGGGATCGACGTGCATGTAATATTGCTCGGAATGATAAGCGAAGCTGGCAATGCCCGCCATGACCGGATCGTCGGGCCGGGTGATATCGACGCGGTAGTCGATGATGTTGCCGGGATGGGCCACCCACTGCCCGCCGACCATGAACTGGTAGTCCACCGCCTCGCGGAACGCATCGCCCATGCCGCCGTGATAGCCGGCAAGGCCGACGCCGCCCTGCACTGCGGCGGTTAGGTTGGACAATTCCTCTTTTTCGATCTTTGACATGGTAAAGATCGGCACGATCAGGCTCAGATCCCGGATCGAGGGATCGGCAAAGGCCTCGGTGGTGTTTTCGACATAGACTTTGAACCCGTCTTCCTCGAGCATGCCGCGAATGATGGCGGCGCATTGTTCAGGCTCGTGGCCGCTCCAGCCGCCCCAGACGATCAGTGCTTCACGCATTGGTTTTCTCCTCGATTCTATCTAATTTCACCGCGTCTCTTGGTCCGAGGCTTAGCCCAGCCGGCCGTTGACCAGCGATTCCGATAGCGGCGCCGGGCGGGTGACGGGCGTTGTGATGTCAACGACCCGACCCGATTGCGATGACGTTTCAAACGCTTCCATGACTTCGAGCACGTGCAGCGCGAGATCGCCATTGGCGCGGTGCGGGCGGTTGGACACGATGGCATGGGCCATGTCGGCCAGCCCGATGGAGCGGTAATTGCCCTCCCCGGCATAGGGCATGTCGGTTTCGACATTGCTCCACTCGCCGCCCTTTTTCAGCAGCTCGATCTGGCCACCGAAATGGTTGGGATCGGGCACGATCAGCGTGCCCTCGGTGCCATAGATTTCCAGCGGCCCATGCTTGTGGGCGGCAACGTCGAAGCTCATCGTCACCTGCACGACCGCGCCATTGACGAAGACCAGCGTGCCTGCGACATGGGTCGGCACGTGCACCGGGATGACCTCGCCGGCGCGTTCCTTGGCGGTGATGGTGCGGGTCGGGCGCACCATGGTGCCGAAGCCCGAAACCTTGGCGACCGGACCCAGCAAATTGACCAGGTCGGTAATGTAGTAGGGCCCCATGTCGAGCATCGGGCCGCCGCCGGCTTCATAATAAAATGCCGGATTGGGGTGCCAGCGCTCATGACCGGGGCACATGAAATAGGCGGTGCCGCCGACCGGCTGGCCCAAGGTGCCGTCATCGATGATGCCGCGCGCGGTCTGGTGGGCGCCGCCCAGGAAGGTGTCCGGCGCCGAGCCGACGCGCAGGTTTTTGACCTTGGCGGCGGCAACCAGCTTCTGGCCCTCGGAGAAGACGATGCCGAGTGGCTTTTCGGAATAGACATGTTTGCCGGCATCGATGGCGCGCAGGCCGACATCGACATGGGCCTTGGGGATGGTCAGGTTGAGGATGATCTCGATCGAAGGATCGGTGAAGATGTCGTCGAGCGGGATGGCCTTGAGACTGAACTCATTGGCGCGCGCCTGGGCGGCGGCCGGGTTCATGTCGGCAACGGCGCGAATGTCCAGAATGGGAAAATCCTTACTGGCCTTGAGGTAAGCCGCCGAAATATTGCCTAAGCCGACAATGCCGATGCCAAGTTTCTGCACAGGTTATCTCCCCGTTTCCGTTTGCGAATAATCGATCGTGCTGCGCCGCGCCGGGCCGGTGGTGCCCCAGGGCGAGCCGTAGAGTTCGCCCAGTGCCACTGCAGCCGCCCCGCGCGCCCAGAGCTCATCGCCCACATCGTCGATGACGATTTGAGCTACGGTCTTGAGCGGCTCCGGGATGGCCTTGGCAAAGGCGAGGCGCAGTGAATCCAGCAGGTAATCGCCCAGCGCCAGGGTAGAGCCGACCAGGATCACCCGCGGCGGCGCGAACAGCGCAACCAGGTTGGCGATGGCGATGCCGAGGGCCGAACCGGCGCGCGCCGCTGCAATGCGCAGTTCGTTGTCGCCCTCTTCAATCAGCCCGCGTACACGGCCCATGCCCTGGCCCAGGCGGATGGCGTCGCGCACCCTGGAATCGCCGTGCTCGCCATTGAGGATAGCCTGCTCGCTGGCCAGCTCGGACAGCTTGACCGCGTGTTCGGGGTCGGCGCCCATGATCATGTCGCCCAAGGTCAGGCTGAGTTCGCGCGCGCCGCGGAACAATTGCCCGCCATGCAACACGCCCAGCCCCAGGGTTTCCTCGACCGCCACCAGGACGAAATCGTCGCAGTCGCGGCCACGGCCGAACCAGTGCTCGGCCATGGTGATGGCGTTGGCGTCGCTTTCCACGATGGTGTCGATGCCCAGCCGTTTGACCATGGCTTCCTTGAGCGAGACGTTGGCATCGCGAAACACGGCGCTGGAACGCACCCGGCCGCTGCCATGCTCGATAATCCCCGGTAGCGACAGCGCCACCGTCTTGATTTCGTTGAGCGCCAGGCCCGCATCCATGACGCAGCGGCGCACGCCGTCCTCCACCAGATCGGCGATAACCTCGATGGGCAGGCGATCGACCCGCACCGGCAAGGTCAGTCCGGCCAGCACATCGCCCTGGAAATTGGTGACGCAGAACACCAGGCGATTGGAGGCGATCTTGGCGCCGACGACCCGTGCCGCCTCCGGGTTAAGCGTCAGCATGACGCGCGGCCGGCCCCGATTGCCGCTATTGCGCAGATCCCCCTCGTGCCGCGTGGAAATCAGCCCGTCATCGAGCAGGGACGCGGTGATGGCCGAAACGGTGGTGGCCGACAGCACCGTGCGCTCGCCGATCTCGACACGCGAGATCGTGCCGAACCGCCTGATGGTGTCGAGCACGTGGAAGCGGTTGATCGCGCGCATCAATTCGGGGTCGGCAGTCTTCATGACGCAAGCGGGACTCGGTTGTGTCGCGTCCCGAATTTACATCGCGACGCGAATTAAGTGCCGAACTTGTAGCCGCGCCGTTTGCGGAGGCGCAAGAACAAAACACCCGGCATCCGGCGATTTTTTCCCCTGATGCTGCGTGTTAATTTTACAGGGCCTTGACAGGCGGATGCAGCCGCGCGTTATTTAATGCGCATCAAGGACAAATATGTCCGATGCTGGAGGATACCATGACATTGCATATCGGCCGCGCCACGCGGCGAACGTTTGTATTGGCGTTCAGCGCCATTGCCCTGACCGCCGGGGCGTCCGCCGCCTATGCGCAAAGTACCATCAAATGGATGCATCTGCAGACCGACCCGGCCAGGCTCCAGGTGTGGCAGGATATCGCCGCCGCCTATGAGGCCGACCATCCCGACGTCAAGATCGAATTCCAATTCCTCGAGAACGAAGCCTTCAAGGCCAAGCTGCCGACGCTGCTGCAATCGGCCGATGCGCCGTCGATGTTCTACACCTGGGGCGGCGGCGTGCTGAAGGCGCAGGCCGATACCGGCAAGATTCGCGACATCACCGCGGCGATGGATGCCGATGGCGGCGCCTGGCGCGCCTCGATCTCGCCGGCCGCCGTCGATGGCTTGAGCATCGATGGCAAAGTGTGGGCGGCCCCATTCCAGCAGGGCGTCGTCTCGTTCTTTTACAACAAGGCCCTGTTCGAGCAGGCCGGCGTCGACGCCACGACGATCGCCACCTGGGATGATTTCCTGGCGGCCGTGCAAAAGCTCAAGGATGCGGGCATTACCCCGATTGCCGGAGGTGGTGGCGAGAAATGGCCGCTGCACTTCTATTGGAGCTATCTGGCGATGCGCGAAGCCGGCCAGGCTGGGTTCGAGGCGGCAAAGGCCGGGGAAGGCTTCCAGGGCGAGGCCTTCGTCAAGGCCAGCCAGCACCTGGCAGACCTGGGTAAGATCGAGCCGTTCCAGGACGGTTATCTCGGCGCCACCTGGCCCGATACGCAGGCCGTGTTCGCCGATGGCCGCGCCGCCATCCTGCTGGGCTTTGAAAATACGGCAACGCCCCAGACCCAGGCGCAGGCCGCCACCGACGGCAAGGGCCTGGCTGCCGACAATGTCGGCCGCTTCGCGTTTCCGGTGATCACCGGCGCGCCGGGGCTGATCACCGACGATTTTGGCGGCCTGAACGGCTGGGTCGTGACCACCGATGCGCCGCCGGAGACCGAGGATTTCCTCAAGTTCCTGATCAATGTCGACAACGAGCGCACCATGGCGGAACGCAACGACATGCTGCCGACCACCTTGGGTGCCGAAGACGGCGTCAAGGACCCCTCGCTCGCAGAAAGCGCCGCGCAGATGGCTGCGGCCACCTGGCACCAGAACTATCTCGACCAGGACCTTGGTCCCAATGTGGGCCGCGTGGTCAACGACATGTCGGTTGAGATCGTCTCCGGCCAGTTGTCGCCCGAAGACGCGCTGCAGCAGATCCAGGATGCGTTCTCGCTGGAAATGTAACCCTGCCCGCCGCCATGCCCAAGCATGGCGGCGGCTTTTTCCGGTCCGGGCGTGGAGCGATATACGCAATGAGCCAAGCCACTTTCACTGCCGACACGCCCCGACGCCCCGCGACGTTCCTCGGCCTCAACCGGCGGCAGCGGGGGCAAATCCGCGGCAAATGGGCCGTGCTGGCCTTGTTCCTGCCCCCTGCCTTGTTGCTGTTCACGGTGTTCGTCATCCTGCCGATGGGAGAAGCGGCGTGGTATTCGTTCTACAACTGGAACGGCTATGGGCTGCCCGACCAGTGGATCGGCACCAAGAATTACGAGCTGATCTTTCGCAACGGCGCGTTTCGCCAGGCGCTGATCAACAACGGCCTGATCATCGTTATTTCGATCTGCGTTCAGATCCCTCTGGCGCTGTGGCTGGCCACCATGGTGTCGAGCCGCATCCGGGGCGCCGTCACCTTCCGTCTGTTGTTCTTTTTACCCTATGTGCTCGCCGATGTAGCCGCGGGCATGATCTGGCGCTTTGTTTATGACGGGGAGTTCGGACTAGTCGCCGGCATCTGGCGTACCTTTGGCGCCGAGCCGCCGTTCTGGCTGGCGGACAAAAGCGTGGCTATCTATGCCGTGCTCGGGGTGATCATCTGGAAGTATTTCGGCTTTCACATGATGCTGTTCATCGCGGGCCTGCAGGCGATCGACAAGAGCGTTCTGGAGGCCGCCGATATCGACGGCGCCACCGGCTGGCAGAAATTCTATAGCGTTACCCTGCCCCTGCTCGGCTCCACAGTACGGCTATCGGTGTTCTTTGCGGTGGTTGGCTCGCTGCAATTGTTCGACATGATCATGCCCCTGACCGGGGGCGGTCCATCCAACGCGACGCAGACGCTGGTCACCTTCCTGTTCTCGTTCGGGGTCATGCGCATGCAGGTCGGCTTTGGCTCGGCGGTCGGCGTGGTGCTGTTCGTCATCTGTGTCACGCTGGCATTCAGCTACAAGCGGGTGTTCATGAAAAATGACTGAGATCGCAGCCCAGCCCATCGACGCAGCGACCGCGCCCGGCAACGGCCGACGCCCCAGCGCCGGCACGCAGACCTATCTTTATGCCAGCCTGGTCATCGTCGCCGGCATCGTCATCGTGCCGCTGGTCATGACCGCTCTGGGCGGCCTCAAGACCCTGGGCGATCTGCGGGGCAATCCGTTCGGCCTGCCATCGACGTGGATGTGGAGCAATTACGGCGATATCATCGTCAGCCAGCGCTATTGGCTGCAGATGGGCAATTCACTGCTCATTGCCGGGCTGACGGTGTTCCTGACGCTGTTGTTCGCCTCGATGGCGGCATTCACCTTCGCGCATGTGAAATTCTTCGGCTCAGACTTTTTGCTGAACTATTTCCTCGTCGGGCTGATGTTTCCGGCAGCGACTGCCATCCTGCCGTTGTTCATCCGCATTCGCGACCTGGGTCTGCTGGATACCTATTGGGGCGTGGTGCTGCCCCAAGTGGCGTTCGGGCTGGGCATGAGCATCCTGTTGTTCCGCAATTATTTCAAGAACCTGCCCAATGAGCTGTTCGATGCCGCCTTCGTCGATGGCGCCGGGTATCTGGGATTTTTCTGGCATATCTGCCTGCCGCTGAGCCGGCCCATCATCGCCACCGTGGGCATCATCTCGTTCGTGGGCAGCTGGAACAGCTATATCCTGCCCTTGATCATGCTGAACTCGGACAGCAAATATCCTTGGCCGCTCGGCATCATGGTGTATCGCGGCGAATTCTCGACCGACTGGCAGTTGATCCTGGCGTTCATCACCCTGACCATCCTGCCCACAGTGATCGTGTTCTTTGCCGCACAAAAGCACATCATCGCGGGGTTGACGGCGGGGGCGGTGAAGTAGCATCGGGGCACGCCCTCGTGGTTCGAGGCTCGCTGCGCTCCCACCTCACCATGAGGGCTACTGTTAAATCACCGTTTTCCAGTACCCCTCATGGTGAGGTGCGAGTTCTTACGAGCCTCGAACCACGAGGGCGTGGCTACGCCTAAGCGCTCACGCGCACGCCACTCGAAGCATCAAACACATGGACCTGGTCACGGCCGGCGCGGACGCTGAGACGGCTGCCGGCCAGGACGTCGACAGCGCCACTGACGACGACCGTGATTGCGCGACCGCCGATCAGCAAGTTGACGAAAGTCTGGCCGCCGGTAGGCTCGACATATTCGACTTCGCCCTCCAGAACCGTGCCGGGGCCGTCGAGCAGCAAATGCTCGGGCCGCAGACCGATCACCACCGCCTGTCCGGCGGTCACCGCGCTGCCGGGCGCGAAGTCGAACACCACGCCCTCGCTGGTTTTCGCCTTGCCGTCGCCGACAATGGCGGCGTCGAGGAAATTCATTGCGGGGGAGCCGATGAACCCGGCGACGAAAATATTGGCCGGGTGCCGGTACAGCTCCATCGGCGTCCCCGATTGCTGGATGACGCCCTTGTCGAGCACCACGACGCGATCGGCCAGTGTCATCGCCTCGACCTGGTCATGGGTGACGTAGATCGAGGTGACGCCGACCTTTTTGTGCAAGGCCTTGATTTCGCCGCGCATCTGCACGCGCAGCTTGGCATCGAGGTTGGACAGGGGTTCATCGAACAGGAACACGGATGGATCGCGCACGATTGCGCGGCCCATGGCGACGCGCTGGCGCTGCCCGCCCGAGAGCTGGCTCGGCTTGCGATCGAGCAGCGGCTCCAGTTCCAGCATGCGCGCGGCATTGGCCACGCGCTGGGCAATTTCGGCCTTGGGCTTGCCGGATAGTTCCAGATTGAAGCTCATATTGCGCGACACCGTCATATGCGGGTAGAGCGCATAGCTCTGGAACACCATGGCAATGTTGCGCTCGCGCGGGGTCATATCGTTGACCACCTCGTCGCCGATGGCGATTTCGCCGCCGGTGATATCCTCAAGGCCGGCGATCATGCGCAGGATTGTCGACTTGCCGCAGCCCGACGGGCCGACCAACGCGACGAATTCACCCTCATCGACATGCAGGTCGATGCCCTTGATCACCGAAACGGTGCCATAGCCCTTTTCGATATTGCGCAGATCCAGTGATGCCATTGTTCAACCTCCACCCATGCCGGTAACCGCCGGTCTATTGAGGTTGATATTATTTGGATTGCGCAGGAAATCAACGCCGGTTTGGTGCATCCGGCTTCAATTCAGGATGAGTGCACGCTTGGCCGCGTCAGAATTGCGTCGCCCTTGAACGGCGGCTTCGGCTCATTCGCCATCCCTGGCGGGTGCAATGGTATAGGCACAACGGCGGGCACCGGCGAGCATGTGCTCGTCGCGCCGCACCTCGGCGCCGAGAACGGCGCGGAACACGTCGAGCTCGGCCCGGCAGAACCCCTGGCAGACGGCGGCGGCGGCGCAGATCGGGCAATGGTTCTCCACCAGCACGAAACTGCCGTCCTCATGCTCGCTCCATTGAGCCATATAGCCTTCCGCCGATCGGATGTCGGCAAGCGCGGCGACCTTGTCGCGCAAGCTGATGCAATCGGCCATGGCGGCGCCATAGCTGTCCAAGGTCTGGCTTTCGCGGGCGCCCACGATGGCGTCGAGCGCGCTTTCGCCCAGGGTATCGCGCACGATATCGAGCATCTGCACCGTCAAGGCGGCGTGGGTATCGGGAAAGCGGCTTGCGGCGGCTGGCGTCAACTTCCAGATCTGCAACGGCCGCCCCACCGCCCCTGCCTCGCCCGTGGCGGCAACCAGGCCATCGGCGGCGAGCCGGAGCAATTGCTGACGCGCCGCCTCTCCGGTCGTGCCCACCAGTTCGCCCAGCCGGGCCGCCGACAATGCGCCGTGCATCTTGAGCGCCATGAGGATACGCTCCGCCGGATCGCGTGGCGACCAGAGGGTGTTTTGCATACCTTGACTTGACTTGCGCGCGTCGATGGTTTTCAAAGCCATGGCTTGGATTATACGTCCCAGCGGAGAATTGCAAGATTCGCCGCGCACCGAAACAGAGGAGCCCTTCATGGCCTTCACGCTTCCCGACCTGCCCTATTCCCACGCTGCCCTTGCCGCCAACGGCATGAGCCAGGAAACGCTTGAGCTGCACCACGACAAGCATCACCAGGCCTATGTCACCGCCCTTAACGGCTTTGTCGAAAAGAATCCGGACCTGCAGGGCAAGAGCCTTGAAGAAATCGTGCTGTTCGCCAATGGCAAGGCCGATATGGCACCGGTGTTCAACAATGCCGGGCAACACTGGAACCACATCCACTTCTGGAATGCCTTGAGCCCCACCGGCGGCAAGCTGCCGGGTTCGCTCGAAGCCAAGATCGTCAGCGATTTCGGCAGCGTCGAGGCGTTCAAGGAGGCGTTCAAGACCGCTGCGACCACGCAGTTCGGCTCGGGTTGGGCCTGGCTGGTGCTGGGCACCGACGGCAAGCTCAAGACCGCCAAGACCCCGAACGGCTCCAATCCGCTGGCGACCGGCGAAGGCAAGCCGCTCTTGGGCCTCGACGTCTGGGAGCACAGCTACTACGTCGATTTCCGCAATCGTCGCCCGGACTACGTGACCAACTTCCTCGACAAGCTGGCCAATTACGAGTTCGCCGAAGCCAATCTTTCGGCCTGATTTGCCGTGTTGCCCGAAGACGGTTTTGCGCTGACAGAGTTGCGCCTGCGCGAACCGGTGCATCCGCCGGTTCGACTTGCCGAATTCCGCGAGACCATGGCTGGGCTGGCCGCGACCGTGTCGGTCGTCGCCACGGCCCATGCGCACGAGACGATCGGCAGGACGGTTACAGCCGCCCTGTCGCTTGGCGCCACGCCCCCCTCGGTGCTGGTGTCTATCGATATCACCGCGCGGCTGGCCGATCTGATCGTGATGTCGCGCGGCTTTTCACTGGCCATGCTGGCCCAAGGCCAGGAGACCATCGGGGATGCGTTTGCCGGCAAGCTGGGCGATGATCGTTTTACCTATGGCGATTGGCGGGCCTGGCCCTCGGGCAATCCCATGCTGATGGGGGCGGCTGCAACGCTGGATTGTGAGCTGATCGGCTCGATCGACACCGGCACCCATGTGCTGTTTGCCGGCGCCATCATCAACAGCGAAATCGCCGCTGCCGCCGAGCCCCTGATCTGGCACCGGCATCGCTACAGGTCATTGACGGACCAGGGTTCGGGCGAGCACACTCGTTAGCCTCGCAACCATCTCTTGCTTGCGGTCTTTCCCCTTCCCGCCAGGAAGATCATCGTGCCCAAATATTACTTTCATTATCGCACCGACGACGGCGTCGTCCGCGACGACAACGGCCACGAACTCGACGACCTGGACGCCGCCGAGCGCCGGGCGGCAGAAATGGGCCAAGCCATCATCGGCCGCGCCTTAGGCGACGGCGACGATCCCAAGGCCCCACGCTCCATCGAAATCACCGACGAGGGCGGCGAAGAATTGCTCTATGTGGTCTTCTGGGCCAGCCCGGAGCCGGTGGAAAAGGGCAAGGCCGGGACTGTGGTGGAGCCGGTGACGCTGCACTAGGCCAAGGCCCCCTCACCCTGCTTGCTCCGCTGAACGCGTCGCAAGCTGTCCCTCTCCCACAAGGGGCGAGGGGTGGCACCGCGTTTACCCATGCACAGAGCCATCCTTCTCCCCTCGTGGGAGAAGGTGCCCGAAGGGCGGATGAGGGGGCTTGCCTAAAACAACCGCCACCGTTTTGGCCGGAATGCCAGCCGCGTCTTTTCGCCGGCGGGGTGATCGAAGGGCAGGTCGATTTCCACCTTGTGGCCATCGCCACCAATTTCAAGCTCGACGCGCCTCGTGCCTCCGACGCGGCGTGATGAGGTAACCACGCCTGCGAGCGACGCGTCGTGCTCGACCAGTTCGACATCGTGCGGGCGAAAGAACAGTCGGGCTTCGCCGGCCGTGCTGTCGCGCGCCGGCACGCCAATGGCCCGGCCGCCCGACCAGAGTTCGCCATTTTCCACCGTGACCGGCAGTTCGCTGGATTCCCCGATAAAGCCGAACACGAAGGGCGAGGTCGGGCTGTCATAGACGGTATCGGGTGTGCCCACCTGCTCGATCTTGCCCTGGCTCATGACGCAGAGCCGGTCGGCCAGTTCGAGCGCCTCTTCCTGGTCGTGCGTCACGAACACCGTAGTGTGGCCGGTGCGATCGTGGATCTCGCGCAGCCATTTGCGCAATTCGCGGCGCACCTGCGCGTCCAGCGCCCCAAACGGCTCGTCGAGCAGCAGCACGCCCGGCTCGATCGCCAAGGCGCGCGCCAGGGCCACGCGCTGGCGCTGGCCACCCGAGAGCTGGTTGGGATAGCGCTTCTCGAGCCCCGAGAGCTGGACCAGATCGAGCAATTCCATGGCCCGGCGGCGGATTTCCCCTGCCGGCGGACGGGTCGCACGCGGACGCACCTTGAGACCGAACGACACGTTTTCCAGGATCGTCATGTGCCGGAACAGCGCATAATGCTGGAACACGAAGCCGATATTGCGCTCCTGCACCGTCTTTTCGGAAGCGTCGATATCGCCGAAAAACACCTGGCCAGCCGTGGGCACTTCGAGCCCCGCAATCAGCCGCAGGAGCGTGGTCTTTCCCGAACCGGAGGGGCCCAGCAAGGCAATCAGTTCGCCCGAGCGGATATCGAGCGAAACGTCGTGCAGCGCGGGAAAACGATCGAATTCCTTGCGCACATTGGCGATGCGAACTTCCATGTACAGTGTGGTCCTAACGTCTAGATCTGGAGTATGATCGTTTCGGAAAACCGGCAGCCACTTTTCCGGATCATGCTCTAATGACGGCCGGTGGCCGCGAGTTCATCGCCAAAGCGCCATTCCAGAAGCGACTTCAGCACCAGTGTCAACAGCGCCAGCATGGCAAGCAGCGACGCCAGGGCGAAGGCTGCGGCGCCATTGTACTCGTTGTAGAGGATTTCCACCTGCAGCGGGATGGTGGTGGTCTGGCCGCGGATCTTGCCGGACACCACGGCCACCGCCCCGAACTCGCCCATGGCGCGGGCATTGCACAGCAGCACGCCATAGAGCAGGCCCCAGCGGATATTGGGCACGGTGACGCGCCAGAAAGTCTGCCAGCCGTTGGCGCCGAGCGACAAAGCCGCTTCCTCGTCGCCGGTGCCCTGGTCCTGCATCAGTGGGATCAGCTCGCGGGCAACGAAGGGAAAGGTGACGAAGATGGTGGCAAGAATGATGCCCGGCAGCGCGAACAGGACTTCGATGCCATAGGATTTGAGCCAGGGCCCCAAAACGCTGCCGGCCCCGAACAGCAGCACATAGACCATGCCCGAAATGACCGGCGAAACGGAAAACGGCAAATCGATCAGCGTGATCAGGAAGGCCTTGCCCTTGAACTCGAACTTGGCGATGGCCCATGAGGCGCAGATGCCGAACACGACATTGAGGGGCACCGCGACGGCAGCGACGAGCAGCGTCAGCCGGATGGCGCTTTGTGCATCCTTGTTGCCCAGCGCGGAAAAATACGCGCCGATCCCCTTGGCAAAGGCTTCGGTAAAGACGGACACCAGGGGCAGGATCAAAAACAGGGCCATGAACAGCAGGCAGGCAAAGATCGCCAGCACCTGCACCGACCGAGTTTCGCTGACCGGAGAGGCATGATGGCGATGCAGTAGCTTGCTTTTAGTTGCCATAGCCAAACCTCTTGCGGCTCCAGGCCTGGACCAGGTTGATAAAGAACAGGATCGCAAACGAAATAATCAGCATGACCGAGGCAATGACCGTGGCGCCGACATAGTTGAATTCCTGCAGCCGGATATAGATCAGAAGCGGCGCGATTTCGGAAACGAAGGGAATATTGCCGGCGATGAAGATCACCGAGCCATATTCGCCGACGCCGCGCGCGAAGGCCAGGGCGAAGCCGGTCAGGATGGCCGGCGTCAGGCTGGGCAGGATGACGCGGGTGATGGTCTGGAAGCGCGTGGCGCCAAGCGTGGCGCTGGCTTCCTCGACCTCGCGGCTCACCTCTTCGAGGATCGGCTGGATGGTGCGCACCACGAAGGGCAGGCCGATGAAGATCATGGCAATGACGATACCCGTCGGGGTATAGGCGATGCGGAACGGAAACCACTGACCGACGATGCCGTTGGAGGCATAGATGGCGGTCAGCGCAATGCCGGCCACTGCCGTGGGCAGCGCGAACGGCAAATCGACCACCGCGTCGAATATCCGCCGGCCGGGAAAGCGATAGCGCACCAGGACCCAGGCGATCAGGGTGCCGAATATGACATTGACGCCGGCCGCAATCAGGGCGGTGACGAAGCTGACCCGCAGCGCGCCGAGCACGCGCGGATCGGTCGCCGCTTTCCAGAAGCCATCAAAGCCCAGCCCGGCACTGCGAATGCCGAGCGCGACCAAGGGAACGAGGATAATCAAAGAGAAGTAGGCGAGCGTGAAGCCGAGCGTCAAACCGAAACCCGGTATGACGCTCGGCTGCTTCAGTCGCCAACCATCCCGTTTTGGGGTGGTTGCATTCATGTGTTACTGCCCTGCTACCGGTGCGTAGATCTGGTCGAAGATACCACCATCGCCGAAGAATTTGGGCTGCGCTTCGCGCCATCCACCGAAATCGGCAATCGTCGCCAATTTGATATCCTGGAAGCGCGCCACATCTTCGGGTTTTGCCAGTTCGGGCTTGAACGGACGGTAGAAGTTGGCGGCCGCGATGGTCTGGCCTTCGGGGGAGTAGAGATATTTCAGATATTCCTCGGCGATATCGCGAGTGCCCTTCTTGTCGACATTGACGTCGACCACGGCAACAGGGGGTTCAGCCAGGATCGACAGCGATGGCGAGACGATCTCGAAGGCATCGGGGCCCAGTTCCTCGAGCGCCAGGTAGGCCTCGTTTTCCCAGGCCAGCAGCACGTCGCCAATGCCGCGCTGCACAAAGGTGGTGGTGGAGCCGCGCGCACCGGTATCGAGCACCGGGACGTGCTTGTAGAGTTCAGTAACGAAGGCTTGCGCCGTCTCGTCGGTGCCGTTCGGCTGCGCCTTGGCCCAGGCCCAGGCCGCCAGCAGGTTCCAGCGGGCGCCGCCCGAGGTCTTGGGATTGGGCGTGATCACTTCGACGCCATCGGCGACCAGATCGCCCCAGTCCTTGATGGCTTTGGGATTGCCCTTGCGGACCAGGAACACGATGGTGGAGGTATAGGGCGCGTTGTTGTTTTCCAGCGTGCCGCGCCAGTCCGCCTTGATCAGGGCACCGGGGGCATCGGCGATGGCGTTGATGTCGCTTTCCAGCGCCAGTGTAACGACGTCGGCATCCAGCCCGTCGATGACCGTGCGGGCCTGGGCGCCGGAGCCACCATGGGTCGTTTCCACGCCAACGGTTTCGCCCTTGGTGTCCTGCCAATGCTTGATGAAGGCTTCGTTGTAGGAAACGTAGAGTTCGCGCGTCGGGTCATAGGACACGTTGATGATGCTGCGATCCTGGGCGTGGGCGGTGACCGCAAAGCCCATGGTCAGAGACGCGGCCAAGGCGGCGTAGGCAAAAATTCTGGCGGCGGCTTTCATATCTCTGGCTCCCTCAAAAGCTGTGGGCAAACACTACTCGAACGCTAGGGTATTACAAAGCACCTGCCCTGCTTTCAATGACTGCAAACAGAAAATGCTTTGCCAAAAACCGCTGGAGCAACAGAAAAGTATCGCCTGTCCGGCCAAACCGGCTCACGAGCGCAAATTCATTTCAAAACCTAACAGGATCCTAATACTCATTGTCATTAGGATATCGTCGTGACCGGGTACGCACGTGGCGCAACGACGAAGCGATCCGCGCGCTAAGCCGGACGCCAGGCCAGGGAGAATCACCGTGCAGCAAAATGTGCAACCCGTCCGCGACGCGCTGTTGGGACGGGCTGATGCCCTGTGGCAGGACAATCCGGGCTTCGCATTGTTCCTGCGGGCGGCAATCCTGGCCAGCGCTGCCGAAGACTTGTCGGCGCTAACGGCCGGGCAGCTTGAAAATATGGCACGGCGCAGCTACGGGCGGGTGCTCGTCAGCGACGGGGCGAGCAGCGACATCGTTGTGACACCCCCTGCCAGTCCGGGTGATCCGCTAACGATCGACATCATTTCTCCAGATACGCCTTTCATCGTCGACAGCGCGCTTGCCGCGGTGCGTGCCGCCGGAGGAACGATCCGGCTGTTCGCTCACCCTGTCGTGCATCTGGAAAACGGCCAGGTAGTCGCGCAGGGTGGGCGCGCCGTCAGCGTGTTGCATATCCACAGCGATCCTGTCGGCGATCTGGCCGCGCTCGAAAACGAACTGCGCGCCACCATGGCGGATGTCGGCAATGCCGTGGCCGACTGGCAGGGCATGCTGGAGCGGGTGCGCCGGGCGGCAGCGGACTTGCATACGACGGTCGCCGTGCCGGCCAAGCTGCGCGACGAAGCGGTGCTGTTTCTCGATTGGCTGGCCGAGAACAATTTCACCTTCCTGGGCGCGCGCCAATATCGGCTGGCGGGCGGCCAGCTCGAAGCGGTTCCCGATACCGGGCTCGGCATCCTGGCCGATGACAATGTCAGGGTGCTGCGCAGCGGCGCCGAGTTCGTCGAGAGCACGCCAGCCCATGCCGATTTCATGGCCTCCAGCGAACCGCTGCTGGTGACCAAGGCCAATATTCGCGCGCGCGTGCATCGTCGGCAGCATATGGACTATGTCGGGGTCAAGCTTTACGGCGCCGATGGCCTGGCGGCTGGCGAATTGCGCATTGTCGGACTGTTCACCTCGCAAGCCATGGCAACGGCGCATAGCGATGTGCCGATCATCCGGCGCAAGCTGGGCGAAGTCATGCGCCGCTCCGGGCTCGATCCGCTGGGTCATGACGGCCGGGCGCTGCTGAGCGCGCTGGATACCTATCCGCGCGACGAGCTGTTCCAGATTGAAACCGATCAGCTCTTTGAATTCACCAGCGCCATCGCCAGCCTTTACGACCGGCCGCGGGTGCGGGTCCTGCCGCGCATCGACCGGTTCGACAATTTCGTGTCGGTCCTCGTGTTCGTGCCGCGCGACCGCTACGACAGCCAGGCCCGTGCCCGCATCGCACAATATCTTGCCGAAAAATACGATGGCCGCATTTCGGCCTATTACCCACACTTCCCCGAGGGCGATCTCGTGCGCCTGCACGTCATCATTGGTCGTGTCGCCGGGCCGACGCCGCGTCCGAGCCGCGCGGAGCTGGAAGCGCGCGTCGAGCAACTGACGGCGAGCTTTGGCGACATGCTGATGGCAGAGGCGCAGGATCCCGGCACCGCCAGCGATTACCGCAATGCCTTCTCGGCCGCCTACCAGTCGCGCCATGACGCCGTCGACGCGCTGGCCGATATCGCCGTGCTCCGCACCCTGGCCGACGATACGCGTATTGCCATTCGCCTGCATGGCCGCACCGGCGGCGATGGTGCGCTGGGTCTCAAATTCTATCATTACGGCAGCGCCATTCCGCTCAGCGACCGGGTTCCGATGCTGGAAGCCTTCGGGTTCCGGGTCATCGACGAGCGCACCTATACGCTCAAGCCGCGCGACGGCGCCGAGCGCTATATTCATGACCTGGTGCTGGAACGCGCCGATGGCAAGGCGTTCGAGTTGGCCCTGCTGGCCCCGTCGGTCGAAGCGGGGCTGCTGGCGGTATGGGAAGGTCGTGCCGAAAGCGACGGGCTCAACGCTCTGGTGCTGAGCGCCGGGCTTGGCTGGCAGGATGCGGCATTGCTGCGGGCGCTGTCGCGCTATCTGCGCCAGATCGGTATTTCCTATTCGCAGCGTTACATTGCCTCGGTTTTGGTGACGCAGTCCGCCGCCGCCGCAGCCTTGATCGGGCTGTTCAATGCGCGGCTCAATCCGGTCCGGACCGGAAATGCCGAAGCGGCCCGCGCCGATATCGCCGCGGCGCTTGAAGCCATGGCATCGCTCGACGAAGACACCATCGTGCGTCGGTTCCTCAACCTGGTGGAAAGCGCCACGCGCACCAATGCCTGGCAGCAGGATGTCGATGGCAATGCGCGCCCTGCCCTGTCGATCAAGTTCGATTGCGCCAAGGTCGAGGCCATGGTGGCGCCCCGCCCCTATCGCGAAATCTTCGTTTATTCGCCGCGTGTCGAGGGCGTGCATCTGCGTTTCGGCGCCATTGCCCGTGGCGGCATCCGCTGGTCGGACCGGCCCGAGGATTTCCGCACCGAGGTTTTGGGTCTGGTCAAGGCGCAGCAGGTCAAGAACGCCGTTATCGTGCCGGTCGGCGCCAAGGGCGGCTTCGTGCCCAAGCATCTGGTCGCTGGCATGGCGCGCGAGGCCTTCGCGGCCGAGGGCGTCGCCAGCTACAAAATCTTCATCGGGGCGCTGCTGGATATTACCGACAATCTGGTCGGCAATGACGTCGTGCCGCCCAGGGACACCATCCGCATCGATGGCAACGACCCCTATCTGGTGGTAGCAGCCGACAAGGGCACGGCGAGCTTTTCCGACATTGCCAATGGGATCGCCATCGGGCGCGACTACTGGCTGGGCGATGCCTTCGCCTCGGGCGGTTCGGCCGGTTACGACCACAAGGAAATGGGCATCACGGCGCGCGGCGGCTGGGAAGCGGTCAAGCGGCACTTCCGCGAGATGGATCGCGATATCCAGGCCGAGCCGTTCACCGTGGTCGGCGTCGGCGACATGAGCGGCGACGTCTTCGGCAATGGCATGCTGCTGTCCGGCGAAATCCGGCTGCTGGCGGCGTTCGATCACCGCGATATCTTCATTGATCCCGATCCCGACACCCAAGCGAGCCTGGCCGAACGGCATCGCCTGTTCGCGCTGCCGCGTTCGAGCTGGCAGGACTATCAGGCGCCAATTTCGGTAGGCGGTGGCGTCTTCCCACGCAGCCTCAAGGCCATTCCGCTCAGCCCGCAGATGCAAGCGCTGCTCGGCCTGACCGGCGCCCATGCCACACCGGCCGAAGTCATCTCGGCCATCATCAAGGCCGATGTGGACCTGCTCTGGTTCGGTGGCATCGGCACCTATGTCCGCGCCAGCAGCGAAACCAATGCCGGCGTCGGCGATCGCGCCAATGACGCGGTCCGCGTCACCGCCAGCCAGCTTCGGGCCAAGGTGGTCGGCGAAGGCGCCAATCTGGGCGTGACGCAACTCGCCCGCGTCGAATATGCGCTTGCGGGCGGCCGGATCAATTCGGACGCCATCGACAATTCGGCCGGTGTCAATTCCTCTGACCTCGAGGTCAATATCAAGATCACGCTGCAGCCGCTCCTGGCCGACGGCACCTTGACGCAGGAGCAGCGCAACGCCTTCCTCGCCTCGATGACCGATGAAGTGGCCGCGCTCTGCCTGCGCAACAATTACCTGCAGCCGCTCGCTATTTCCCTGGCCCATCGGGCGGGCCTCTCCGAACTGCCCGACCATCGCGAATTGATGGCCGGGCTGGAAACGCGCGGCCTGCTCGATCGCGCCGTCGAATTCCTGCCCGGCGATGCGGCGCTCGACGCCCGCGCCGCGACCGGACAGGCAATGACCCGCCCTGAACTGGCGGTGCTGCTGGCCTATGCCAAGCTCACGCTTTATGCCGACCTGCTCGCCGATACGGCGCTGGACGACGGCTATCTTGCGGGCGAGTTGTTCCGCTATTTCCCCGAAACCTTGCACAAAACCTATCCGCACGCCGTCGAGACCCATCGCCTGCGCCGCGAGGTGATCGCCACGGTGCTGGCCAATGCCATGATCAATCGCGGCGGCCCCGCCTTCGTCACCGAACTGACGGGGGCCACCAGCGCCAGCGCCGGGGAAATCGCCTTGGCCTATGCCGCCACCCGCGACATCTACGGCCTGACCGAGATCGATGCCGCGATCGATGGCCTGGATGGCCTCGTCGGCGGGTCGGTACAACTGTCGCTTTATGCCAACGTCGAGGCGCTGCGGCGCCAGGAAACCCTGTGGTTCCTGCGCAATGCCGACGTGACCAAGGGCCTGGCCGCCCTCGTATCGCGCCATGCCGACGCCGTCGCCAGCCTCAGGACCCTGCTCGCCACCACCCTGCCCGCGCCGCTCGCCACCGCTGTCGGCAATAGCGCGCAGGCACTGGCAGCCCAGTCCGTTCCAGGCGACATTGCCCAACGTATCGCCGAACTGGGCGTCCTGTCGTTCGCCAGCGATATCGCGTTGGTCAGCGAGCGCGGCGCAGTGCCGGTGGCTCTGGCGGCCGACGCATTCTTTGCGGTTCTGGCGCAATTCTCGCTTTGGCCCGTTATCGAGCAGGGGCGCACCCTGGTCCTCTCCGACCGCTTCGAGCGCATGGCGCTCGACCGTGCCCTCGCCAACCTGCTGCGCGCCCAGCGCGACCTCACCGCCGACGTGCTCGCCGCCGGCGCCGGCAGCGTCGGCGAGAAATTGCAGGCGTGGACGTCTCATACGCCCGGCATCGAACGTGCCGCGCAATCGGTAGCGGAACTGACACAGGGCACGCTGACCGTAGCCCGGCTATCGGTCGCCGCAGGCTTGTTGGCGGATTTGGCGCAGGCGTCGTAAGTTCATCCAAAGTCGCGCTTGCCAGCGTCGCGATCATCGCGACACTGGTCGGCCAACAACCGAGAGCATCCATGTCCCAGCCCCTTGCCCACTGGCTTGCCGCCGCCGTCGCCAATAATGGGTTGGACCTCAACCTTTCCGGCGTCATCGAGACCATCGCCGCTGCCTGCGCCGAATTGTCCGGCATATTGCGGCTGGCCCCGATTGCCGGGCAGACCGGGCTGGCCGGGCACACCAACGTGCAGGGCGAGGCGCAAAAACAGCTCGATGTGATCTCCAACGACATATTCATCAAGCACTTGCGCCGGAATGCCGACATTTCGATTCTGGTCTCCGAAGAGCTGGATGAAGCCCTTCACCTGGAGAATCAGGGCCGCTTCATGGTCGCTTGCGATCCGCTGGATGGCTCGTCGAACTTGGATACCAACGTCACCGTAGGCTCGATTTTTTCCGTCCTCGCGGTCGATCCAGCCAATCCCGACCTGTTGCAGCCCGGAACGCGCCAGCTGGCGGCGGGTTATGCCGCCTACGGTCCCGCAACCAGCCTGGTGCTGACCTTCGGCCCATCCACGGTCTGCTTTACGCTGGACGATACCGGCACGTGGCAGCTGTCGCACGATGCCCTCGTCGTGCCCGCATCGTCCGGCGAATATGCCATCAACACGGCGCGCGAACGCTTCTGGGATGCGGCGACCACCGACTACGTCACGCAAAACGTCGCCGGCGAAACCGGCCCGGCCGGCAAGCGCTACAACATGCGCTGGGTCGGCTCGATGGTGGCCGACATCCACCGCATCCTGATGCGTGGCGGTATTTTCCTGTATCCGCTCGACAGCGAGAACCTTAAAACCGGCGGCCGCCTGCGCCTGCTCTACGAAGCCAATCCAATGGCCATGCTGATCGAGGCGGCCGGCGGATCGGCGACGACGGGCCGCGGCCGCATCCTCGAGGTCCAGCCCGACGACATCCACCAGCGCGTTGCAGTGATCGTGGGGTCCAAGGACGAGGTCGAGCGGGTCAACGCGCTTTATGCCCGCCAGCCATAGAGCCACGGCTTAAAACTCCCCGATTTCGCCTCAACCAAATTGCAACGTTGCGACACGCCGCCTATAAGGTCGGCAACATGGGACCAGCCGCCGTTTCGCTGGTCGGGAGCAATGATGACCAAGAAAAGCTATACGCTGCCGCAGACCAATTCGAGCCCCTGGACTGCGCGGCCATTCCATCGCCAGTTCCTGACACGACAGGCCAATCGGCTGTTCGATTTTTTCGAGAAAGCCTCGATCAATTCCAAGGGCGGCTTTCACGAATTGGACGATGACGGCCATCCGCTCAACATCGATAACGACATCCGCCAGATCCACGTCACCGCGCGGATGGTGCATTGCTTTGCCATTGGCAGCCTGCTCGGCCGGCCCGGCTCCGACGAGATCGTCGATCACGGCATGCGCGATCTGTGGGACAAGCACCGCGACGCCCAGCATGGCGGCTATGTCTGGGGCCATGACGACACTGGCTTCACCGACGACAAGAAGCAGGCCTATGGCCATGCTTTCGTGCTACTGGCCGCCTCCAGCGCCAAGCTCGCCGGCCATCCCCTGGCCGACCAGATGATCGCCGACGTCACCGCGATCATCAATACGCGCTTCTGGGACGAGAAGATCGGCGCCGTGTCGGAGGAATATAACCGCGACTGGTCCCCGATCAGCGATTATCGCGGGCAAAATTCCAACATGCACATGACCGAAGCCTTGATGGCCGCCTTCGAGGCGACCGGCGACAAGGCGTACCTGGTCAAGGCTGAGCGCATCGCCGATCTGATCATTGGCAAGAAGGCCGTGCCACTGGGCCATCGCGTCGCCGAGCATTTCAACGACAAGTGGGAGCTGGACAAGAGCTATCTGGGCTCCGAAATGTTCCGCCCCGCGGGCACTACGCCCGGACATTGGCTGGAATGGTCGCGGCTGCTGATCCAGTTGTGGATCCTGGGCGAAAAACGCCTGTCCTGGCTGACCGACGCGGCGCGCAACCTGTTCCGCCAGGCGATCGAGCTGGGCTGGGACGACCGCTATGGCGGTTTCTTCTACAATCTGGATTGGGACGACACGCCGCAAATGCGCGAAAAGCTGTGGTGGCCGGTCAGCGAGGCGATCGGCGCGGCGGCGTTTTTGTGCGCCTATGATCGCGATCCCTATTTCCAGGTCTGGTATCGCAATCTGTGGGACTTTGCCGCCAATCACGTGATCGATCACGAGCGGGGCGGCTGGCGGTCCGAACTGCGCGAGGACCTGACGCCGGCCTCTCGCCTCTTCATCGGCAAGCCGGATATCTATCATGCGCTGCAGGCCTGCCTGATCCCGCTTTACCCCGCCAGCGGCGGCATCACGTCGGCGATCATTCACACCGACCACGGCAAGCATTAGGATCGCCTGGATCTCTCCCCTGGCGGAGGGCTATCGCCAGAACCCCTATCCAAATGCCCCAGTCGACACCTCCCCCTACCAGGGGGAGGATCAAGGTGGGGGTTTTTCCATCCCCAATATTCGGGCTCTCATACCCCCACCCACCCTCCCCCTGAAGGGGGAGGAGCCGCTCAGTGGCACCGTAGGGAATCGCGACGAGCCAAATCCGGTAGCCCTCCCCAACAAGAAGGGGACGCCACGCTCAGCCTTTGGAATTACCCTGCCACGTTTCGGGCGCTCACGCGTTGAGCGGGAAACGGAGAGCAAAATGAGTGATCTCAACGGTAAAGTGGCGCTGGTGACCGGTGCCGGTTCTGGCATTGGCAAGGCGGCGGCGCTGACGCTGGGCAAGGCCGGCGCCCATGTCGTTGTGATGAGCCGCACCGCCGAGGAAGTCGACCAGACCGCCAGCGAAATCCGCATCGCCGGCGGCGAGGCTCTGGCGCTCACCGCCGATACCGCCGACGCAGAGGCGATGGCCGAATTGGTCAATCGCACCGTCAGCCATTACGGGCGGCTCGATATCGTGGTGGCCAATGCGGGCATCAATGGGGTCTGGGCGCCTATCGAAAGCCTCAAGCCAGAAGAATGGGACAAGACCATCGCGGTCAACCTGCGTGGCACGTACCTGACCATTCACCATGCCGTGCCGCATCTGCAACGGGCCGGCGGTGGCTCGATCATCGTTATCTCGTCCATCAACGGCACGCGCACCTTCACCACGCCCGGCGCCAGCGCCTATTCCGTCACCAAGGCGGGGCAATTGGCATTGGTGCAGCAACTGGCGCTGGAACTGGGTGATCGCAAAATACGCATCAATGCGATTTGCCCCGGCGCCATCGAGTCCGAAATTTCCGACAACACGGCCCAGCGCGACAAGGAACGGACCGAAATTCCGGTCGAATTTCCTGAAGGCGATATCCCCCTGACCGGCGGCGTGCCGGGCAAGGCACAGGATATCGCCGACGCCGTGCTGTTCCTGGCGTCGGACGCGTCTCGGCATATTACCGGAACGCCGATCTGGATCGACGGCGGCCAGAGCTTGCTGCGCTAAGCTTTGTGCGGGGGGCTATCCCCGCAGTGTTGCAACCGTCTCGTGCCACGCGTACATCAGCGGCTCCCGAAGAGTTTCGCCATGTCCCGCCCAACCAGCTTTCCCGCCCAACTCCCCCACCACCTGGTAGAGCGCGCCGTTCTGGCCGCATTGGAGGAGGATCTGGGATTGGCCGGCGACCTGACGAGTCAGGCCACGCTGTCACTATTTGCCACCGCCACGGCGACCCTATCGGCCCGTGAGCCCGGCGTCATCGCTGGCCTCAACCTCGCCGCAGCCGCTTTTCGGCTGGTCGGCAGTAACGTCAATTTCGCACCGCAGCTTGCCGACGGGGACACGGTCGCTGCCGGCAAGATTATCGCCACCGTCTCCGGTCCTGCCCGGCTGGTCATGTCGGCAGAGCGCGTGGCGCTCAATTTCCTCAACCATCTCAGCGGCATTGCCACGCTGACGCGGACTTACGTCGATGCCGTCGCGGGCACCAAGGCGCGCATCTGCGATACCCGCAAGACCATTCCAGGCCTGCGCGCCTTCCAGAAATATGCGGTGCGCTGCGGCGGAGGCGCCAACCACCGCTACAGCCTCAATGACGCGATCCTGATCAAGGACAACCATATCGCCGTGGCGGGGAGCGTTACCGCGGCGTACCAGTCGGCAAGCGCCTTTGCCGGCCATCTGGTGGCGATCGAAATCGAAGTCACGAGTCTGCTCGAACTGGAGGAAGCGCTTGCCGCCGGGGCGCGGATCGTCCTGCTCGACAACATGGACAACGCCATGCTCGCCCGCGCCGTCGCCATCAATGCCGGACGCGCGACACTGGAGGCGTCGGGGAATGTCAAACTGGACCGGGTGCGCTCCATCGCCGAAACCGGGGTCGACTTCATCTCCACCAGCCAGATCACCATGGGCGCCACGCCGCTGGACCTGGGGCTCGATGTCGAGATCGCAGGGGCCAAACCATGAGCATCCTGGCTGTTCCGGCTCAAGCCACCAATCGTGCGTTGACCGATCTTTGCCTTGCGGCGGCGATTAATGCGGCCCGGGTCATCAACGAGGTCTATGCGCGGCCGTTCGTCGCAGTCGACAAGCCCGACGGCTCCCCGGTGACCGAAGCCGACGCTGCGGCCGAGGCAGTGATCCTGGACGCATTGCGGGCGACGGGCATTCCGGTACTGGCTGAAGAAAGCGCTTCGGCGGGGCACATTCCCGTTCTGGGCGATCGTTTCTTCGTGGTCGATCCGCTGGACGGCACCAAGGAATTTGTCAAGCGCAACGGCGAGTTCACCGTCAATATCGCGTTGGTCGAAGATGGCTTGCCGGTCTTGGGCGTCGTGCTGGCGCCAACGACCGGCGAGGCTTTCGTGGGGGACCGCGAGGGGGCTTACGCCTGCAATACGGTCACGGGAAAAGCGCTCGACATCCGGGCAATCTCGACCCGGCCCGCCGATCCCCTGAGGATCGTCGCCAGCCGCTCGCACGGCCATTCGGCCCTTGCAGCGCTGTGCCAGAGCATGCAGGTGGGGAGCGACGTTTCGGTGGGTTCGTCGCTTAAGTTCTGTCTGCTCGCGCGAGGCGATGCACAGCTTTATCCGCGTTTTACCCCCACATGCGAATGGGACACTGCCGCCGGGCAGGCCGTGCTGGAAGCGGCGGGCGGGGCCGTGCTGACACTGGATGGAGGGCGCCTGGGCTACGGCAAAGCGATGAGCCGCTTCCTCAATCCCTATTTCGTCGCGGCATCGAACCGTGCCTTAGCGCTCCGCGCCGCTGAAGAAATGCGCCGGCTGGTCGATTGAACGGCGCTATTTGGCAACCAAGGCTTAACGTCTTGGCGCTATGGGCATCAGCTAACGCTTGCATCGCTGACGACGAGCATATAAAGAACCGGCATATTACGGCCCGGCATATGCTCGGCGGAGTTGTCGCATGAACGTCAGAACAGTCTGCCTTTCCATCTTATACGAAGACGATGCCACAGGCTACGAAATCCGTCGGCTGTGCGTCGAGGGTGACTGCTCGTATTTCGTGGAGGCTAGTTTCGGCTCGATCTACCCCGCGCTGGCCAAGCTCGAGGCCGACGGATTGGTGCATAGCCGAGTCGAGCGGCAGGACGGCAAGCCGTCCAAAAAGGTTTATTCCATAACCGGGGCCGGCCGCGCGGCCTTTATCGGGGCGTTGCACGAGCCATTGGGCGAAGAAATCTTCCGTAGCCCGTTCCTGCTGTTCGCCCGGTTTGCGCATTTGCTGCCCGCCGATTTGGTGGAAACGCGGCTGAACGAGTACTTGGAGCACATGACACAATCCAAGAAAAAGATGGAAGACCTCATTGCGGAGCGCAGCTGCAATGCCTCGGACACATGGGTGATAAATTACGGCCGTGCAATAATGACGGTTGGCGAACAGCATCTGCGTTCCCATATGCAGGGACTGATCAAATTGGCGAAAGCCGAATCGACGCTAAAAGACGCGGCTGAATAAGGGGCAAATCGAGTATGCGTGCACTACTGTCTTACGGCTTGGCCTTTCTCATTCTGATCTGTGCGGGCGCTTGGCTCGCGACGGGTTCGCTGGTGGTCGGCGGCAACGGCCCAGGCAAGGGCGAGCGGCCGATCGTTTCGATCATCGAAGGCGAGGAGCACGGCCCGATCGCGACCCAGCTGGCCGATGCGGGGGTGCTGGCCGAGCACGTGTCGGACACCACCATCGATCCGGAACTTACCATTGCCCAGCGCAATGAAGAGACCACTGGCGCCTCGGTGCCGGCCCAGTCGGTGCGCACGGTCACCTACCAGGCACAGCCCATGCCGATCGATGTGCCGCTGCGTGGCCGCACCGAGGCCAAGGCATCCGTCAGCGCCGTGGCGGAAACTGCAGGTATCATCGACAGCGTTTCGGTTACCAAGGGGCAAAAGGTTGCCGCGGGCGACTTGCTGTGCACGCTGGACCAGGGCACCCGCCAGGCCGCCGTGAACCAGGCCGAAGCCGGGCTGGCGCAGGCCAACGCCTCGCTGGTGCAGGCGCAGCTGGATTTCGATACCAATGCCGATCTGCGTCAACGGGGCCTGGCTGCCGCCAATACCAGCCGGCCGCTGGAAGTCGCCTTGAGCGCTGCCCAGGCTTCGGTGACCTCCGCCCAGGCGTCGCTGGACAATGCCAAGGCCGAACTGGACCGCACCGAGATCATGGCAAAGGTGGCGGGCATCGTCGAGGAACCGCTGGCTGCCGCTGGCTCGATGCTGGCCATGGGTACGCCCTGCGCCACCATCGTCCAGCTGGACCCGATGGTGTTCGTGGCCCAGGTACCCGAAAGCCGCATCGGGCTGGCGCGGATCGGCCTTGACGCCTCGATCAGCACCGTCACCGGGCAGACCGTCGAGGGCAAGGTCAGCTTCATCTCGTCCACGGCCGACCCGGCAACGCGCTCGTTCCCGATCGAAATCGAAGTTCCCAATCCCGATGGCGGGGTGCGCGACGGGGTGACTGCCGAGGCGACGGTCAATGTCGGGACGGCTCCAGCCCACCTGGTGCCGCAGTCGGTGTTGACGCTGAACGACGAGGGGATACTGGGGGTTCGGGCCGTCGAAAGCGACAAGGCCAAGTTCTATCCGATCCAGATCGCCAGCGACACGCGCGAGGGCGTGTGGGTGCTGGGCCTGCCTGCCAAGGTCGACATCATCACCGTCGGCCAGGAATTCGTGAATGACGGCCAGGCCGTCACCGCAACCAACGTTTCGGCCACTGAGGGTACGGCATCATGATCAATTTCCTCGAACATGTTCTGCGGATGCCACGCGTGGTGCTGACCGTCATGGTCGTGCTGCTCGGGGCGGGCCTTTCGGCCTATGTGTCGCTGCCCAAGGAAAGCTTCCCGGCCATCGACATTCCGTATTTCTACGTTTCGGTCAGCCAGTTGGGCGTGTCGCCGCGCGATGCGGAAAGCCTGCTGGCCAAGCCGATCGAGGATCGGGTCAAGGACGTCGACGGGCTGGAGAACTATACCTCCACCTCGACCACCGGCCACGCGTCGGTCTTTCTTGAATTCAACGTCAATGCCGACAAGGACCAGGCGCTGAGCGATGTCCGCGCCGCATTGGACGGTATCGCGGCCGATTTGCCCGACGATGCCGACGAGCCGACGGTCACGGAAATCTCGTTCACCGACATGCCGGTGATTTCGGTGGCGCTTTATGGCACCGCGCCGGAGCGTCAGTTGGTGCAGCGCGCCAATGACCTGCAGGACCAGCTCGAGGCGCTGCCGGACGTCCAGAGCGTGACGGTTTCAGGCTCCCGCGACGAAGTGCTGGCCATTACGGTCGATCTCAACAAGCTCGAGGCATATGACCTGACGGCGGCTCAACTGCTCGATGCCCTGGCCAAGAACAACATGGTGGTGCCGGGCGGTACGCTCGATACCGGCCAAGGCTCGTTCAACGTCGAAGTGCCGGGCCTGATCAGCAATGCGGCCGATGTGTATTCCTTGCCCGTCAAGACCTCCGGGGACACCGTCGTCACCTTTGGCGATGTAGCCACCATCACCCGCACCTTCGAGGATGCGACCCAATATGCCCACGTGAACGGGCAACCGGCAATCACGCTCGGCGTGTCCAAGAAGCTGGGCACCAACGTCATCACCGTCTCGGACGAAGTGCGCCGCGTCACCAGCGAATACACCGCCGACTGGCCCAACGGCATCACCACCAGTTTCCTGGTGGACCAGGCCGAGACGACCAAGGGCCTGTTCCGCTCGCTGGAAGCTGCGGTGCTGACCGCCGTGGCCCTCGTGCTCATCACCTGCGTGGCGACGCTTGGCCTGCGCCCGGCGATCATGATCGGCATGTCGATCCCGATCTCGTTCATGATCGCGTTCCTCGTGGTGCAGATGCTGGGCATGACCATCAACATGATGATCATGTTCGGGCTGGTGCTCGCGGTGGGCGTGCTCGTCGACGATCCGATCGTGGTGGTGGAATATGCCGAGCGAAAACTGATGGAGGGCGTCCCCAAGCGGGAGGCTTTCATCATGGCGGCGCGCAAGATGTTCGTGCCGGTGGTTTCGGCCACCCTGACGACGCTGGGCGCCTTCGTGCCCCTGCTGTTCTGGCCGGGCATCATCGGCAAGTTCATGAGCTACCTGCCCATCATCGTCATCGTGGTGATGATCGCTTCGCTCGTGTCCGCCCTGATCTTCATGCCGATCATCGGCGCGATCATCGCCTCGACCCACGTCGATCCCAAGGCGAAGGAAGCGGCGGACATGGTCATGTATGCCGACAAATTCGATCCCAAGAAGGTCAAGGGCCTGACCGGCGGCTATGTCCGCATGCTGCAGCACCTTCTGCGCCATCCGGTCATCACCCTGCTGGTTGGCTTCTCGCTGGTCGCCGCAATGTTCTACGCCTATATCGCCAATCCGACCGGTACCGAGGCCTTTCCCGCTTCCGAGCCGGAATTCGGCACCGTCAACGTGATCGCCCGCGGCAATTATTCGCCGGTCGAAATCCGCGACCTGCTGGTGGAGGTCGAGACCGACATCATGCAGGTGCAGGGCATCCAGGACGTCATCATGACCTTCGCCAATGGCGGGGGTGATGGCGGCGGCACGAGCACTGCGGCTCCGGCCGATACGATCGGCTCGTTCAACCTGCAGCTCGCGCCCTATAACGAGCGCGTCAAGGCCGAGGAAATCTTCCAGAACATCCGCGAGCGCGTCGCAGATATTTCCGGGCTGTCGGTACAGATCGCGGCACAGGAAAATGGGCCACCGGCCGGCAAGGCGATCAATCTGCGGGTGGAAAGCACCGTCTATGAGGATTTGGGCCCGTCCGTCGCCAAGCTGCGCAACTACGTGCAGAACGAGCTCGGCGATACCATCGACGTCGAAGATGGCCGCCCCTCACCCGGCATCGACTGGGAAGTGACGATCGACCGCGTCGAGGCGGCCAAATACGGCATCGGTGTGCGCGAGCTCAGCCCCTATGTCCAGCTGGTCACTTCAGGGGTCAAGCTGGGCAGCTATCGCCCGGACGACGGCACCGACGAGCTCGATATCCGCGTTCGCCTGCCCGAAGAGGAGCGCACGTTCGATGCGCTGGATTCGATGCGGATCGCGACCGCTCAGGGCCTGGTGCCGGTATCGAACTTCATCAAGCGCACGGCGACACCCAAGGTCGCCAATATCGAGCGGCGGAACGGCGTCTATGCGATGGACGTGCTGGCCAACCTGAACCCCACCAATGCCAGCGGCGAAGCGGTGACGACGGACGCCAAGGTGACGCAGCTGAAGGAGTGGCAGGCAACCCAGGAATGGCCCGCCTCGGTCAACATAGTTTATGGCGGTGCGGCCGAGCAGGTCGACGACACCAACGCGTTCATCATCGCTGCGCTGTTCTCGGCGCTGGCGCTGATCGCGATGGTCCTGCTGATCGAATACAACAGCTTCTACCAGGTCATCGTGACCCTTATGACGGTGGTGATGTCGATCGCCGGCGTGATGCTCGGCATGGTGGTCACCGGAATGAGCTTTTCGGCGATCATGACAGGCCTGGGTATCGTGGCCCTGGCCGGTATCGTGGTGAAAAACGGCATCGTGCTGATCGACACCTATAATCATTACAATCGCGATGAAAAAGTCGAGCCGATCAAGGCGATGCTGATCACCGCGGCGCAACGCGTACGCCCGGTGCTGCTCACCGCCACCGTGACTGCCCTGGGCGTGATCCCGATGGCGTTTAACGTCGAGTTCGATTTCATCCGCCGCGAAGTGGTGGTGGGCGGCATTGCCGGTTCGTGGTTCATTCACCTGTCGGCGGCACTGGTGTCGGGGCTGTTCGTATCGACCGCGCTGACGCTGATCATGGTGCCGGTGATGATCACCGCGCCCACCGTGATGTGGCGCCAGGTCAAATGGGCGGCGCATCATTCGGGCCGCCTCGGCAACTGGATCACCAGCCCGTTCCGCCGCCGCACTGCGTCGGCGGTGCCCGCCGGGTTCGACGGCATGGCGGTCGAGATCCCGCCCGATGCCGATGGCACCAGGCGCTACATCGTCAGCTCGGATGCCGGGCTGGTGGAAAAGGAAAGCAACGGCGTCACCATCGTCAGTCGCCCCGAAGCCGCCGAATAAGTTACTGCGACCTCCAAGCAGTGCAAGGCCTGCAGCGATGCGGGCCTTTTTTTATGACGGTTACGCGCTGATGGATTTTGCTTTCACCGGCTGGCATGCTGACGCAGCGGGGACCCCAATGATGCCAGATAGAGAATTCACCGTCAGACGCGCTGAAGACGCCCAAAAGTCTACTATCGCCAATCTCATTCAGCTTTATCTCTATGACATGACCGACGAAGGGCCCTTCCCCGTCGGGAGTGACGGGCGGTTCGAATACGACTTTCTCGACAGGTTCTGGCAGCACCCCTATTTGATATACTGCGACGACGAACTGGCCGGCTTTGCGCTGGTGATCGAGCACTGCCCTGTCACCGGCCTCGACCCCTGCTGGTTTATGGCCGAATTCTTTGTCCTGAGGGCGTATCGGCGTCGCGGTTTGGGCAAGGCGGCTGCTTCCGGCATTCTGCAACGGCATCCCGGCCGGTGGCATGTCGCGGTTATCGAGCACAACCTCCGCGCCGCTGCATTCTGGGCGCCAACCCTGTCGGATTACGAAGCGACAGCGATCCAACGCCAATTCGACGGCGAAGATTGGCTCGTCCGCGAATTTGTTGTGGAAACGATGAGCTAATTTAGCTATTGTAGTCGATATACAAAATAGCTATTTTAGCTACCAGTAGCACGGGAGATCACCATGTCCGAAATCACCGCAACCGATGCCAAAAATAAGTTCGGTCAAATGCTGGAAATGGCCCAAGCCGAGCCTGTGCGCATCCAGAAGAACGGCCGCGACGTGGCGATACTCATCTCGCCGGAGCAATATGGACGTCTTGTAGCATTAGGTGGCCCCGTGGGCGTCAATCCTTTGGTGGTCAAGCTTCATCGCGAGAGCGTAAAGCGTTGGGGCAAGGTTTATGAAGCTTTGGCTAAATAGTCATGGCCGATCGAACCTACCTCACCCTTGAGGATGTACTGTGGATTCATCAGGAGCAAATTCAGCTTTATGGTGGCGGCCAAGGCGTCAGGGACCAGGGACTGATCCTGTCAGCGTTGATGCGTCCGCAGACCGGGTATTATGCAGACCTGATCGAGGAAGCCGCAGCTTTATGGGAAAGCTTGGCAATGAACCACGGCTTTGTTGACGGGAACAAACGTGTGGCCTTAGCCAGCACGATAATTTTCCTTGAAGCAAACGGGATGCAACCTGTCGGCTCGGAGGAAGAATGGATAGTTTTCATTTATTCCAATCTCGAAGCCGGAACGTTCCGCAAGGACGAGATCGACGCTTGGCTGCGCGACCATACGGCCCCGTTCGATCCGAACGCCTAGCTGCCCATCATCGGCGGCACGCCGGCGCAAGCCGCGCCTTTACTCCGCGGCGGGCAGTCCGCGCTTGACGAAGCCGTCCGGGTCGTTGGCGGTGCGCAGCAATTGCTCCTCCGCCTCGGTGGCTTCGCGCTGGCGGTCCCACATCTGGGCGTAAAGACCCGCTTTTTGCAGCAGCACGATATGATTGCCGCGTTCGGCCACCAGCCCGTCGCGCAGCACCAGGATTTCGTCGGCATTGATCACCGTGGACAAACGATGGGCGATCACCACGGTGGTGCGGTTTGCCGAGACGATATCGAGCGCCGACTGGATATCGCGTTCGGTCTTGGTATCGAGCGCCGAGGTTGCTTCATCCAGGATCAGGATGGACGGCGCCTTGAGGATGGTGCGGGCGATGGCGACGCGCTGCTTCTCTCCGCCCGACAGCTTGAGCCCGCGCTCGCCCACCGGCGTGTCGTAGCTCTTGGGCAGCGTTTCGATAAAGGGGCCCACTTGCGCCATTGCCGCGGCGCTGCGCACCTCGTCGGGCGTGGCGCCGGGGCGGCCATATTCGATGTTATAGCCGATGGAGTCGTTGAACAGCACGGTATCCTGCGGCACCATGCCGATCGCAGCGCGCAGGCTTTCCTGGGTGATGTCGCGCAAATCCTGCCCGTCGATGGTGATGGCGCCGCCGGTCACGTCGTAAAAGCGGTAGAGCAGCCGCGAAATTGTCGATTTGCCGGCGCCGGTCGGGCCGACAATTGCGACGGTCTTGCCTGTCGGCACCTCGAAGCTGACGCCCTTGAGAATGGGCCGATCCGGATCGTAGTGGAAGGTGACGTTGTCGAACCGGATGACCGGCCCGCTGATGGCCAGCGGCTTGGCAGCGGGCTTGTCGATCACCTCGGGCTTTTGATCGAGCAGCTTGAACATCTCCTCGATATCGGTCAGCCCCTGGCGCAGTTCGCGATAGACGAAGCCGATGAAGTTGAGCGGCCGGTAGATCTGCATCAGGAAGGTGTTGAGCAGCACGAAGTCGCCCAACGTCAGCGTGTTGTTCATCACGCCCATCACCGCCATGACGCCGATGATCAGGAAGCCGGCATAGAAAATCAGCGCCTGGCCGAAGTTGAGAAATCCCAGCGAGGTCCAGATGCGAATGGCCGAGCGTTCGTAGCCGGCCATGGAGGCATCGTAGCGCTCAGCCTCCATCTTTTCGTTGGCGAAATATTTCACCGTCTCGAAATTGAGCAGGCTGTCGATGGCCTTGCCATTGGCGTCGGTGTCGCTGGCATTCATGTCGCGGCGAATGCTGATGCGCCAGTTCGAGGCCTTGATGGTGAAATACAGGTAGCCCCAGATCGTCACCACCAGCACACCCAGATAGGTGATGCCGAACATGACGACGAAAATCACCGCGGTGATGACGAACTCGACGATCGTGGGGGCAATGTTGAGCATCGTGAAGCGCACGATGGTTTCGATGCCCTTGGTCCCGCGTTCGATGACCCGGCTCAATCCGCCGGTGCGCCGCGCCAGGTGGAAGCGCAGCGACAGGCGGTGCAAGTGATGAAACGTCTGTAGCGCCAGCTTGCGCACGGCATGCTGGCCGACACTGGCAAACAGCACGTCGCGCAATTGCTGGAAACCGGCATCCACGATGTTGCCCAGCACATAGGCGACGAGCAGCACGATCGGCACCGCCAGGCCCATGACCATGGCATTGCTCGGCGCGGTGCCGTCAAGGCCATCGATAATGCCCTTATAAGTAAAGGGGATCAGCGTCGTCGCCACCTTGGACACCAGCAGCGCGCCGATCGCTAGCACGACCCGCAGCTTGAGATCGGGCCGTCCCTCCGGCCACATATAGGGCCACAGATTGCCCACCGTGCCCAGCAACGAGCCTTCGTCCGCGCTTACGGAGGGCTTGGTCGTCCCGCGATTATCAATTGTCATTAAGCTGGTTCCGCTTCCAGGACGGTGCCGGTCCCCGACAGGCCGTGGACCAGGCCGGAATAGGCCGCACCCAAGGCTTGCAGCCGGTCATGCTGGACAATGTAACAGTTCCGCGTGCCGCGCGGTTGCCGCACGATCAGCCCGGCGTCGAGCAAAACCTTGATATGCTGGGAAACCGTCGACTGGGCGAGGGGGAGCGACTCTGTCACGTCGGCACAGCAGCATTGCCCCTGCTGCTGCGTCGCCAGGATCCGCAGGATATTGAGGCGCACCGGATGGCCCAGCGCCCGCATGATCGCAGCAATGTCGTCGTCGCGCATGGCTCACCCTTTATCGGTAACTTACGATAAAAGAAGCTTGGCGGTGGCGCAAGACCAAAGGGGCGCGGACGGTCCGAGGCCGCCCGCGCGCCCCGGACTAATTGCCTTTAGGCAGGTCGAACACCTGGCCGGGATAGATCCGGTTGGGATTGCGGATCTGCCCGGCATTGGCATCATAGATGGCGGTATATTTGATGCCGGCACCATAAACCCGGCGCGCAATGGTCCACAAATTATCGCCGTGGCGGATAATTGCCTTGCCCGAGGCAAAGCGCGCCAGTTCCGGATCGCCGACGGCAACCGCCACCATGGTCGGCACCTCGCTCTCGGCCGGCGGTACTGTTTCAGCCGGCGAGATTGCCACCGGTTCGGGGACGGATGCCGGCGATTGGGTCTCGGCGACCGTCAGGTCGGCCGGTGCCTCGGTCTCGGCAGCAGGCGCTGCGTCAGCGGGAGCCGGTGTATCGGCCTTGGGGACCGATACCGGCGGTTCGGTGTCGGCGACCGCCAGATCGGTCGGCGCTGGCGCAGCCGGGGGCGAAGCCGGCATTGGCTGCGGCACGGGCGGGCTTGCCGAGGTGGTCTTGTCGGCGGGCTCAGCAACAGGATTGTCTGCGGCGATGACGGCTGCGGGGGGCGCCTTTTCGTCGGCTGCCGCCAGGTCGTTGAGCGGGATCGGCTTGGTCGGGGCCGGGGGCGCCGCGGCGACCTGCGGCGCCGGTGGCGTAGCGGCAGGTGCCGGAGGCGCCATCGCCTTGGCAGGCTCCGGCGGCTCGGCGGCAGCGATGGTGGGGGGCGGGGGGGCCGGTACGTCGACCCGGAAATCAACCTCGGCGCGGGCCGCCACGTCGCCCGTGCCGGGCTTGAGCATGTCGATGCGAATGCGTTGGTTGGGCTTGGTCAGGACATTGCCGGCCTCCACCAGCCAACGGCCGTCCGCGACCATGGCATCGGCAATATACTTGCCGTCGACATAAAGCCGCACGATGGCGCCTTCCGGCCCGCCGCCGGCAAAAAAGCTTCTGGCGCCCTCGATTTCGATGGCGTCGATCGTCGGCGGCACATTGGGCAGCGCGGCAACCGGCTCCCGCGCAGCCGGCGCCGCAGGCTCGGCGGTGGCGACGGCGATGTCCGGCGCGGCCGGCGGCACGGCTACTGGTGCCTCAACTACGGGCGTCTCGGCCGCCGATGGCTCGACTGCTGGCGTCTCAACCGCGGGCGTCTCTGCTGCGGGCGTCCTAACTGCAGGCGTCGGTTCGGCAACCGGCGGCTGCGCAACCGACGGCTGCGCAACCGACGGCTGGGCAGGCGACGGTTCGGCCACCGGCGTTTCGGCTGGTGCAGTGTCGTCCTGCGGCGCGGCGGCGACAGGCGTCTCCGCAATTCCCAAAGGCTTGGCTGGAGGAACAGGCGCCGCTGGCTCGGCGGATGCCACGGCGGCGGGTGCGGCAGGTTCAAGCGCATCGGCGGCGGCCAGCGGAGCCGGTACGGGGACCGGCGTTTCCGCCGCCGGTTCGGGCGGTATGCTCGCCTCAGGCTCGGCGGCGGCAAGCTGCGTCGTGGTTCCGGCAGCCGGAGGCGTCAGCCCTTGCAGCACTTCGCTGGCGGCGCCGGGCGTGCTGGCCACCACCAGCGGCTCGCTGGTCTTGTCGTCGTTGATGACCACGACAAAGGATTCGGGCGCGCGGCCATCCTTGCCGGCCTCGGCCAGGGTCAGTTCGGTGCCGCCGGGCGCTATCGGCGCATCGGGCACCAGCACCCAGTCGCCGCTGGGTTCGACCTTGGTGCGGCCCAGCAGGTCGCCATTGGAATACACCTCGACTTCGCTGCCCGGCGTGCCGCTGCCGGCGATGACCACGGAGCCATCGGGCTCGGCGCGCAACAGACCGAAGGTTGCCGCAAGCAGATTGTCCGGCGCCGCGGCAGGCGGGGCGACATCCAGTTCGGGCGTGGCAACGGCTGTTGCCGGCGCGCTGGTTTCGGGCGCGATCGCCACGGCTGCCATTTCCGGCGCTGCAGGCTGCGCCGGCGTGGCGGCCGGCTGCGGCAGAATGCCGGCATTGACCATCTTGCCGCGCAGGCAAATGCCCATGCCGTCTTCGCTGTTGAAGCAATTGACGACAGAGGGACCGGTAAGCACGCCGACAATGACCAGCAGAGTGACCGCGGCCGCTCCGAGGGTGAGAGCGAGAGGTTGTTTCGGGGCGGGGTCGGCCAGTTTGTCCTCCAGGACGAAAGGCGATGATACGGTGTCCGTAGCGTTGCCGATTAAGCAGAAAGCGCTGTTGTCGCCTGTGCCGCAGCAGCCTTCAACAGTTTATATGTAATCGATTCATACAGCGCCTCAAAGGATGCATCAATGATGTTGGGGGAAACCCCGATCGTGTACCAGCGCTCGCCGGTGCCGTCGCGGCTTTCGACCAATACACGGGTGACCGCGCCCGTGCCGCCGTTGAGGATTCTGACCTTGAAATCCACCAGTTCGAGATCCTCGATGTCGCGCGAATACTTGCCGAGATCTTTGCGCAGCGCCAGATCGAGCGCATTGACCGGGCCATTGCCTTCCGCCACCGACATCAGCAATTCGTCCTCGACGCGGATTTTCACCACGGCCTCGGTGACGATCGCCTCCTCGCCGCGGGCATTGTGGCGCAGTTCGACGCTGGCACGATAGCTTTCCACCTGGAAGAAATCGGGCAAGCTGCCCAGTACGCGCCGCGCCAGCACGGCGAAGGACGCATCGGCGCCGTCATAGGAATAGCCGATGGCTTCGCGCTCCTTGACCGTGGCGAGCAGCGTTTCCAGCCGTCTGTCGTCCTTGGCCAGAACGATGCCGTGCCGTGCCAGCGCCGTCAGCAAATTGGATTTGCCGGCCTGCTGACTGACCATGATGTTGCGCTCGTTGCCGACGCTTTCGGGCGGCACGTGTTCGTAGCTGGAAAAATCCTTGTTCAGGGCCGAGGCATGGATGCCCGCCTTGGTGGCGAAGGCCGACGCGCCCACATAGGGCGCCTGCCGCGCCGGCGCTCGATTGAGCCGATCGTCGAAAGCCCGCGACACCTGCGTCAGCCGCTCGAGCCGCGTGGCGTCGATGCCGGTGTCGAACTTATCCGCGAACGCCGGCTTCAGCGCCAAGGTGGGGATCAGCGTCACCAGGTTGGCATTGCCGCAACGTTCGCCAATCCCGTTCAACGTGCCCTGAATCTGCCGCACCCCGGCCTCGACCGCCGCCAGCGTATTGGCGACAGCCTGCCCGGTATCGTCATGGGCGTGAATGCCCAGTTTGTCGCCTGGCGCGATCGCCAGCACCTGGCCGACGATGGCGCCGATTTCGGACGGCATGGTGCCGCCATTGGTGTCGCACAGCACGACCCAGCGGGCGCCCGCCTCGATCGCCACCCTGACGCAGGCCAGGGCATAGTCCGGATTGGCCTTGAAGCCATCAAAGAAATGCTCGCAGTCGATCAGCGTTTCCTTGCCGGACGCGACGCCGGCGAGAACGGTGTCGCGCAGGTTGTCCAGGTTTTCCTCGAGCGAGATTTCCAGCGCGGTCTCCACCTGATGGTCCCAGGCTTTGGCCACGAAGCAGGCAGCATCCGCCTTCGAATTCAGAATGCCTTGTACGCCCGGATCGTTGGCCGCCGAGCGCCCTGCCCGCTTGGTCATGCCGAACGCGGTAAACGTTGCTCGCGTGGTCCGCTGCTGGCTGAAAAACTCGCTATCCACCGGATTGGCGCCGGGATAGCCGCCCTCGATATAGTCGACGCCAAGCTGTTCCAGCAGCGCCACGATCGAAATCTTGTCCTCCAGCGAAAACTCGATGCCGGCCGTCTGCGCGCCATCGCGCAGCGTGGTGTCGAAGATATAAAGGCGCTCTTTGGTCATGACGCGGATACTCTAATGCGGCTGCGGCCAACTGGCCGTATCGTGATCGTGATCGGGATGCTGGTGATTGCTGGCTTTGATGGCAGCGGCGTTGTCCGCGTCCTCCGCTTCGGTGGTGCGTCGATCCGGCAAATGGCCCAAACCGTTCGCCCATGGCAGGCGGCTTTCGACACCATGCTGGTCGATCGGCGGAAATGCCGAAGGATCGTCCAGCGAGCCGATGGATACCGAAATGCCTTGGCTGTCGCGATAGCGGAAGGTCAGCGGCGTACCACATTGGGCGCAGAAGCCGCGCTCGGTCAGGTCCGAGGAATTAAACACCGCCAGCGTGCCGCGCGTAATTGCAAACGTCGATCGCGGCCCGCCGACCAAGGGGGCATAGAAGGCGCCAAAGGCCTTCTGGCACATGCGGCAGTGGCAGATATGGGCGCCGCCTGGCCGCTCGGTGAAATGATAGCGCACTGCGCCGCATTGGCAGCCGCCGGCCAAGGTCTGGCTCATATGAACTCTCCCCCGGCAAAGCGGTCGGTGGCCAGGATCAGTTGGTGCAGGATGCCGGGCTGGCTCAGCGCATGGCCGGCATCCTCGACCCAATGAAATTCGGCTTCCGGCCAAGCCCGGTGCAGGTCCCACGCCGTGACGGGAGGGGTCGCCATATCGTAGCGGCCTTGCACGATGACGCCCGGAATATCGCGCAACAAGCCGGCATTGCGGATCAACTGGCCTTCGTCCGGCCAGCCGGCATGCACGAAATAATGGTTCTCGATGCGCGCGAACGCCAGGGCAAAATGGGCATCGTAGAAGGCCGTGGTGACCGAAGGATCGGGCAGCAGCGTCAGCGTCTCGCCTTCCCAGCTCGCCCAGGCCTTGGCGACGGCAAGCCGTTCGCCCTCGTCCTCACCCACGAGGCGCCGGCGGTAGGCCGCAATCAGGTCGCCGCGCTCGGCTTCGGGAATTGGCGCCAGGAACGCTTCCCACTTGTCGGGAAATATGTTGGAGGCGCCTTCCTGGTAGTACCAGAGCAGTTCGGAGCGGCGCAGGGCGAAAATGCCGCGCAGGATCAACTCGCTCACTCGCTCGGGATGGGTCTGGGCGTAGGCCAGTGCCAGCGTCGAGCCCCAGGAGCCGCCGAATACCAGCCACTGTTCGACGCCCACCATGACGCGCAGCTTCTCGATATCGCCGACCAGGTCCCAGGTCGTATTGTGCTCCAGCGATGCATGGGGCGTGGACTGGCCACAGCCGCGCTGGTCGAACAGCAGCACGTCATAGCGCGCCGGATCGAACACCCGCTTCTGGTTGGGACTGAGCCCGCCACCCGGCCCGCCATGCAGGAACACCGCCGGCTTGGCCCCGGGCGTGCCGACGCGCTCCCAATAAATCTGGTGACCGTCCCCGACATCGAGATGTCCCGCGGCATAAGGCTCGATCAACGGGTAATAGGTGCGCAAATGGCTCACGATCGGTCTCCCTTGGGCGGCCAGTCGGTGGTGTCATGGTCGGGGTGCTGGTTGGAGTGGATGCCCGCCAGAAAATCACGCCACTCGCCATCATCGGTGCGCACCGGCAGGCTGGTCAGGCCGTCAAAAAGCGCCAGCTTGTCGGCCGGATTGACCTGGATGCTGGGCGCCGCCAGGTCCGGATCGTCAAAGGCGCCGATCGCCAGTTCCAGTCCGAAGCGCGTTTCATAGGCCAGCGGCGTGCCGCAATTGCCGCAAAAGGCGCGTCGCGCCGCGTTGGAGCTTTGGAACCACTTTGGTTCGCCACGGGTCCAGCGCGCATCATGGGCCGTGATCAGCGGCCCGAAAAAGCCGCCAAACGCCTTCTGGCACATGCGGCAATGGCAGATCGAACCCCGGCCCAGCAGCCGCGCGCTGAAGCGGACCGTGCCGCATTGGCAACCGCCGGTGAGTTCGGCAGGCTTATTGGGGGGCATGGCAAACCGCTTCGATGTTGTGGCCATCGGGATAGAGCACGAAGGCGGCGTAGTAATTAGGATGATACTGCTCGCGAATGCCGGGCCCGCCATTGTCGCGCCCCCCCGCGGCCAGCGCAGCCTCGTGAAACGCAATCACCTGCGCCCGCGACCTGGCGGCAAAGGCGATGTGGACGCCATCACGGAGCGCCGCCCCCGAATTGATCCAGAACTGCGGCTCGCCACTGCCATAGCCGATCCCCTGCCCGCCAGGATACTCAAACGCCGTCACCCGCTTAATGCCCAACGGCGCCAACGCCGCATCATAAAACGCCGCCGACCGATCGAAATCCCCAACGGCAAAGCCAAGATGATCGAAAATGCTCATGGTTTGATGTCCTGTATTGCAGCCCAAATTGCTTCGCTGACTGATGCCGGATTGCCTAGAACGTCATTGTTCCAGACGCGAAGGACCCGAAACCCTCGTTGTTCCAGATCGGCGTCGCGGGCCATATCTCGTTTGTCGCCACTGTGTTGACTGCCGTCGACCTCAACAATCAGCTTCGGGTCGAAACAGAGAAAGTCCGCAATGTAGCGGCCCATCGGAACCTGGCGACGAAATTTATAATTCGCCAGGCGTCTGCTGCGCAAAACCATCCAAAGAGCGCGTTCCGCCTCCGTAGGGATATGGCGCATGGAACGGGCAAAGGAAACCAGCCGGGAAGCAGCCCCCTCACCCGCCCTTCGGGCACCCTCTCCCACAAGGGGAGAGGGGGACCCGGTGGTTACTGCAGGAGTGGAACTCCCTTTCTCCCCTCGTGGGAGAAAGTGGTCCGAAGGACCGGATGAGGAGGCCTGCGGCCTCACCGCTTCGTCTCCGATACCGTTAGCCGCCCCTCTGACACCCCCTCCATCAAGGGGCGAGATGAATTCGGTGGTTACGGCAAGAGTGGAGCTCCCCTTCTCCCCTTGTGGGAGAAGGTGGTCCGAAGGACCGGATGAGGGGGCCTGCGGCCTCACCGCTTCACCTCCCACACCGTTACCCGCTCCTCTGACACCCCCTCCCCCAAGGGGCGAGATGAATTCGGTGGTTACGGCAAGAGTGGAGCTCCCCTTCTCCCCTTGTGGGAGAAGGTGGTCCGAAGGACCGGATGAGGGGGCCTGCGGGCTCACCGCTTCACCGCCCACGTCGTCACCCGCTCACCCGTTTCTGGATCCTTTGAGTCCATCAGCGCAATGCCCTGCTCGGCCAGTTCAGCCCGGATTCGATCGGCGGTGGCGAAATCCCTGCTGGCTAAAGCGCCGAGGCGCGATGCAATTGAAGCACGGATTTCTGCCTCGTCAGATAAAGTTGCCATGGTGTCGCTGTAGGATTTCCAAAAACTAATCATGTCAAAGCCTAAAAAGCTAAGATCGGAGGCCAGTTGTTCTGCCTCCAAGGGAGTTTTTGGCCGGCCAGTCTTGTCCAGATAGGAAAGAGCTAGGTGAGTGTTTAAATCATCTGCCAAAGCATCAACAAGCTGTTGAGACGGAGGCAAATGCCAGCCTCTGTCGCTAAATACCTCCCACCAAATTGAAGGACGAGGTGACTGACTAAACACCGCCTCATGCCAATGCCGAAGTTTGCTCTCTGCGAATTGAAGTTGGTTGGTAGTAAAGTCGATTGGCTGTCGATATTGCGTCATCAGCATGGCCAGCCGCAACACTTCGCCGGGCCATTGGCGGCCGCCGAAATCGGTGGTTTCAAGCAATTGGGCGATGGTGAAAAAATTCCCCACGCTCTTGCTCATCTTCTCCCCCTCGACCTGCAGGAAGCCGTTGTGCATCCAGACATTGGCCATGGCCGCGGTGCCATGGGCGCAGCGCGATTGGGCGATTTCGTTTTCGTGGTGCGGAAAGATCAGGTCGAGGCCGCCGCCATGAATGTCGAACAACGGGCCCAGATAGCGCTCGCTCATGGCCGAGCATTCGATATGCCAGCCCGGCCGGCCGCGGCCCCAGGGGCTGTCCCAGCCGGGCTCGTCGGCGGAGGACTGCTTCCACAGCACGAAATCGGCCGGGTTCTTCTTATGCGCATCGACAGCGACGCGGGCACCGGCCAGGTTGTCCTCGGGATTGCGGCCCGACAACTTGCCATAATCGGGCATCGAGCCGACCGCGAACAGGACCTCGCCACCCGCCTCATAAGCATTGCCGCGCTGCAGCAGTGTCCCGATCAGCGACTGCATGCCCGCGATATTGTCGGTGGCGCGCGGCTGGACCGTCGGCTCGAGACAGCCGAGCGCCGCCACGTCGGACTGGTATTGCCCGGCGGTCTTTCCAGTGACCTTGCGGATCGCCTCATTCAGGTCGAGGCCGGGGAAATCGCGCGCGGCGCGGGCGTTGATCTTGTCATCCACGTCGGTGATGTTGCGCACATAGGTGACGTGCTCGGCCCCATACACCTGCCGGAGCAACCGGAACAACAGGTCGAAAACGATGGCCATGCGGCCATTGCCGATATGGGCAAAGTCGTAAACCGTCGGCCCGCAAGCATAAAGGCGCACATTGGCCGCATCGATGGGAACGAAGGGTTCCTTGGTGCGGGTCAGAGTGTTGTAGAGCGTGAGCGGCGGCGTTCGCGAGGTCATATGGGCGTCCTGGCCATGCGGATAGGCAGGCAGTGCGCTCTTCTCGGGTCAGGATTTTTGCATGAAGAAGACCGCGCCGCCAACGAGTGGTTAGCAGGTAATAATGCAGCCGTTAATTGGATTAACGCGAAGGGTCTTCATGGCGCCAGATTGGCCGCAGGCATGGAAAAAATCAAGTGCAAACCACCAGCCATAAAAAAGGGCGACACTTGCGTGCCGCCCAATCGCTCTGGAGGCGAACTGAAACCGGGCAGGCTAGCCGCGGAATTGCTGGTGGCACTGGCCGCAGGTGCCGCCCAACGTCTTGAGGGCTGCCGCATAGGCTGCCGCATCGCCGGCTTCGGCGGCGGCGATCCCGTCGGTCGCGGCAGTCTTGCCGGTTTCGACGATAGCGTTGAACGCGTCCCAGTTTTCCCAGATTGCCGGCAGCGCCTTGCTGTCGCCGATCGAGCCTTCGGGAAACAGGGCCGGAATATGGGTGTAGTTGGTCAACATGGTCTGGAGCGCGGCTGCGGCTTCCGCACCGGTCAGGCCGGCCAGCGTGCGCATCAGGCCGCCATCCTGTTTCATCAACTGCTGGCGCATGGTGACGGCTTCTTCAGGAGTGGCCGGCGCCACGAATGCGTCCTGGGCAAACACCGAGACGACCCCGATCGTCATCAGACCGGCAATCGCCATCGCAGAAATTTTCTTGATCGACATGATTTGCACCCTCACCTGCAGCGAACCCAGGAGCAGAGTTGCATGGGCGCGGCAAGGTCCCAACCATGACACGGCAATGTTACCGCGATGCTAGCGTTTGAGCAGCATCACGGTCTGGTTGATATCGCCGAAGACCGATTGCCCGTCGCTGTTCATGGCGCCGATGCGCACCACGTCGCCGGGCTTGAGAAACGGTGTGCGGGCGCGGCCGAACTTGATTTTTTCGGCCGTACGCGCCTCGGCGATGCAGGCAAAGCCGATGCCGTCGCGCTTGATCGGCAGGCTTTCGTCATGATGGTTGGCAATGGTGCCCGAGCCGATGATCGTACCAGCCGCCAGGCTACGGGTCCGCGCGGCCTCGACGATCAGCGCCGGAAAGTCGAAATGCACGTCGACGCCCGCATTGGGCTGGCCATAAAGCGTGTCGTTGACGCTGATTCGCACCGGCAGGTGCAGGCGATTGCCGCGCCAGGCGCCGTCAAGCGCATCGGCGGTGATCACGATCGGCGCGAAGGCGGTGGCAGGCTTGGCGTGGAAAAACCCGAAGCCGTTTTTCAAGTCGTCGGCGACCAGGCGGCGCAGCGATACGTCATTGCAGATCGTGACCAGGCGAATGGCGGCGGCAGCCTCGGCCACGGTCGGGCGCATCGGCACCGGGCCCAGGATGACCGCCACCTCGGCCTCGAAATCCAGCGCCAGCCCGTCCTCGGGCACGATCATGGGGTCGTTGGCGCCCGAAAGCTGGTCGGAGCCGCCTTGATAGAGCAGCGGGCGCGTCGATTGCAGCTCGGCGTCGATACTGCCCTGCAGCGAGCGCACCCGCTCGAGATGGCCCATGTAGCCGGCCCCGTCGATCCACTGGAAGGCGCGGGGCAAAGGCGCCATGGCGAGCGCCGCATCGAATGGCTGACCGGCGATGGCGCCGGCATCAAGGTTGGCGCCAAGTGCGCTCAAGGCGGGCAGCAGCGCCGCCCAGTCATCCAGGGCCGCCTGCAGGGTGGGAGCGATGCGGCCGGCCGAAACATAGCGTTGCAAATCGCTCGAGACCACGACGAGCTGGCCATCGGGCCGGCCATTGCGAAGTGTTGCAAATTTCATGCGGCCAGGCCTCGTCGCGGGGGTGTGACAGCAGCGGTGCTATCACGGCATCGCTGCGGGCACTATACTGTTGGTTTGCGACTCGCCGGTGCGTTAAGGCGGGTCGAACACGCCTAACAGACGGGACGAGATGGTGGCGACAGGCCCAAATATGTGGCGGATGCTGGCGGCCCTGGTGGTTGCGATGATCTGCGTCGGGCTCGATGCCAGCGCTGCCTATGCGCAGTCGTCGAGCTGTTCTCGGCTCCAGGGTATGCTGCGCCAGTTCGATCGCAATGGCGATTTCCAGAACATGCAGAGCAATTCGGGCAATGCGCGCGGGCTGCGGCAGCAGGTGCAGGACGCCGAAAGCGCCTATGTCCGCAATGGCTGCAATGCCGATGCCAAGGCGGGACGCACGCTGTCGCCGCAGTGCCAGGGCCTGGGCCGCGACGTGCTGCGATTGCGCGAGGACTATGCCAATATCAACCAGTCGGTGGAAACCGCCAATGCGGTCGCCCAGCAGCGCGAAGCCATCCTGCAGGAACTGGCCCGTTTCGGCTGCGGCGCCGACCAGGGCTCGAGCGCGACGATGAACACCGAGCGCCAGTCGATCTTCGATCGCATCTTCGGCACCACGTCGGAGGGCGATTTCAGCGACGGCCAGATGATCGGCGACGAGGATTACTGGGGCTATGGTGGCTATTCCACGGTGCGCACGGTCTGCGTGCGGATCAGCGACGGCTACTTCTGGCCGATCAGCTATTCGACGCTGCAGGACTATCTGCCCAGCGATGCCGCGCAATGCCACGCCATGTGTCCCAATGCGGCGGTCGATCTGTATTTTTACGACAATCCGGGACAGGACGTGGAGCAGATGCGCAACATGACGGGGGCGGCCTATACCGACCTGCCGAGCGCCTTTGCCTATCGGGAAGCCATCGATACGACCAGCACTTGCAAGAGCGCCCCGGTGGGTGGCGGCTCGATCATCAGCATGCAATCGCCCAATGGTGAGGCGCGCAGCGTGGTGCAGGTGGGGGAAAGCAGCTTTCCCCTGCCGTTGCGCGATCCACGGCGGCAAATGCCTGTCGCGGCGCCGGCGCCCGCACCCGTAGCGGCTATGTCAACTATCGCCTTGCTGGATATTCCCCTGCCCCGGCCACGCCCGCCGGGCCCCGGCGAGGCGCCGGCCGCCAAGCCGGTGGTTCAGAATGCCGATACCGAGCTGCGCCTGGTGCAGTTCGGGGACAAGGTGGTCAGAGTAGTCGGTCCAGACACGCCTTACGCCCAACCAGCGGGAGCAGGGACTTAAGCTCGGGCCCGTCATGACGCCCGGTCAGGGCCATGCGCAAGGGCATGAACAGCGGCTTGCCCTTGCGCCCGGTCGCCGCCCTGATGGCGTCGGTCCAGTCGGCCCAGGTTTGCAGCGTCCACGGCTCGGGCGGCAGCAGCTCGCGCGCGGTGGCGATAAAGGCGCGGTCCTGCTCGTCGATAACGGGCTGTACCGGCCCGGTCACGAGCCTGGCCCAATCGGCGATATCGTCGAACTTGACCAGATTGTTGCGCAACACCAGCCAGAGCTCTTCGCCAGCAATGCCGCGCTCGGCAAGGCGAGGCTGCGCCGCCTGGTAGCTCATGGCGTGCAGGATGCGGGCATTGAGGCTGTCGAGTTCGGCCGGATCGAAACGGGCCGGGCCATGGGAGATGGCCGAAAATTCGAGTTTGCCGGCGATTTCGTCGAGCGAAGCATGCGGCTCGACCGGCAGCGACGTGCCGGTCAGTGTTGCCATGATCGCCACGGCGATCGCCTCGTAGCCCTGGGCGCGCAGGTCGCCGATCGACAGCGAGCCGAGCCGTTTGGAAAACCCCTGCCCTTCGGCATCGGTCAACAGGTTATGATGGGCGAATGCGGGCACCGGGCCGCCCAGGGCCTCGAAGATTTCGATCTGGGTGCCCGTATTGGAGACGTGATCCTCGCCGCGAATGACATGGGTGATGCCCAGATCGATGTCATCGACCACCGAGGGCAGCGTATAGAGATAGCTGCCGTCCTCGCGCACCAGGACGGGGTCGGACATGGAGGCGGTATTGACCGTCTGGGCTCCCTTGATCAGGTCCTCGAAATGCACCGGCTTGCCATCAAGCTTGAAGCGCCAATGCGGCTTGCGCCCCTCGGCTTCGAGCCTGGCGCGATCGGCATCGCTCAACTTGAGCGCGGCGCGGTCGTAGATCGGCGGCTTGCCCAAGGCGCGCGCCCGCTTGCGCCGGCGGTCAAGTTCGTCCTCGGTCTCGTAGCACGGATAGAGCCTGCCGGCTCCCTTTAACCTGTCGACAGCTGCATCGTAAAGCGCGGTGCGTTCGGACTGGCGGACCAGCAGCGAAGGCGTGATGCCGAGCCAGGCGAGATCGGCTTCGATGCTGTCGGCGGATTCACGGGTCGAGCGGGCCAGGTCGGTATCGTCCATGCGCAGCACATATTGGCCGCAATGGGCGCGGGCGAAAAACCAGTTGAGCAGCGCCGGGCGGGCATTGCCGAGATGGATGCGCCCGGTGGGCGAGGGTGCGTAGCGGACTTTGGTTGAACCCGGGGTCTGCGTCATCCCTTGGTCGCGTCCCGATAGCCATTGGTGATTGGGTATTTGCGGCCCAGCCCAAATGCCCTGCGCGTCAGTTTCGGCCCCGGCGCCGCCTGGCGGCGCTTGTATTCGGCGATGTTGACGAGCTTTTCGATGCGTTGCACCAGGGCCAGGTCATGACCCATGGCGACGATCTCGCCGATCGAGAGTTCCTGCTCGACCATGGCTTCCAGGATCGCATCGAGCACCGGATAGGGCGGCAGGCTGTCCTGGTCCGTCTGGTCCGGGCGCAATTCAGCGCTGGGCGCCTTGTCGATGATCGGCTGCGGAATGACCTCGCCGGCGGGACCAAGGCAATCGCCGGGAACATGGGTGTTGCGCCAGGCGGCCAGCGCATAGACCTGCATCTTGAGCAAGTCCTTGAGCGGATTGAAGCCGCCGTTCATGTCGCCATAAATGGTGGCGTAACCCACACCCATCTCGGATTTGTTGCCGGTGGTCAAAAGCATGGATCCCAGCTTGTTGGACACGGCCATCAACACCACGCCGCGCATGCGGGACTGGATGTTCTCCTCGGCCAGGTCGGCAGGCCGGCCGGCAAAGATCGGCGCCAGTTCGGCCAGCGCTCCATCGACCGGATCGCCGATAGCCACGACGTCGTAGCGCACGCCGAGCTGCCCGGCGCAGGCCTTGGCGTCGGTCAGGCTGGCCTGTGAGGTGTAGCGATAGGGCAGCATGATGCAGTGGACCTTGTCCGGGCCGAACGCGTCGACCGCCATGGCGGCGACCACGGCGCTGTCGATGCCGCCCGACAGGCCAATCACCACCTGGCTGAAGCCGTTCTTGTGCACATAGTCGCGCAGCCCCAGCACGCAGGCGCGCCAGGGCGCTTCCTCGACTGACGTCAGGTCCTTGACCTCGCCGTTGGTGCAGGTCCAGCCGTCGCTGCCACGGGCCCAATCGGAGACGATGAAATCGGTGGCGAACGAGTTCCCCTGCAGCACCAGCCGATTGCCCGGCTCCATGGCAAAGGACGCGCCATCAAACACCAGTTCGTCCTGGCCGCCGACCTGGTTGAGATAGAGCAGCGGCACCCGGTCTTCCGCGACCCGGTCGCGGACCAGCTTGTAGCGCGTGCTCTGCTTGTCCTTCCAATAGGGCGAGCCGTTGGGGCACAGCAGGATTTCGGCCCCCTCGCGCACGAGGTGCTCGCAAACCCAGGGATGCCAGATATCCTCGCAGATCGGAATGCCGACCAGGACGCCCTTGATGGACACCGGCAGCGACAGCGGACCCGGCTCGAAATAACGGCGCTCGTAAAAGACGTCGGTATTGGGCAATTCGCGCTTCAAGCGCGTGGCAATGATCTTGCCGTTTTCGGCGACCAGAACGGCGTTATGCAGCCCGGCCTTGTCCAGCCAGATCGTCGGCAGGATCACCGAAACGGCTGACTTGGCGGTGGCGGCCACCAGGTCCTGGGCGGCGGCGATCGCGTCGGTCACGAATTGCGGTTTGAACAGCAAATCGTCGGGAAAGTAGCCGGTCAGGAACAATTCGGAGAACATCAGGATGTCGGCACCGGCCGCTTCGGCGTCGGCCAGCGCCGTTTGGGCAAGCGCCAGATTGGCTGCTATCGCGCCGACCTTGGGGTTGAGCTGAGCGAGTGCGATGCGAAGGCGATCTGTCAATTTGGACGGCCCGTTGGCTATTGCAATTGCCGCATGTCGGTGCTTGGCCGAATGCGCGCAAGACTTAGCCGCTCACCCCGGCAAGGGCAAGCGGACAAAGCCGAGGCCAAGCAGCGATCAGAAGCGGCCGGTCAGTTCGACCAGGGCGCCGTAACGCCAAAGCGACAAGCCGTCCAGAAGGGCGCTGGAATAGAGGAAGGAGTCCGGCGTCGCCGCATTCCACTGACGGGTCGTGGTGCTGTTCGAGCCGGTCAGATATGAGGCCCGTCCGCCAACGCGCAGTGTCAGATTCTCGGTCGGATGGATGCCGAGCATCAATTGTCCGCTGGCGCCATAGAGTGCGCCGGTCATTTCGGTTTGCCGACGATTGACCGTGATGCCCTGCACTACGGTGTCGGCGAACGGGACTTCGGCCGTAGCGCCCGAGGCATAGGCATAGGGAACGGCGGCCAGTTCGGCATCGAGATCGAACATGCCGCCCAGGTCGGCATGACCGGTGACGCCCAGACGCAGTTCATGAATGTTGAGGCCATCAACGTGATCGACGTCGTAATTCTGACGGCCTGGCGATTCGCGGCTGAACTGATAGCCGGTCAGAAGGCCGAACTTGGCGGTCTCGCTGCCCAGCGGCATCCAGCCGAAATCGGCGCCCGCATATCCGATCTGGCCGCCGGTAAAATCGGTGTCGTCCGGGTCAAGCGTGTTGGAATATTCGCCGTCGGTGACGACTGCATAGCCGGCATTGCCCTTGACGAACGAGCTGGTCGAAAGGTCATCGATGCGGAAGTGGCCCTCCAGGATGTGGCTGCGATCGGAGGCGGAATAGGTTTGCCCGCTGTCTTCGACATCCTGCTGGCCGATAGAATACCAATAGCGCAACCCGGCCTCGAACCGCAGCGGGTTGTCCTCGCCGGTTTCCCAATCGTCGGGATAAGAGGGACGCAGTTCGGGATAGGCATCGTAATCGGCCGCCAGGGCGGGGACGGCAATACTCAGCGCGGCGATCGCCACAACGCAACTCAGCGAGCGGGGCATGATGGAACTCCCGGACAAAAGGCCCTCTCGGCCATTGGGAGAATTATTGAACCATTAGGGTTAATGTTCCGCTAAACCGGAAACGCCCTGCCCGCGCGTTTTGGTGCTCAGCATTTCCCAACCGTCGCACACCGGCAACCGCCGCTATTCTCCGGCGGCGAGGCGGGCGCCCGGGCGCTGCTGGCCGCCGATTTCCTCGGCCACAAGGAAGGCCAGTTCCAGTGCCTGGCTGGCATTGAGGCGCGGGTCGCAATAGGTGTGATACCGATCCGACAGCGAGGCTTCGGTGACCGCCGAAACGCCACCAACACACTCGGTAACGTCGTCGCCCGTCATTTCGATATGCACGCCGCCGGCATAGGTGCCGAGCTGGCGGTGAATCTCGAAAAACGATCGCACCTCGGACAAGACCCGGTCGAACGGGCGCGTCTTGTAGCCGTTCGAGGCCTTGATGGTATTGCCGTGCATTGGATCGGAGCACCAGACCACGCTGCGACCGGCGCGCTGCACGGTATCGATCAGGCGCGGCAAATGCTGGTGAATCTTGTCGGAGCCGAAACGGGCGATCAGCGTGATGCGGCCCGCTTCATCGTGGGGATTGAGCCGGTCGAGCAGGCGCAGCAGGTCCTCGTTGGCCAGGGTCGGGCCGCATTTGATGCCGATGGGATTGTTGATGCCGGCAAAATATTCGACATGGGCGGCATCGGGCTGGCGGGTGCGATCCCCGATCCAGATCATGTGGCCGGAGGTGGCGTACCAATCATTGGTGATGCTGTCGCGGCGCGTCAGCGCTTCCTCGTAGCCGAGCAGCAGCGCCTCATGGCTGGTAAAAAAGCTGGTCTGGCGCAAGGCCGGGGTATTGTCTGGATTGAGCCCAAGCGCCGCCATGAAGGTGATGGCATCGTCGATCTTGCGGGCCACTTCCTCGTAGCGCGGATACCAGTTGGAGCCCTTCATGAAGCCCACGGTCCATTCGTGGATGCGGGTCAATTCGGCATAGCCGCCATAGGCGAAGGCGCGCAGCAGATTGAGCGTCGCCGCCGACTGGCGATAGGCCTGCAACATGCGGTCCGGATCGGGAATGCGCGCGCCCGCGTTGAACTCGATGGCATTGATGATGTCGCCGCGATAGCTGGGCAGTTCGACGCCGTCGATCACTTCGGTGTCCGAGGAGCGCGGCTTGGCGAACTGGCCGGCAACCCGGCCGACCTTGACCACCGGCTTGGACGCGCCATGGGTCAGGACCACCGCCATCTGCAAGAAGACGCGGAAGAAATCGCGAATGTGGTCGGCGCCGTGCTCGGCAAAGCTTTCGGCGCAGTCCCCGCCCTGCAACAAGAATGCCTCGCCTCGAGAAACAGCGGCCAGCCGGGTCTTGAGATCGCGCGCTTCGCCGGCAAAGACCAGTGGGGGAAAGCTCGCCAGCTGCCGTTCGGCTTCCTGCAAGGCCGCGGCATCTGGATAGGCGGGAACCTGCGAAATGGGCTTGTCGCGCCAGCTTGCCGGGGTCCAGTCGCTCATCTTACGCCTCGCTTACGCCATTCCGGGCGGCCAATCGGCCAGTGCGGGCGGTCTAGCAAGGCCGGCGCCCCCTGCCAAGGCCTATCGGGCTAGACTTTGGCGCCTTGGCGATAGGTGTAGCTGGGCCCTTTGAAGGTCACCAGTTCCTCGGCAGCGGTGGGATGCAGCGCCATGGTGCGGTCGAAATCGGCTTTGGTCGCGCCCATGCCCATGGCGACGGCGACCAGTTGGATCATTTCGGCAGCGCTGGGCCCGAGGATATGCACGCCCAGCACCTTGCCGCCATCGGCGCCCACGATCAGCTTGAGAATGGTGCGCTCCGTCTTGGTGGAGAGCGTATTGATCATCGGCCGGAAGCGGGCGAGATAGACGTCGATATCGCCATGGGTGGCCGCTTCCGTTTCGGTCAGCCCGATAACGCCCAGTTCGGGATCGGAAAACACCGCCGTCGGAATTTGCGAATGATCGACCGCCAGCGGATTGTTGTTGAACACGGTCTCGGCGAAATACCAGCCTTCGCGGATCGCCACCGGCGTCAGCTGGACGCGGCCGGTCACGTCGCCTACCGCATAGATCGAGGGGCACGAGGTGCGCGAATAGGCATCCACTGCGATAGCGCCCGACGGGGACAATTCGACCCCGGCGGTCTCCAACCCCAGATTGCCGACATTGGCCACGCGACCGGTGGCGAACATTACCGCCCCATAGGGCGCGACCACGCCATCGCTGAAGCTGGCCGATATATTGTCCCCGTCCCGGGACAGCGCTCGGATCGTGGTCTGGTGGATCAGCTTGATGCCGCGATCCTGAAGGCCCGCTTCCAGTCCCTTGCGAATGTCGTCGTCAAAGCCGCGCAGCAGGCATTCGCCGCGATAGATGATGGTGGTATCGACCCCCAGGCCGGCAAAGATGGTGGCAAATTCCACCGCGACATAGCCCCCGCCTTCGATCAGGATCGAGTGAGGGAGAGCCGGCAGGTCGAACGCCTCGTTGGAGGTAATCGCCAGCTCGGCCCCGGGAATGGAGGGAATGGAGGGATGGGCGCCGGTGGCGATCAGAATGATCCTGGCGTCCATCTCACGCCCGCTGTCGAGCAGCCGCACGCTGTTGGGCCCGGTCACCGCCGCCGTATCGTGGATAATCTCGACACCCGGTTTTTCGAGGCCGGCGATATAGGCCTGTTCCAGCCGGGAGATTTCCTTTTCCTTGTTGGCGACCAGGGTCGGCCAATCGAACTTGGCGTCGACCTGCCAGCCAAAGCTTTGCGCGACATCGAACGTTTCAGAGAAGCGGCTGGCATAGACATAGAGCTTTTTGGGCACGCAACCGCGAATGACGCAGGTGCCGCCGACGCGGAACTCTTCGACCACGGCGACGCGCGCGCCATAGGATGCGGCCATGCGGGCAGCGCGAACGCCGCCTGAGCCGGCGCCGATCACGACGAGGTCATATGGCTCGCTCATGGGAAGAACTCCTGCGGGACCCCTTATATCGGGTGGCGCCTGGCTTAAAAAAAGGCCCCGCTCAAGGCGGGGCCATGGTCGAGATCAAGGCCCCGGCGATCAGATCTGTACGCCGTTGGCACGCAGTTCGGCGCGCACCTTGGCAAAGAATTCCTGGCCCACATTGTTGTTGAAGACCGCCAGGACCCGCTGCAAATCCACGTTCAAATCGCTGTTTGCCTCAGACAGCTTGGTGCCGACGGGCGATTCGTAGAAGGCCACGATCTGGGTGAGCTCCTCCATGGAAAACCGGATGGCATAGACACGGGCGAACTGGTCGAGCAACTCGCCCTTGCGGCCCTTGTAGTCTTCAAGCACCTTGGTGATGGCGTCGTTGGTCTGTACGGAAATTTCGGGGTTTTGCGTCACGATCTGGCGCATGGTCTGGATGGCGGTTTCCACCAGCGTGGTCTCGTAGATCGCCCCGCGATCGGTCAGGTCGACATATTTACGCGCCAGTGCCAGATGCTCGGGAGCGACTTCCTGGGCAATGGCCGGCATGGCCAGAGCAACAATGGTCGCGCTCAGCACGATCGCGAACAGCGCCTTGGCGCGCGTCAAAACACCCATCATCCTGCAATACCCCGTTTGTGCTGCGCCACGCTCGGCATCAGTCTTGTGTCTGAATGGTTCTTACGCCATCCGCGGTTGCCACATAAGCCTTTTTGCACATGCCCAGGAACAGTCCGTGCTGCACTACGCCCGGGATGTCCAGCAGTGTCCGTGACAGCGCTTCTGGCTGCGAAATGCGGCCAAAAAATGCATCGAGGATCAGGTGTCCGCCATCGGTGATGAAGCTGGCGCCATCGCTCGTTCGCCGCAATACGAGCCCGCCCTGGGTATCGTATTGCGCCAGCACGCTCTCCAATGCCCGCTTTGTTGCGCCCAAGCCAAAGCGATTGACTTCGATCGGCAAAGGAAAGCGGCCCAGCGTGGTCACCACCTTGCTGGCGTCGGCGATCACGATCATGGCGATCGAGGCGGCGGCGACGATCTTCTCGCGCAACAGCGCTCCGCCGGCTCCCTTGATGAGGCTCAGGCCGGGGCCGATTTCGTCGGCACCGTCAATGGTCAGGTCGAGATGATCGATAGTGTCCAGATCGGTCAGCGCAATGTTCAGGGCGCGCGCCTGGGCGGCGGTCACCTCGGATGTCGGCACGCAGAGGCATTCGAAACCGGCGGCGACCCGTTCGCCCAGCAGGTCCACGAAATGGCGCGCGGTGGAGCCGGTCCCAAGTCCCAGGCGCATTCCCGGCTGCAGATCGTTGATGGCCATGGCGGCGGCCTGCCGCTTCAATGCTTCGCTCACGGTCGGCTTCTCTCGTCCCAACTTCGGCTGGTGATGGGACTACACTACCCTCATGTCAACCCGACGATCACAGATTGGTGAACGACGATTGTAACCGGATGGCAACACAATGTGTGGAAGGTCGTCGGACTGTGGCGGAATCAGGGCAGCGCCCTTTCCGCAAATTCTTGAACCGCGTATGCAAATTCCATTCTTGAACAGCCCGAGTCGTTGCGGTGTGTTCAACTGTCAGAGGCACAGTCGGCGAATGTCCATATTGAAATCCACGACAGCGATCGCGCTGTCGATAGTGCTGTCCTTTTCATTGATCGTTCCCGCCATGGCGGCGCGCGTCTATAATCCCAACTCCAATGCTTGGGAAGAAGCGTCCGTGGTGGCAACACGCAACCGCGGTCGCAGCGCGATCCCGCGCGAGGAAGTGGCTTACGCCGGCAAGTACGCGCCAGGCTCGATCATCGTGGAAACCGGGGAACGCCGGCTCTATTTCGTGCTCGGCGATGGCCGGGCGGTGCGCTATGGCATCGGCGTAGGCCGCGACGGCTTTACCTGGTCGGGCACGCATCATGTGAGCCGCAAGGCGGAATGGCCGGGCTGGACCCCGCCGGCCGCCATGCGCAAGCGTGTCCCGGACCTGCCCGCGTTCATGCCGGGCGGCCCCGACAACCCCCTGGGAGCACGGGCCATGTATATCGGCTCGACCCTTTATCGCCTGCACGGAACCTCGGAGCCATGGTCTATCGGCCAGGCGGTCTCCTCGGGTTGCATCCGCCTGACCAATGAAGACGTGGTTGACCTGTACGAGCGCGTCAAAGTGGGCGCCCTGGTGGTGGTGCACCACTAAAGGATAGCGCATAATTGAAAGGGCCAGCCATCGCGCTGGCCTTTTTTGTTGCGGCAAGGCTTTGAAATCGGCGCGATGACCGTTAGATTTGTGCGATGACCCTGCCCCTAGCCAGTATCGCGCCAAATGCCAGACCGCTGGTCGACCGTTATGGCCGGCATATTTCGTATCTGCGAATTTCGGTAACCGACCGTTGCGATTTTCGCTGCGTCTATTGCATGGCCGAGACCATGACGTTCCTGCCGAAACAGGACGTGCTCAGCTTCGAGGAAATCGAAACAATCGCGACGGCGTTCGTGGCGCGCGGGGTCAACAAGATCAGGTTGACCGGCGGTGAGCCACTGGTGCGCAAGGATATCCTGGCGCTGGTCCGCTCGCTCGGGCGACATGTCGGGCGGGGGCTGGACGAGCTGACGATCACCACGAACGGCAGCCAGTTGAGCAAGCATGCCCAAGCTCTTGCTGCGGCCGGCGTGCGGCGGCTGAATGTGTCGCTCGATACGCTGGATGCGGATCGTTTTGCGGCGATCACGCGGCGCGGCCGGTTGGTCGATGTCATGGCCGGGATCGATGCGGCGCAGGCGGCCGGGCTGGCCGTCAAGATTAACATGGTCGCCATGGCCGGCGTCAACGAGGACGAGATCGAGCCGATGATGGCCTGGGCGCATGGTCGCGGCATGGGACTGACGCTGATCGAGGGCATGCCGCTGGGCGAAGTGGGCATCGACCGGGTCGACAGCTACCTGCCGCTCAAGCAAGTGCATGACCGGCTGGCGCAGCACTATACGCTGGAAAAGCTGGACCAGCGCACAGGCGGGCCGGCGCGCTATGTGCGGGTGGCCGAAACCGGTGGCGTGCTCGGCTTCATCACCCCGATGAGCCACAATTTCTGCGAAAGTTGCAATCGGGTGCGATTGACCGCGACTGGGCAGTTGTTCATGTGCCTGGGGCAGGATGACCAGGTCAACCTGCGCGATGCACTGCGGGATGAAGGCATGGCGGGCCTGGATGCGGCGCTGGACCGGGCCATGCTGCTCAAGCCCAAGGGGCATGATTTCGTCATCGACCGTGCTCGACCGCAGCCGGCACTGGGGCGGCACATGAGCGTGACGGGGGGCTAGATGCACAAGGGATCGTGCCTGTGCGGCGCCATTCGCTTCGCGGTAGAGGGCGAGCTGGCCGCCCCAACGGCCTGCCATTGCACCAAGTGCCGCAAGCACACGGGACATTACGAAGCCGGCACCGATGTGCCGCGTTCGGCCGTCAGCATCAGCGGCGAAGACAAGGTGACCTGGTTTCAGTCATCGGAAAAAGTGCGGCGCGGGTTTTGCTCGGTATGCGGGTCGTCGCTGTTTTTCGATATCATCGCGGCCGACCGGATCGGCATTTCGATGGGTGTGTTCGATACGCCGACCGATACCAAACTCTCAATGCATATCTTCGTGGCCGACAAGGGCGACTATTACGATATCGCCGACGGGCTGCCGCAGAACCAGCAATAGGCCTATTCGGACTTCGTTGCGGTTTGGCAGTCTTGTTTTGGGCGCGCCGCAAGCAACCCCAGCTTGATTTTCTCCTTGAGGGGCGGAGCTATCGCCCATGGCTTGACACAATCTCACCCATACCACCGGCCAGTTCCTCCCCCTGCCAGGGGGAGGTCGGGTGGGGGTTCAGGAGCCCCGATATGGAGGCCGGCAACCCCCCACCTTGATCCTCCCCCCGGAAGGGGGAGGTATCGACTGCACTTTTTTCGATATCCGATAGCCGCCCCTCGAGGCGAGAACGCATCGACCAAACCAATGCCGCCGTGAAGCCTAAGCCCTCACCTACCCTCGGCGCGTTCGGCAAGTTCGATGATGATGCCGTCCGGGTCGCGCACGAAGGCGACGCGCTTGAACATTTCCTGGTTGTGGGCCCGGCGCGGACGCTCGATGATGTCGACGCCTGCAGTGGCCAATTGCTCGATCACGGTGCCGATATCGGTGAAGGCGAAGGTCAGATGCCGTGCGCCGGCTTCACCTTGCGGTACGTCGCGAGCGGGCTGGATACCGGGGCCCGGGGCGAAGATTTCGAGCATGCCGCCGCCCGCGTCGAGGAAGGCCAGTTCGCCCTGCGTCTGGGGCTTGCGCAGCACCAGCTTGAAACCGAGCAGGTCGCAGTAAAAGGCGATGGCGCGGTCCAGATCGCCCGAGGTCATGCCGATATGTTCAAAGCCCAGCAGCATGGCTATTTGTCGTCATCGGTGATGAGGGCATAGTCGAGCGGCAGCGCCGTGGTATACTTGATCTGTTCCATGGCGAAAGACGAACTGACATCGGTCAGGGCGATCTTGGCGATGAGCTTTTTGTAGAAGGCATCATAGGCGCCGATATCGGGCACGACGATACGCAGCAGGTAATCCACGTCCCCGCTCATGCGATAGAATTCGACAACTTCGGGGAAGTCTTCCACGACAGCGGCGAATTTGCGCAGCCAGCCCTCGCTATGCTCGTTGGTCTTGACCGACACGAACACCGTAACGCCGGCATTGACCTTGACCGGATCGAGCACGGCCACGCGGCGCTTGATGACGCCGTCTTCCTCCATCTTCTGGATACGACGCCAGCATGGGGTGGTCGACAGGCCGACCTTGCGGCCGATTTCGGCCACCGGCATGGTGGCATCCTTTTGCAGCAGCGTCAGGATTTTTCGATCGATCTTGTCCAATGCCATTCACGCCCCCGCGCAATCAGGTTTCGGCAATACGCCAAAAAACTTGGTCAATTTTCCGACTGAATGCCACAACTTGCCGTAAGGCGCAATATTCTTGCGTATTTGCCCGAAGACGCAAGGCCAGGCGTTTTGTTAAAGGCCGGGTAACCAACTCCAGGGCGCATTTGCTTCGGCCTCGCGACCGTGCGCGTCACGCCAGGCGCGCGGCAAATCGAAGGTGCCCGCCCAAAGGCCGCGCCGGGCGACGCGCGCAGCGGCCTCCTCGCGGCCATAGTCATCGGCGGAAACGGCTAGTCCGGCCGCGACCATCTGCAGGCCAAGATCGCGCCCGCCGGCGCTGCAAATGGCCAGGATCCGGCCGAAGCGATCATGGCCGTCGGGCTGGCAAGTCAGGGACTGGGCGGCCACCAGATCGACCAGCTTGTCCCGCGCTGCGCGCCCGCAGGGCCAGTTGCGGCTATCGGCATCGGTGCAGGTCTGGTCGAGTTCGGGAGCATCGATGCCCAGCAGGCGAATGCGGTCGGCGCCGAGGTGAAAGCTGTCGCCATCACTGATGCGGGGCCGGCCGGAAACCGGCGACCCCGCTTCGTCCAGCCATCCGGCCAGCACGGCGCAGGTCAAAAGAATGGCGATGGCCGCAAGGGCACCGAACCGGCTGCGGAAAGGTCGCCATTGCCCAAGGTTTTGCCGCTGCACTTCACCGCCCGTTAACTACGCGTCGCTAGTGTTTGTTCACCAGCCCGAGATGTGCCGATATGAAGGCCATGGCGGGTTGCGAGGCGCTGGTTTTGTTCGGGATACACCCTAGCAAGGTGCGCACCGTTTGTTAAACCTGGCCTGTTTTATTTGGCCTGACAAAGACTTCGATATCCCTGGCGAATGCGTATCCGGTTCGCCGCGTTGAGTAACGAGTAAGAGTGTGATGCCGTCGCAGCCGGCTGATATCGAAGCGGATGTTCGGTCCCTGATGGGCCGGGACAGCAAGCGCTCCGCCAACAAGACCGTGCTCGATGCGCGCCAGCGCCTGACATCGAGTTCGGGTACGCGCGCCTCCTATGATTTCGAGCTGATGCACGACTACGCCGATTCACGGCTGACCTCGGCATTGCCGATTGCCGCCATCGTGGTCATCCTGGCCTTCGTTTCCAGCCTGTGGGTGCCGGCCCTGTTTGCCGCCTTGTGGGCCGGCATGGTCTTGATCAGCCTGCTCGCGCTGGTGCTGATGGCGCGACGCTTCAAATCCAACCACGCCTCCAAGTTCAATGCCGGGCAATGGACCACGAGCTTTGTGTTCGGCGAGACGGTCTATGGCCTGGCCTGGTCGCTGCTGGCGCTATTCACGCTGGTGGCGGACCCGCAAAGCCTGACGCCGGTAATGTTTGCCATGGTGCTGGTCGGGGTCGCTGCCAATGCGGTCGCCACCCACACCTTACCGCCGGCGACGTTGATGAGCACGCTGCCGGTGACGCTGACGGTGTCCATCACCTTGATCGCGATCGGGGGTACGCTCAACTATACGCTGGGCGCCGTGGCGATTTTCGGGGAAATCTTCTTTGTTTACCTCGCGCGGCAGCTGCACGGCTCCGAACTCGAGACCATCACCCACCAGGCCGAAAAAGACTCCCTGATCAGCGAACTGGAGGAAGCCCGGCACATGTCCGATGAGGCGCGCCGCCATGCCGAGCAGGCCAATATCGCCAAATCGCAGTTCCTGGCGACGATGAGCCATGAATTGCGCACCCCGCTCAATGCCATTATCGGGTTCTCCGAAGTGCTGAAATCGGAGCTGCTGGGAACCCACCAGGTGCCGCAATACAAGGAATATGCCGGCGATATCCATTCGAGCGGGCAGCATCTGCTGAACCTGATCAACGAATTGCTGGATCTGAGCCGGATCGAGGCGGGCAAGTATGACCTCAACGAGGAAGTGGTGTCGCTGGTCGACATCGCCGAAGATTGCCGGCGGATGATGGAACTGCGCGCCAAGGCCAAGGGGATCGAACTCAGCTACAGCTTCGGCAATAACCTGCCCAAGCTGTGGGGCGACGAGCGCGCCGTACGCCAAGTGGTGCTGAACCTGCTGTCCAACGCCATCAAGTTCACACCGCAGCACGGCAAGGTCATGTTGATGGTGACGCGCAGCGGCGATGGTGGGCAGATGGTCTCGGTCAAGGACAATGGACCGGGCATCCCCGAAAATGAAATCGCCACCGTCCTGTCCTCGTTCGGCCAGGGCTCGCTGGCGCAAAAGACCGCCGAGCAGGGCGCCGGCCTTGGCCTGCCGATCGTGCAGAAAATCATGGACCTGCATCAGGGCCGGTTTGACCTCTTTTCCAAGGTGCGGTTCGGCACCGAAGTCATCGCCACCTTTCCGCGCGCCAGGGTGATGGATGCACTGGCGCCGGTGGTGGAAAGGAAGAGCCGACTGGAAATTTATTCCGAGGCCGGGTGATATTCCCGCATTTGTACGTTTTGTACACGTAGTTCTTCGTACGCATTATGAGACAAACAACTTCTTGGCGCTAGACTTAGCGCGTCAAGGAGCCGGTTATGCTGTCTCAGCGTTACCCGAATGCTATCATATTCGTGGTCGAAGCGACGGGTCGTGGGGATAGTTTGGCGCTGGCGAAAAGCTTGGGCGCCGACGTGATGCTGATCGACCATTTCGACGCCTCGATCCTGGCTGGCGATCCCAGCGTAGTGTTCGATCTCGACCTGCGCCGGATCGATCATGTGCGCAAGCTCAAGCTGGCGCTGGCCCAGCGCGGCCGGGGCTGCATGGTGTTTCTGACCGATCCGACAGTGCGGGTGACCAGCGTGCACGCCGCCGTGCTCGGTGCCGACAAGCAAATACCCCGTCCGGCCAGGGCGTCCGAGATTGCGGCGGCGATTGCCGAGCATTTGTCGGATGGTCGTTCGGAGGATGCTGCAGTAGTGCAGTCAATCGCCTCGGGCGTGTCGGCAATCGACAACAGTTTCAAGGCGATGATCGGCAATGTCGAACTGGACACCGCCGAAGTTCTTGCCGTTGGCGAGCAGATCGCCGGCAGCATTGTCGGCGTTGGCGTCGAAGACTGGCTAGCGACGGTCAAGGGCCATCACCAAGGCACTTTCCAGCATTGTATGCTGGTGACTGGTGTCGTCGGAGCGTTCGCGAGCATGGCGGGCATGGCCCAGCGCGATGTCGCCCGGCTGACGGTGGCCGGGCTGCTGCACGATATCGGCAAGGCGGTCGTGCCGCTGGCCATCCTCGACAAACCCGGCGCGCTCAACCCGCAAGAGCAGGCGGTAATGCGCCAGCATCCGGTCAGCGGCTACGACTATCTGCGAGCGCGCAGCGATATCGACGCGGCCACGCTGCGCAGCGTGCGCCACCACCATGAACTGCTGGACGGCAGCGGCTATCCCGATGGCTTAAGCGGCCGGCAGATCGACGATCTGACGCGGATCATGACCCTTTGCGATATCTATGCGGCGCTGGTCGAGCGGCGCAGCTACAAGGACGGCAAGACGCCGGCGCAAGCCATGGCCATCCTTGAAGCCATGGCCAGGGAGGGCAAGCTGGAGACCAGCCTGGTGCGCGAACTGGGCCGGATCATGCTGCCCAAGGTCGGGGCGGTCAGCTCCCTTTCCCGCTGACGGCGGCGCTTTCGAAGGTCGCCATATTGTCGTGCAGGTGCAACGCGGTCTTGGCCAGGACAGCCGCCAGCGCGGCGCCACTCCCCTCCCCCAAGCGCAAGCCCAGATCGAGCAGGCCGGTCTGGCCCATTTCAGCAAGCGCGCGCGCGTGGCCGCCTTCGGCCGACACGTGGGCGAAGAGGCAATGATCGATCGCAGCCGGGTTGACGGCATGGGCAATCGCGGCTGCAGCCGTGGCGACGAAGCCATCAATGATCACCGGGACTTTCTGGTGGCGGGCGGCCAGCAAGGCGCCCAGCATGGCGGCAATCTCGCGACCACCGACACGGGCAAGGATGGCAAGGGGATGATCGAGCGCGTCGCCGTGAAAGGCCAAGGCGCGGTCGACAGCGGCCGTCTTGCGGGCGAGGCCGGCATCATCGACGCCGGTGCCGCGGCCGACCCAATCGGCGCCCGTGCCGCCATACAAAGCGGCGTAAATCGCGGCAGCCACAGTGGTGTTGCCGATGCCCATTTCACCGATGCAGATCAGGTCCGGCTTTCCGGCAATGGCCTCCATGCCGTAGGCAATGGTGGCGGCGCACATCTTGTCGTCAAGGGCCGGCCCGAGCGTGATGTCGCCGGTGGGCAATTCCAATGCCAGCTCGAAGACGCGCAGATTGATTTCGTGCAGGGCGCAAATCTGGGAAATGGCGGCGCCGCCATTGGTGAAATTGGCTACCATCTGAGCAGTGACTTCGCGTGGAAAAGCGGAGACGCCCTGGTCGGTCACGCCATGATTGCCGGCGAAAATGGTGACCATGGGATTGTCCAGTCGGGGCTTGGCGCGACCCTGCCAGCGGGCGAGGAATTCAACCAGACTTTCCAGTTGACCAAGCGAGCCGGCGGGCTTGGTCAGCTTCGCGTCGTGGCCGCGCACGGCCGCCACTGCCGCCTCATCGCCATCGGGCACGATAGTCAAAAGCTCGATAACATCGGCATAGGCAGCGTGAAGCGGGGCGGGCATGGCAGGTCCGGCATGATGGTGCTAGGAAGTGCCGGACTTGTTGCGCAATCGGGCGGGAAAAGCAATTGAACCAGGGCGATGTGGCGTCAGCCGCGGAGACGATCGCGCGAGGCGAGGTGCGCGAGCCCAGTGTGCCTCTCGGGGCCGCGCCCGAGGCGGGCCTCAAGGCCGATTTCATCATGGCGCTGCGGTTTTTTTCGCGGCTGCCGACCGGCGATAGTCCGCACGAAATTCCCGATCTGAACCGGATCGCCATGGCGCTACCGCTCGCGAGCCTGGCGATCGGAATTGGTCCGGTGGCGCTGCTGATCGGGGCAACGCTACTGGGAGTTCCGGCTTATTTTGCTGCAGCATTGGCGGTGGGCGCGGCGATTGTGACCGGCGGAGCCATGGCGGAGGATGCCTTGGCCGATGCAGCGGACGGGCTATTCGGCGGCAGCACGGTGGCGCGACGGCTGGAGATCATGAAGGACAGCCGGCACGGCACCTATGGGGTGGCGGCTTTGTGCCTGTTCATCGTGTTGCGCGTCGTGGGCGTTGGTGGGATAGCGGTGATCAATCCGCTTGCGGCGGCGGCGATCTGGCTGGCGGCCGGGGTTGCCGCGCGGTCTGGGGCGCTGTGGCTGGCGGTGGCATTGGCGCCGGCGCGGACCGAGGGTGCCGCGGCAACGGCAGGGCGATTGCGCAAGCGCAGCTTTGCCGTGGGTGCCGCGCTGGCGCTGATCCTGTTTTTCGTGCTGGCGGGGCCGGCGACGAGCGTCGTGGCACTGGCCGTCGCGCTGCTGCTGGCGGCCGTGGTGGCAGCGGGTTGGTCGGCGCTGTGCCGGCTGCTGGTCGGGGGGCAGACGGGCGATCTGATCGGAGCGCTGATCGCGCTGCTGGAGATCGCCATGCTCACCGCGTTGCTGGCGTTCGTTTGAGAATGCCTTGAAAAAGCTGTGCGGCATGCCTTTATGATGGGGTGGCGCAGAGCGGGGCACGAACAGCATGATCTTCATCGGAATTGCCCTGCTGATTGCCTGCGGGCTGGCGCTGATCGTGGGAACCGATGCAGGCGGGCTGCTTGGGCTAACGCAGATGCAGACGGCGCAGGTAATCCCCCTGGTCGTGATCCTGATCGTTTTTGCCGGGGGTGCGTTTTCCCGCCGGCGGGCCGCGTCGGAGCTACTGGGAAGCCTGGTGCTCTGGATCGGCATTTTCGCGGTAGCGGGCGTGAGCTATGCCTATCGTGACGAGCTGACCGGGATGGTTGGCCGGGTTGCGGGCGAGTTCCAGCCGGGCGTGGCGATGATCGACGAGGAGCGGGGCACTGCAACGTTCCGGCGCGACATGGGCGGGCATTTCGAGCTTCAAGCCAGCATCAACGGGCATACGACGCCAATGATTTTCGATACGGGCGCCAGCGCCGTGGTGTTGACGCTGGCCGATGCACAGGCGGCGGGTATAGATACATCGACGCTGCGGTTCACCATTCCGGTAGCGACCGCCAATGGCACAGGACAGGCAGCGCGGGTAAGTCTGGATGGCATGGAAGTGGGCGGGATCAAGCGTAAAGGCGTGCGCGCTTTCGTGGCGGAAGCGGGAGCCCTGGACACCAGCCTGCTCGGGATGACGTTCCTGGAAACGCTCAGCCGCTATGCGGTAACCAGCAACTCGCTGGAACTCACTGACTGAGGGCGCACTGCATCGAGCGCCATGGCGATGACTTCGGGCCCGGCACCGGGACGGCAGGCCTCGACGCTCAGGATTTGGCGGAAGTGCCGGGCGCCAGGCAGGCCGTTGGCTAGGCCCAGCATGTGGCGGGTGACCTGGTTGATGCGCAGGGCCGGATGGCGCGCGGCATAGTCGGCCATGGCGTGCATCACGGTCTCCAGGGTCACTGGCGGAACGTCCTCGCCGAAGATACGCGCATCGACATGGGCCAGCAGCATGGGATCGTGATAGGCCGCGCGGCCGAGCATGACGCCGTCCATTTGCTCCAGTTCGACCTCGGCATCGCTCAAGGTCTCGATGCCGCCATTGATCATCACCGGCACCGGCAGGCGGGCACGCAGGCGGTGCACACGATCGTAATCGAGCGGCGGAATGGTGCGGTTTTCCTTGGGCGACAGGCCATTGAGCCAGGCCTTGCGAGCATGAACATAAAGCGCCACGACCCCGGCGTCGACCATGGCATCGGCAAAACGATCGAGGCTTTCCTCGGTGTCCTGGTCGTCGATGCCGATGCGGCATTTGACGGTGACCGGACGATCGGTGGCGCTCCGCATGGCACGGACGCAATCGGCCACCAGATCAGGCTCGGCCATCAGGCAGGCGCCGAAGCGGCCGGACTGGACGCGATCGGACGGGCAGCCGACATTGAGGTTGATTTCGGCATAGCCAAAGCGATCGGCAATGGTCGTGGCGCGGGCGAGTTCGCCAGGGTCGGAGCCGCCCAATTGGACCGCAACAGGCTGCTCGAGGGGATCGAAGCCCAGGAGACGCTCGGCATCACCATGCATGATGGCGGCGCTGGTGACCATTTCGGTAAACAGCAAGGCGTGACGCGTCAATTGCCGGTGCAAATAGCGGCAATGGCGATCGGACCAATCCATCATGGGGGCGACCGAAAAGCGGCGGCCACGGGTCAAAGCATCGTTCATGGCCCGGAAATACAGGATTTTCCGACCGGAGGCCAGTCCTACCCGGCGGGGCTGGGTTGCGGCGGGCAACGGGCCAGCTATCGCGCGCCGGCTCAAAGTGCGCTATGGCGCGATGGTCCGAACTTGCATCGAGTAGCGTCATGGCTTCACCCCGCTTCATCGCCGTGATCGATATCGGCAAAACCAACGCCAAGGTGTTGTTGATCGATGCCGAAACCGGCTCGCAACTTGCGGTGCACAGCACGCCTAATACCGTTCGACAGGACGGCCTTTATCCACACGCCGACGTGGAACGGCTGGCGGCGTTCATCCTTGAGAGCCTCAGGGACATTCATGCCCAGCATGGGATCGAGGGCATTTCAATTACCACGCATGGCGCGACCGGCGCGTTGATGGCTGGGGATGAACTGGCCATGCCGGTGCTGGATTACGAGCACAAGGGACCCGACGACACGAGCGCGGCCTATGGGCAGGTTCGCCCGGCGTTTAGCGAAACCCTGTCGCCACGACTGCCCAATGGCCTTAATCTGGGGGCGCAAATTTTCTGGCAATCGCAGGCCCATGTGGATCGTTTCGCGGCAGTCACGGCAATCTTGACCTATCCGCAATATTGGGCCTGGCGGCTGACCGGGGTGATGGCGAGCGAGGTGACGTCGCTGGGCTGTCACACCGATCTCTGGGCGCCGGAAGCCGGAACGTTTTCCGGCATGGTGGCGGAGCGAGGCTGGAGCGGATTGTTTCCCTTTGTAAAGCCCGCCAATACCGTGTTGGGATCGATTTTGCCGGCGGTTGCCGAAGCGACTGGCTTGCCAGCCAATACGCCGGTCACCTGCGGCATTCACGATTCCAACGCGTCATTGCTGCCGCATCTGGGCGTGCACGAGGCACCGTTCACGATCCTGTCGACCGGCACCTGGGTCATCGCCATGACCGTGGGCGGGGCTACCACCCATCTCGACCCCGAGCGTGACAGCCTTGCCAACGTGGACGCGTTCGGACGGGCGGTGCCGACGGCGCGATTCATGGGCGGCCGCGAATTTGACATGCTGGCGCCGAGCGCCGTTGAGCCGGGCGCCGCCGATATTGCCAAGGTAATTGCCCAGGACATGCGGGTGCTGCCCAGCTTCGTCGCTGGCGTGGGCCCCTTCCCCGGGTCGATCGGCCGCTGGACGATTGCGTCGGAGCAATTGAGCGCAGGCGAGCGCACGGCGGCGGTGTCGCTCTACCTGGCATTGGTGACGCGGCAGTGCCTGCAGCTGTCCGGAATCGGGCGGCAGATCATCATCGAGGGGCCACTGGCGCGCAACACACTGTTCGGGCAGGCGCTGGCCGCGTTAACCGGCGTTCCGGTCAGCGCCTCGGGCGACGCGACGGGAACAAGCCTAGGGGCGAGCATGTTGTTTAGTGGCAAAGGCACCACCGCAACGCCGGGGCTGGTGCGTGTGCCGCTGCAGGCGCAAGGGTTCGAGGCGTATTGCGCGCGCTGGCGGGAGCGGCTGTAGCCGCAGGTCTTACGTGCCGGGCGAGCCGTTGTGGATGCGCCGTGCACGCCACAATCTCCCTAGAGAACAGGAAGCAGCAATGGCTACCGGCAGACATCGCGTGGTGATCGTGGGCGGCGGGTTCGGCGGGCTTGCCGCGGCGCAGGCGCTTAAAGGGGCGGCTGTCGATATTACCCTGATCGACCGACGCAATCATCATTTGTTTCAACCGCTGCTCTATCAAGTGGCGACGGCGGCGCTCGGCACCTCGGAAATCGCCTGGCCGATTCGGCATATTCTCAAGCACCGTCCGGAAGTGCGCACGATTTTGGCGAGCGTGACAGGTGTCGACAAGGTCGCCAAGACGGTGCAGGTCGATGATGGCAGTAGCCTGCCATATGACAGCCTGATCATCGCCACCGGCGCGCGGCACGCCTATTTCGGGCATGACGAATGGGAGCCGTTCGCCCCCGGCCTCAAGACGCTGGAGGACGCGACCACGATCCGCCGCAAGCTGCTGCTGGCGTTCGAGGCGGCTGAGCGCGAGAGCGACCCGCAATTGCGTAAAGCGCTGTTGACCTTCGTCATCATCGGCGGCGGGCCCACGGGGGTGGAAATGGCGGGCGCCATAGTCGAGCTCGCCCATACCAGCCTGCGCGATGAGTTTCGCAGCTTGGCAACCGATGAGGCGCGCGTCGTCCTGATTGAAAGCGGCACGGCGGTGCTCGGGAATTTTGCAGCCGACCTGTCAGCGTACGCCCATAAGGCCTTGACCACATTGGGCGTGGATGTCGAGCTGGGCCATGCGGCGACCGCGATCGATGCCGATGGGGTCGACTATGGCGGCAGGCGAGTGGCGAGCAAGACCATAATCTGGGCTGCAGGGGTGCAGGCGTCGCCGGCCGCCAAATGGCTGGGGCTTGAAGCCGATCGCGCCGGGCGGGTCAAGGTAGAGCCCGATCTGACGGTGCCCAGCCATCAGGAGATTTTCGTGATCGGCGACACGGCGAGCCTGGCCATGCCAGATGGCAAACCCATTCCGGGGGTGGGCGATGCGGCCAAGCAGGGGGGCAAGCACGCTGCGGCCACGATCAAGGCGCGGCTAGCGGGCGACACCAGTCCCCACCCCTTCCGCTATCGGCACGCGGGCGACCTCGCCACGATCGGCAAACGCGCGGCGGTGATCGATTTTGGGTGGATCAAGCTTACCGGCCGGATCGCCTGGTGGGTGTGGGGACTGGCGCACATCTACTTCCTGATCGACGCCAAGAACCGCATCGCCGTAGCGCTGAGCTGGCTGTGGATTTATCTCAGCGGGCAAAGGAGCGCTCGGTTGATTACGCAGGGGGATGTGGAGGAGCAGAGCACGTCGGGCAAATCGGCGGCGCACATGCATGAGCGTTGAAGGCACAGGCTCCAGCGCGCATATTGGCCTGGTTTAGGAGGCTGAAATGGCGACATCGCTGCGTAAGGACACTAAATCAAGACTGACGCGCGACGAGATGGTCAAGATACTCGACCTACCAGCAGCGGCATTTCGGGCAGCTAAAGCCAACATGACCGAGGCTGAGCTTGACGAACTCCGGCGCGTTTGGCAGGAAGAAAGCGTCGAGGCGATCCGCAGCTCCAATGAGTATGTGGAAAAGTACGGCCTGCCGCTCGAGAGATACCGTCAGTTCTGATGGCGCGCTTCGACGTGTATCGAGGTCGAGACGTCGACCTATATCTCGACGTGCAGGCAGATAGGCTGAGCCAACTAAACACGCGCGTTGTCATTCCCCTTATCCCGCGAGCAACGGGTTTTGAGGCGGCCCGCAAGCTCAACCCGATTTTCCGAGTGGATGGGCACGAGCTAGTTCTGGCGACGCAGTATCTCGCCGCGATTCCGGTTACGAGACTAGGCTCAGTGTAGACTTCGCTTAAAGCTCAGAGCGACAGTATTGCAGACGCGCTCGACATGATCCTGCTTGGGTTCTGACCGCAACCAATATTTTTCTAATCCAGGATCGCCTCATCCACCGATGTCGTGCGCTTATTGAGCGCGCGTTCGCGCAGCCAGATGTAGAGGCCGCTCAAGATGATGATGCCGGCGCCGAGGAAGAACCAGGCATCGGGCGGTTGGCTGAAGACAATCCAGCTCACCAGCGCCAGGTACAGCAAGGTCAGGTAGTTGAACGGCGCGAGGGTCGAGGGCGGCGCGAAGCGGTGGGCGACCGAAATCAGGACGTGGCCGGTCATGCCCACGGTTCCTGCGCCGAAAAAGGCCAGCCAGGTGATGCCGTCCGATGGCCAGGTCCAGCCGGTGAACGCCACGGGCGTGACGATGACCAAGGCCACGGCGCCGGCGTAAAACTGCTGGGTCATGGCGGTATCGACGCCGGCCAGCTTGCGCGTGATGATGGAAAACAGCGCCACGAAGAAGGCTGCCGCCAGGCCGAGCAGGGATGCCGGCTGGAATGCCTCGGTGCCGGGGCGAACGATGATCAGGATGCCGATAAAGCCGGCCAGGATGGCCAGCCAGCGCCGCCAGCCAATGGTTTCGCCCAGTAGCGGGCCTGACAGGGCGCAGACCATGAGCGGGCTGGTGAAGATCAGTGCGCCGGTGATGGTGAGCGGCAAATAGCGCATGGCGAGGAAATTGCCACCGGTGGTGGCGAGCAGGCAGATGCCGCGCAGCACTTCGAGTTTCCAATTGGCCGTGCTGAACAAAGCTCTGCCGCGTAATGGCCAGACGATGGCCAAGATGAGCGCGACATGGACGGCATAGCGGATGAAGACGATCTCGCCGGTGGGGATCCCTTGCGTTGACATCCATTTGGCGGAGGTATCGAGAAAGATCAGGATCAACTGCGAGAGCAGCAGAATGCCGATACCGGAATTGTGGCGCTCTTCGACAGGCGCGATGAGAGTGGACATGACTGATCCGGACAGCGACGCAGGAGGAACACGCCGTCCGCAACCGATGGAAGATGGCGCCGCCCCTGTCAATAACGGGGCGGCGTAAAATATTTGCATGCGAAGTATTTAGAACGTCTGTGACAAGTCCCGCACTTTGAGGCTAGCGGCAAGGCTGTCGATCGAGGGCGTCGCGCCGTGCCGGGCATTGAAGGTCAGAACGGTTGAGCGGCCCGGCAGGAGGGTAACGGCGTTATCGGAGAAATAGCCGGGGGCATCGACGGTGGCGGTGGTGAACAAGGCTGGCTTGTCGGTGGTCAAGGTCAAGGCGGGCTTACCATCGATTGTCGACCAGGTGGTGGTGATCGCCGGAGCCACGATGTCGTAGGCCTTGTAGGGCTTGGGGAAGAAGTCGTTCTCGCCCAGCAAGGCGCCATCCTCGTCGGTCCAGGAGAAGAACAGGAATTCATCGGCTTCGAGCTTCTTGAACTTGATCGTCTCGAGTTCCTTGGCTGCGTCCGGGCCAATCTCCGCCTTGCCTTCATGCAGCACGCGCTCGCCGCCGCCGATTTTGACGGCGCGAACCTCCAGATGGATTTCCGCCTTGCTAGCGGTGTCGTTAATGCCGCGAAGCGCGATCTCCTTATTGTCCTTGCTCGGGACTGCGACGACGTTGATGGGCAGGTAGAAGCGCTTGGCCATGTAGTGGAGCAGCTTCCATTGCCCGCCGTAATCGAGGCTGGCCCAGGAGGCTACCGGCCAGATATCGTTGATCTGCCAATAGAGCGTGCCCATGCAGCGCGGCTTGGTGGAGCGCCAATATTCGATGGCGGTCTTGATGGCGAGGCCCTGCTGGACCTGGCTCAGAAACACCATCTGGTCGAAATCGCGCGGAAAGCGGAAGTAGCGCGTCATGGTTTCGAGGATGCGCGCATTGCCACCGTTGTTGCGCTGATGCATTTCCATGACCGGCGAGGATGGATTGCGATCCTTGGGGTCGGCGAAGGTTTCGATGACGTTCATCGAGGTGAACGACTGGAAGCCGAACTCGGAGGCGAAACGCGGATTGACCGTGCGGTAGGCCTCGAACGCCTTGGCCGAGTGCCAGACGTCCCAATAGTGCGTGTCGCCGCGGGTATCGGCGTGCCAGCCGTCGGAGAAATCGAGATAGCCCATGGAGGGCGAGGACGGCCAGAAGCGGCGGATCGGGTCCTCATCCTCGACGATATTGCCGAGCATGGAATTGAGGCGGTCGTAATTGGCGACGTAGCGCTCGGGCGCCGCCTTGGTTTCGGGATACCAGCCGAGCGAGCCGATGACTTCGTTGTCGCCGCACCAAAGCGCGATGCAGGCGTGGTGGCTGAGGCGGCGGACCTGCTGGCTGATTTCGGTGCGCACGTCGTCGAGGAATTCGCGATTGGAGGGGTAGCTCATGCAGGAGAACATGAAATCGTGCCAGATCAGTAGGCCCAGTTCGTCGCAGAGCTCGTAGAAGTAGTCGGGCTCGTACTGGCCGCCGCCCCAGATGCGCAGCATGTTCATGTTGCCGGCCTTGGCGCTTTCGAGCAGGTCGCGGATCACTTCGGGGGTGATGCGCGTAGGGATGGCGTCGGCGGGAATCCAGTTGGCGCCCATCATGGTGATGTCGCGGCCATTGACGCGGCATTTGAACGAGTGGTCGATCTCGTCCTTCTCGATGATCCATTCGAGGTTACGCAGGCCAAGCTTGCGGGTGGTTTTTTCGCCTTCGAGCGTGGTGGTCAGCTCATAGAGCGGCTGCGCGCCCTGCCCGGCCGGCCACCAGAGCTTGGGGTCGTGAATGGTGACATGGTGGGTGACGACATTGTCGCCCTGGCGAACCGCGACCTTGTCGGTGACGGTCTGGCCATCAATGGTGTGTTCAAGTTCCACCTCACCGTGAGCGAACGCAAAAATGCGAGTCTTTATCGCCAGTTCGACCGAGGACTTGCCGTGGGCCTGGTCGACCTGAACGCTGTCCTGGCGGGCCAGGCGCGTCTTGCGCAGGCTCATGGTGCCGTAAACGCCGATAGGCATCAGGCAGACGCCCCAGTCCCAACCGGCATGGCAGGCCGCCTTGCGCACGAAATTCATGTGCACGCCTTCAAGGCCATTGGTGAGATAATTGTAGGTGAACGGGATGGGAAACGGGTGGGCGTCGGCGCGGGCCTTGGCGACGTCACGCGTGACCTCGAACTCGATGCGCAGGGTGTTGTCACCGGCATGGACCTTGCCGGTGACGTCAAGGTCGTAGCGGATGAAGGCATTCTGGGTCTTGGCGATGACTTCGCCGTTGAGCAGGATGGTGGCGATACAATCGACCTCGGCTAGCGTCAGGGTCAGGTAGCCATCGATATCGGCCTGGGTGGCGGTGAAGCTGCGCTCGACATGCCAGGGGGCGCGGTTGACCCAATCGACGACCTTCTCGTTCTCGCCGAAATATGGGTCGGGAATGCGGTCCGCGGCCAGCAGGGCGGCGTGCACGTCGCCCGGCAGCGCGATATCGACGCGCGTGTCGTTGGCGGGCGAGGTCAAAATAAAGGAGCCAGCCAGATCAAGCGATGTGGCCGCGCCGTGTGACAATGCTTCGGACAATTTTCTCTCCCTCGCGCTAAGCATGTTAGCGTCGCATATTAACGATATTCCAGCGTAAAACCAGTGTCTGAAACGATTTCACCAAGCAAGGTTTCTAGTTGGACTTCGCGTGGATGCCAATGGGGAGGCGAAAATTCAGGGCGAAACGGCGTCCGTATCGGCAAGATCAAGAAAGCCGCCGGACTGCCGCGTCCAGAGTTGCGCATAGTGGCCGCCCTGCGCCAGGAGCTGGGCATGGGTGCCCATTTCCGCGATATGACCCCGATCCAGCACCACGAGGCGGTCCATCGAGGCAATGGTGGACAGACGGTGGGCAATGGCGATCACGGTCTTGCCGGTCATCAGGTTTTCCAGCTGGCCCTGGATGGCAGCTTCGACCTCGCTGTCGAGGGCGGAGGTGGCCTCGTCCAGGATCAGGATCGGGGCGTTCTTGAGCAGGACGCGGGCGATGGCGACACGCTGGCGTTGGCCACCCGAAAGCTTGACGCCGCGTTCGCCGACCTGGGCGTCATAGCCGGTGCGGCCCTTGAAATCGGACAGCAGTTCGATGAATTCGTCGGCCTCGGCCATTTCGGCGGCACTGACCATTTCCTCCTCGCTGGCGGTGGGGCGGCCGAAGACGATATTGGCGCGCACGGAGCGGTGCAACAGCGAGGTATCCTGGGTTACCACGCCAATGCGGGCGCGCAGCGAGGCCTGGGTGACCTGTGAGATATCCTGGCCATCGATGGTAATGCACCCGCCTTGCAGATCGTAAAAGCGCAGCAGCAGATTGACGAGCGTCGACTTGCCGGCACCGGAGCGGCCGATCAGGCCGACGCGTTCGCCGGCGCGGATGGTGAGATCGAGATTGTCGATGACGCCGGAGCTCTTGCCGTAGTGGAAGGATACGTGCTCGAAATGGATGGCGCCGGCCGGCACCTCCAGGAGCTTGGCACCTGGAACATCGATCAGGCCGAGCGGGCGGCCGATGAGTTCGGCGGAGTTCTGCGCCGTGCCGTAATTGCGCATTAGGCCGTTGAGCTGGTTCATCATGCGGCCCAGGAGATTGTAGAGGCGCAGTACGAGGCCAAGGGTGAAGGCCACGCCGCCCACGGTGATCAGGCCTTGGGTCCAAAGCTGGACGGCGAGCGCGGCAATGCCGGCAATGGCAATGCCCGAGAGCATGCCCATGGCCGAACGGACGCCGACTAAAGTGCGGGCCAGTGTAGTCATGGCGGCAATGAAGCTGACGAAGCCGCGCTTGACGAAGCGATCATCCTCGTCGGCCTGGCCGAACAGCTTGAGAGTCTGGATATTGCTGTAGCTGTCGACGATGCGACCGGTCAGCGCGGAAGCCGCTTCGGCGGCGGCTGCCGAGCGCTTGCGCATGCGCGGAACGTAATAGCGCGCAAGGCCGGAGAACAGGACGATCCAGGCGATCACCGCGGCCGCCAGGCGCCAGTCGAGCTGGCCGACCAGGACGACGGTGGTCAGCGCATAAATGGCGATGAACCAAACGACCTGCAGCAGGGCAACCATAAAATCGCCAACGGCGCCGCCGCTTTGCCAGACCTTGGAGGCGATGGAGCCGGAGAAATCGTTCTGGAAAAACGACAGGCTCTGGCGGATCACGTGGGCATAGGCCTGCCAGCGCACCAGGTTGTAGAAACCCAGATTGACGGTCTGCTCTTCCACCACCGCCGATAGCCAGGTGACGATGAAGCGAATGCCGAGCACGACCGCCAGCATGACCAGCAGTTCGGGGCCATAGCCGGCAATGAGCCCTGCCCAGCCGTCGGCCTGGTTGGCTGCATCCAGGATATCGACGAGGCGGCCGACATAGTAGAACAAAGCCGCCTCGACCAAGGCCACGGCCCCGCCGAGAACGAGCAAGGCAAGGAACGGCAGCTTGGCCTGGGCGATATAATGCCAGAAGAAGCGCGGTGTCGCGAGCGGCGGTTCCAGATTATCCGGGGTCTTGAAGGGGTCCAGCCAGGACTCAAAGATGCGATGGAGGGGGTCGAACAGACTCATTGGATATCTCGAATCGCTCTTGCTAGATGCCGCCGCGGGATCATCCTTTCATGGAGAACTGCGACAACTAAAATTTCGTTTTCCCCGTTCGAGGCGGTTTTCTTCAGAAAGAAAATCAGGTGATACGCGCTGCCGCGCCTGCCCTGTGCGTGATCCAGATGGAGCGACTTGACGCCGGCCACCAAGTCGTCGTGAGGGCGGCATCTTGGGTGCTCAGGCGCCTGCAGGATCAACGTCATGGCTTTATCGATGATACCGGCATAGGCAAGAACCTGATTCTTGCCGAAGAGTTTTCTGGTGGTCCTGAGGATAGCGGCGATATCAGCGTCGGCTTTTTTGGTAAGCCGTAGCCTCATACATCATCCTCGTCGAGTATACTGGTCGCGATCTGCATGACGGTGCGATCGGAATAGTCCCCATTGTCCCCCTGGGATAGCCCTAGATCGATGTGTTGCTTCAGCATTTGCAGCTTGTAGGCATCCAGTTCGCGATCGCGCCGCATCAGTCGGAGGGCGTCCCTGACCATTTCGCTGGCGGAAGCATATTCTCCGGCCGCGATTTCACCTGAAACGAACCGGGCGAACTCGTCGGTTAGATTGATGTTCATTGTCGGCATGGCGGCACCTGTGAATGACAAAAAAAATACGCCATTGGCAATTATTGTCAATTGAGCGGTGATGGCCCCGATGTGAGTTTGCGTTCACACCGGGGCGATCGTGCCTATTCGGCCGCTTTACTGTCCAGGTCGAGGAAGCCGCCGGACTGGCGTTCCCAGAGATGGGCGTAATGGCCGCCCGAAGCGAGGAGTTGGGCGTGGGTGCCTTCCTCCACGATCTGGCCCTGTTCCAGCACCACCAGGCGATCCATGGCGGCGATGGTGGAGAGGCGGTGGGCGATGGCGATCACCGTCTTGCCCTGCATCAGGCTGGTCAATTGCTCCTGGATTGCTGCCTCCACCTCGCTGTCAAGGGCAGAGGTGGCCTCGTCGAGCACCAGGATCGGGGCATTCTTAAGCAGAACGCGGGCGATGGCGACGCGTTGGCGCTGGCCACCCGACAGCTTGACCCCGCGTTCACCCACCTGGGCGTCGTAGCCGGTAAAACCATTGGGGTCGGTTAGGCCCATGATGACATCATGGACCTTGGCCTGCTCGGCGGCCCGGATCATCTCTTCTTCGGTCGCGGTCTGGCGGCCGTATTTGAGATTTTCGCGGATCGAACGATGCAGCAAGGAGGTGTCCTGGCTGACAAGCCCGATGGCGGCACGGACGCTTTCCTGGGTGACGTCACGCAAGTCCTGCCCGTCGATGCGGATAGCGCCATCCTGCACGTCAAACATGCGCAGGGCCAGGTTCACTAGGGTGGACTTGCCCGAGCCGGAACGGCCAACCAGGCCGATCTTTTCGCCGGGAGCGACCGTCAGATGGAAGTTGTCGATGACGCTGCCCTGCTTGCCGCGCCAATAGTTGAAGCTGACATTGTCATAGACCAGTTCACCGCGCGTCACTGTCATGGGCTTGGCCTCGGCAATATCGAGCATGGTGAGGGGCTGGGCGACGGTGATCATCGAATCGCGCACCGTGCCCACCTGACGGAAGATGTTGGAACCGATCTCCAGGATCCAGCCGCTCATGTTCATGATCTGGAGCGCAAACGGGATCACCGTGGCGACTGCCGCTGCCGCCAGCACGCCATCGTTCCAGCCGGCCAGCGCCAGCCAGGTGATCGAGACCACCAGGCCGGCGTTCAGCATGAACAGGATCGACCACATATAGGTGAACACCCGCATCAGCTTGCGGAACGACACCGTGTGGTCCGTGATCGAGTCCGAGACGTAGCGGTCCTCGTGTTCGCCGGTGGAGAAGGTCTTGAGGGTCTGGATATTGGTGTAGCTGTCGACGATGCGGCCGGTCATTACCGATTTGCTTTCCGACATTTCCTCGGAATAGCGGGCAATCAGCGGCATGGTGATGGAAAACAGGATGGCATAGAGCAGCAGCCAGACGGCAACCGGCACGAGCAGCACCAGATCGAGCTGGGCCAGCACGATGATCGCCACGACGACGAAGATCAGTGCGTACCAGGCGGCGTCGATGGCCAGGTTCACCCCGGTTTCGATGGCATCGCCAGCCTGCATGATCTTATTGGCAATGCGGCCGGCAAAGTCGTTCTGGAAGAAGGTCCAGCTTTGGCGGATGACGTGGTAGTGGCTTTGCCAGCGCACCAGATTGACCAGGTTGGGCACGATGGAGTGATTGCGGATCAGGGTGTCCAGCATGAAGGTCAGCGGGCGCACCAGCACCACGACGACGATCATCCAGAGCAGGGTCTGGCCATGAACGGCGAAGATCTGCCCCGGCGCGGTGGTTGCCAGCATGCCGACGACGAGGCCGACAAAGACCGGCATCAGCGCATCGGCGATCGATCCGATGGCGACGAGACCCATGCGGACCGCGAATGCAGCCCTGAACTGGCCGATGAAATATCTGGTGAAGGGCGTGAGTCCCATTGGCGGCTGCCGGTTTTGGGCGAGCGCGACGGGCGAATAGAGATTGTCGAAATAGGCAATGACGCGGTTGAACATCGTAAGCTCGTTATTGTGAGCCGCGCCTGAGAGAGTTTCGGGGCTCAGCTCAGGGTCGGTATCGGTCCATGGGTTTGCGTCTGACGCGGTGAATTGGATGGTTCGCGCTCGCGGGATTGGCCGTTTCCATATTGTTTTCCATTTGGAGTCTCCTTTGGTTGTAACTGGTGTCGTGTGCCTCCCTGGTGGGAGGCCTGTCGTCATGAACCCGGTCTTGGGGTCTATCGTCCCCTCGCCCCTCAGGGGAGAGGGCTAGGGTGAGGGGTGAGATGCTGCAACACGATATTCCATTGCACCACCGCACCCCTCACCCGGCGCTACGCGCCGACCTCTCCCCTGAGGGGCGAGGTGAGTCGGTGCATAATCGGTTTTCCGCGGCCGGCAAACTGGCACCGCAGTAGAAAGCAATCATTGCGCGGCGTCCTCCACAGTGTCGGCGTCGATGAAGCCGCCGGATTGGCGGTTCCACAGGCCGGCATAGACGCCGCCCAGTTCGAGCAATTGGGCGTGGGTGCCCTGCTCGATGATGGTGCCGCCATCGATGACCACCAGGCGGTCCATCATGGCGATGGTGGAGAGACGATGGGCGATGGCGATGACGGTCTTGTTGGTCATCAGCAGTTGCAACTGGCTCTGGATCGCAGCTTCCACTTCGCTGTCGAGGGCGGACGTGGCTTCGTCCAGCACCAAGATGGGCGCGTTCTTCAGCAGCACGCGGGCAATGGCGATGCGCTGGCGCTGGCCGCCCGAGAGCTTGACGCCGCGCTCGCCGACATGGGCTTCAAAGCCCTTGCGGCCATGAGGATCGGTCAGGGTGGCGATGAAATCGGATGCTTCGGCCTGTTCGGCGGCATGGCGAATGTCTGCCTCGGTCGCGTCGGGGCGGCCATAGGCGATGTTTTCGCTGACCGAGCGGTGCAGCAGGGAGGTGTCCTGGGTCACGACGCCGATATTGGCGCGCAGGGAGTCCTGCGTGACCCCGGCTATGTCCTTGCCGTCGATTAGTATCGCGCCGCTTTCGCGGTCGTAAAACCGCAGCAGCAGATTGACGATGGTCGATTTGCCGGCGCCCGAGCGGCCGACGAGGCCGATTTTTTCGCCGGGCTTGATGGCCAGGTTCAAGCCCTCGATGACCCCGCTGGCCTTGCCGTAATGGAAGGATACGTCCTTGAAGGCGATATCGCCCTTGACGGTGCCGATCGGCTCGGCGCCCGGCTGGTCCGAGACAATGCGGGGCAGCGAGATGGAGGATATGCCGTCGCGTACCGTGCCGATATTTTCGAACAAAGCCGACATTTCCCACATCACCCACTGGCTCATGCCCTGAAAGCGCATGACCAGGCCCAGGGATACGGCGAGTGCGCCCGGCGACATGGCATTGCCCAGCCATAGCCAGATGCCGACGCCACCAACCGAGGCCAGCAGCAAGGCATTGGACCAGATCACCAGCACGTTGAGCACGCTGAACAGGCGCATCTGCCGATAGACCGTCTCGAGAAACTGGTCCATCGCCTCGCGGGCATAGCTTTCCTCACGGTTGGAATGGGAGAACAGCTTGACGGTGGCGATGTTGGTGTAGCTGTCGACGATGCGGCCGGTCATCAACGAACGAGCATCGGCCTGGGCTTGGGAAATCTTGCCCAAGCGCGGAATGAAGTAGCGCATCAGCGCGATGTAAGCGGCCAGCCAGAGGAGGAACGGCACGGCCAGGCGCCAGTCGGTGGCGGCAGCCAGCACCACCGCGCCGGTGAAATAGACGACGACATAGACCAGCATGTCGAGCAGCTTCATCACCACCTCGCGCACGGCGAGCGAGGTCTGCATCAGCTTGGCGCCAATGCGGCCGGCAAATTCGTCCTGGAAGTAGCTCATCGACTGACGGATCAGATAGCGATGGCTCATCCAGCGGATGCGCTGCGGGAAATTGCCGAGCAGCGTCTGGTTCATCGTCGCCGTGCTGAGCAAGGCCAGTGCGGGCAGCACGACGGCGATGAACAGGGCCATCAGTGCCAGCTTCCAGCCGTCGGTGGCGAGGAAGGTCGATTTGTCGGCGGCAGCCAGCCAGTTGACGACATCGCCGATAAAGCCGAACAGCGTAATTTCACCGGCTGCGATCAGCCCGGCGGTGACGGCCATCAGCGCCAGCCATTTCTTGGCGCCGTGGCTGTAATACAGGCAGAACGCCAGGAGACCCTTGGGGGGCTCGCTAGGTTCATCTGCGGGATAAGGATCGAGTCGCCGTTCAAACCAGCGCAGCATCACAGTCACCATAATCAGGTTCCGGGCGGGATCGCCATTACCGCTCGCCTTCGCACCACGTGCTGCGGCAGCCAATGGCGGACAAGCCGGCCGGGAAATTCGGATCCTGCTCGATACGGTAATAACGCGCAGAGGAGCAGTGCATAGCGACCGGCAATACCCCCTCCCCAATGCCGTCCCAATTGGCGTAGAAGAAAGCTCACGCGGTCGCTGGCCGCACAGAATACACGATTGGGCAGAGACTGCTGTTGCATGCAGGCCACAGTCGATTTCAGAGTCTCGTCAGGACCGGACCCGTTCATGCGCACTGAAACTGAACATACCATGTACCTGAAGGACTATGCGCCAAGTCCCTACGCCATCGTTGCGGTGGACCTGGATTTCAGGATCCTCGAGGATAATACACGGGTGCGGGCGCTGTTAAGCGTGGAGCCGCGCGCGGGCACCGAGCCGGGTACGCCGCTGGTGCTGGACGGGAACGAGCTGAACCTGACCTCGGTCGCCATCGATGGGGCACCGCTTGCGATGTCGGCTTATGCGGCCGACGCGAACAGTTTGACCATCGTGCAGCCGCCGCTGCGCCGCTTCGTGCTGGAAACCGAGGTGATCCTCAAGCCCGAAACCAATACGCGGCTGATGGGGCTTTATCGCTCCAGCGGCACTTGGTGCACGCAGTGCGAGCCGGAGGGCTTTCGCCGCATTACCTATTATCTGGACCGGCCGGACAATCTGGCGGTGTTCAAGGTGACGATGACCGCGCCGCGCGCGCTGGCGCCGGTATTGCTGTCGAACGGTAATCTGGTCGGCACGGGCGAGGCCGGCGACGGGATGCACTATGCGGTGTGGGAGGACCCCCATCCCAAGCCGGCCTATCTGTTTGCCCTGGTGGCGGGAGACCTGGGCTCGATCACCGATAGTTTCACCACCGCCTCGGGCCGCAAGGTGGATCTGGCGATCTATTGCGAGCACGGCAAGCAGGAGCAGTGCCACTGGGCGATGGACAGCCTCAAGCGCTCGATGGCCTGGGACGAACGCCGGTTCGGGCGCGAATACGATCTAGACATTTTCAACATCGTCGCCGTGTCGGATTTCAATTTCGGCGCTATGGAGAACAAAGGGCTCAATATCTTCAACGACAAGCTGGTATTCGCCAAGCCGGATACGGCAACCGACGGCGATTATGAGAATATCGAGCGGGTGATCGCGCATGAATATTTTCACAACTGGACCGGCGACCGCATCACCTGCCGCGACTGGTTCCAGCTTTGCCTCAAGGAAGGACTGACGGTCTATCGCGATCAGGAATTTACCAGCGACGAGCGCTCGCGCGCGGTCAAGCGCATCTCGGATGTGCAGACGCTGCGCTCGGCGCAATTCCCCGAGGATGGCGGCCCCCTCGCCCACCCGGTGCGCCCGGACCAGTATCGCGAGATCAACAATTTCTATACAGCGACTGTTTACGAAAAAGGCGCCGAGATCGTGCGCATGCTGGCGACGCTTGTGGGCGAGGCCGGGTTCCGCAAGGGCATGGACCTTTACTTCGAGCGCCATGACGGGCAGGCGACGACTATCGAGGCCTTCCTGGCAGTGTTCGCGGAAGCCAACCAGATCGACCTGGACCAGTTCAAGACCTGGTATCTGCAGGCCGGCACACCCAAGCTGACTGTCACCGACAGCTATGATGCGGCCAGCCAGACCTATACGCTCAAGCTGGCACAGGCGACCGAGCCGACGCCGGGGCAACCGAGCAAGCAGGCCCTGGTCATGCCGATCAAGTTCGGCCTGATCGGGCCGAACGGCAGCCCGATGGGCTGGACCGGGGTGAGCGGCGGCACGGTTCGGGACGATCTGATTATCCTTGAGAGCGAGAGCGCCGAGATCAGCTTCAGCGGCGTCGCCAACAAGCCGGTGCCGTCATTGCTGCGCGCGTTTTCGGCGCCGGTGACCATGACCAGCAGCCTGACACAGCACGACCGGCTGTTTCTGGCGCGGCACGACAGCGACCCGTTTGGGCGTTGGCAAGCCCTGCAAGATGTTAGCATGGCGTTAGCGGTGAGCGCAGCAAATGGCACGCCATGGGCCGAAAGTGCTGTCGCGGCACTGAGCCAGGCAATGGCCGACACGCTGGACGACACCAATCTGGATGATGCGTTCAAGGCATTGGCGCTGGCCCTGCCGGGAGAGTCACTGATTGCCCGTGCGATCGGTAAGGATATCGACCCGGCCAAGGTGCACGGGGTGCGCGATCAGCTGAGCCAGGCGGTGTTCGGGCCGCTGGAGGGGCAGATCACGGCCGCCTATGCGGCGCTGGCGAGCGATTTGCCCTATGCCCCCGACGCGGCGAGTTCGGGGCGGCGGGCCCTGCGCAACCGGCTGCTTGGCTTGCTGGTGACCAGCGGGGCGAGCAATGGCCCGGCGCTGGCGGCGCAGCAATATCACAGCGCCACCAACATGACCGACAGGTTCGCGGCGCTGGCGGTGTCGGGGGCGGTCTGGACGGCGGAAGCACCGCTGCTGCTGGCCGATTTCCGCACTCGGTTCACCGGCGATCCGCTGGTGCTGGACAAGTGGCTGAGCGTTTCGGCCAGCGCGCAGGACGATGGGGTGCTGGAGCGCGTCAAGGCGATCCTGGCGGACCCGAATTTCCCCCGGAACAATCCCAACCGGCTGCGGGCGCTGGCCGGGGCCTTCGCAATGAACAACCCCACCCAGTTCGCCCGGCCCGATGGGGCGGGCTTCCGCTTCGTGGCGGACTTCGTGGCGGATGTGGATACCCGCAATCCGCAGGTCGCGGCGCGGGTGCTGACCGGGTTCAGGATATGGCCGATGCTGGAGCCGGTGCGGCGCGATGCGGCCAAAGCCGCATTGACCGCGCTGCAGGCCAAGGGCGAATTGAGCCGCAACACGGCGGATATACTGACCCGCACTTTGCAAGGCTAAACTGCCGAAATATTGGAAGAATTTTTCATCTCGACTAAGTGATTCTGGCGACTCGCGAATTCCGCGAACTGTCGGAATCGGACAAAAAGGGGCTCTGGACAGGAGGGGCTCACGTGATTCATGATTTGTTAAGGGCAAATCGGGCGGGCATCTTTCCCCGGCAATCATGGAGACTTGCATGCGGTCGGCGGAGGTATCCGGCGTCAGCGCTGGGCGATACGGCGCGGGCGCAGATACGACGGACATGCGGGGCGAAACTCGCGCAATAGCTGCCAAGTCCGGGCCATCGATCCGGCACAGGCTCGCACCCGTCACCACCGCCGTGGCGCTGACGGCAATCCTTGCGGCCACCCTGTTCGTGCTGTTCGACAGTGCCCGCGCAATCCAGGACGCACGGGGCGACCTGGCCTCGATCGGCCGCCTGATAATCGAGGATCTGGCAGAATTGCCGCCCGAAGTGGTTTCGGCAAGGCTGGCGGCAGTCGCGCAGCGCTATTCCGACACGGTGCGGGTGAGCCTGCACGCCGGCGGCGAGCCGGCGCGCGCCGGACTGGTCAGCACGGATCTGCCGGTAGGCTCGCTGGGCACGTTGTCGCTCGCCATGGGGCCGAACCAAGCGTTGGACGGGGTGTGGCAACGTGGGCTGGGTGCCTATGCGGCAGCCTTGCTGATCATCGGGCTGACCTATCGGCGCCGATCGGCCAACCAGATGCCGGACGCCACGCAACGCCACCATTACCAGACCCTGGCGATGGCCGTTCCGATGGGCATTGCCTGCTGGACGGCGGACGGACAGTTGATCGTCTGCAACACGCAATATCGCGACCGCCTGAACTTGCGCGGTCGCAATCCGACCTACCATGATGCGGTCAAGCAGTTGATCGTGGGTGGCTATATGAAGCTGCTCAACGAAGACGACAGCAATCGCCTGCTGGAGCTGCATCGCGAGGATGGCTCGTGCCTGTTGATCGACGAGCGGCCGCTGGGCGATGGCAGCTTCATGACGCTGGTGTCCGATGTCACCGAGCGCAAGAAGACCGACACGCTGCTCAACGCCATTCGCGAAGAGCAACGCACGCTGGCGCGGCGCTTCCACGAGGAAAAGCTCAAGGCAGAAGCCGCCAGCCGGTCCAAGACCAATTTCCTGGCCCATCTGAGCCATGATATCCGCACGCCGCTCAATCATATCATCGGCTTTGCCGAACTGATGCGGCAACAGACCTATGGGCCGATGGGCGATGCGCGCTATGCCGATTACGTGCAGTCCATCAAGGCATCGGGCGAGCATCTGTTAGCGTCCTTCGCGACCATTCTGGATCTTGCCGAGCTCGAAAGCGGCCAAAAGCCGATGCGCAGCGATCGGGTCGCCGTGGACGGATTGATCGAGAGCGTGGTGCAGCGGTTCCGCGGCCAGGCAGTGCGCGCCGGCTTGAGCGTGGTCGTTGGCGCGCAGACCGGGGCCATGCTCAACGGCGACAGGCTGGGGCTGCAACGGATGCTGTCCAATATCGTGGAAAACGCGGTGCGCTTCACGCCGGCGGGCGGTCGGATCAACGTGGCTGCTTTCGCCGCGCCCGACGGGGTGGTGATCGAGATTTCCGACACCGGCATCGGCATGAGCGAAGAGCGCCTGGAAACCCTGTCGCATCCCTTCGCGCGGGGCGATGCCACGTTTACCCGCGAGGGTGTCGGCCCGGGCTTAGGTATTTCCATCGCGCGGGCCATTGCCGAACTCAGCGGCGGACGCATCGCCATCGATTCCAGCCTGTCGCTGGGGACGACGGTGGCGATCTCCCTGCCGCTGCAAACGGCAAATGAGCTGCAGGCGGCGGAATAGCATAGGAAATGGTTTTTCGGCGACATGGGAATGGCGTTGGTCGTACTTGAGGCCTGGTGGCGCATGTGACCAGGGCTCTTGGCCAAATGTCCCAGTCGATGGTTCCCCCTTGAGGGGGAGGGTCAATGTTGGGTGTGAACTGGGCCCGATATCGGGGCTCTTGCACCCCCTCCCAACCTCCCCCATCAAGGGGGAGGTGCCGCCCGGTGGTGCTGGCAGGACGGTGCTAAAAGCCAGATGCGATTGCTGTCTTGAGAGGCAGGGTAAGGGCCAGGGTGTCCGGCTCCGGTATAGGGGATGGGAAACCCCCACCTTGATCCTCCCCCTGGAGGGGGAGGTATTGACTGAGGTATTTTGCCAAGAGGCTCAGTGATATGCGACAGCCCTCTGCCATAAAAGGCAGGACTGTCGCATCTGGCTTGGCGCGATCCTGCGAGGGTCACCGGACGGCTCCTCCCCCTGTCAGGGGGAGGGTGGGTGGGGGTGCGGGAGCCACGATATCGGGCCAGTCTACCCCCACCTTGTTCCTCCCCTTGGAAGGGGGAGGTATCGACTGAGGTATTTTGCCAAGAGGCTTAGTGATATGCGACGGCCCTCTGCCATAAAAGACAGGACTGTCGCATCTGGCTTGGCGCGATCCTGCGAGGGTCACCGGACGGCTCCTCCCCCTGTCAGGGGGAGGGTGGGTGGGGGTGCGGGAGCCACGATATCGGGGCTGGCAGACCCCCACCTTAATCCTCCCCCCTGGAAGGGGGAGGTATCGACTGGGAGATTTTGGCAGGGGTGTGGGCGTATCAGAGTGAGGGGTGCGATGCGGGGGCCTGGAGCTTGCAGCGCATCCTTCAACTGCCGCTGCGCAGGGGTACGAGGCGAACTCGTGCTCAGAGCCTGCTGGCGCTTGCGTACCAGGCTTGTGCTGCGGTGTTCACTTCGGCCTGCATGGCGCGCAAGTCCAGTTCCAGCCGGCTGAAATCGGGGTAATGCGTCAGCCCGGCCAGCACTTCGCGAAATGCATCGGTCCAGGCTTCGTCCTTGAAGGGATGCACCAAGGCGCTGCTCATGACCTGGAGGACAATCGAATAGATATCGTGGATTTCGGCCAGACGGGCGCCCTCGGGAACCAGGCCGGTTTCGCCTAAGCGCCGCAGTACCAGCGCGGTCAGGGCTTGGGGCAGGCCAATGACCTGCCCGGCCACGAGCTGGGCGGATTGCGCGATGAATTCCAGGTCGACCAGGCCGCCGGCGGCCAGCTTGAGATCGAAAGGATGGCGGGCTGGGCGTTCGCGCGCCATCAGGGCGCGCATCGAGACCACCTCGGCAATGGTCTTGTCGACATCGCGATGGCGCAGCATGACCTCGGCGATGGCGGCATCGACTTCATGGCCGAGACGGCCATCAGCCATGACCACGCGCGCCCGGCTCAACGCCAGGTGCTCCCAGGTCCAAGCATTGTCGCGATGATAGAGGCGAAAGCCTGGAAGGCTCGTGGCAAGCGGACCGGCATTGCCGGATGGGCGCAGGCGCATATCGGCTTCGTAGAGCACCCCTTCGGCGGTTGGGGCGGTGATGGCGGCGACCAGGCGCTGGGTGAGCCGGGTGAAATAATGGCTGGTGGCCAGCGGCTTGCCGCCATCGGAGTCGGTATCGGGTGCATCATAGAGCAGGATGAAATCGAGATCGGAGGTCGCCGTCATTTCGCGGCTGGCCATCTTGCCGAATGCCAGCAGGGCGACACGCCCGCCCGGAACAGTGCCGTGGCGGCGCTCGAATTCGGTCCGCACGGTGCCGAACAGGCGCTGCAGCAGCGTTTCGGCCAGGGCGGTAAACTGTTCGCCGGCCATGGTCGCGCTGACGGTGCCCGACAGCAGGCCGGCGGCGATCAGGAATTTCTGTTCCTGACCGATGATGCGGGCGCGATCGATGACTTCCTCATAGGAGCGCGCTTCGGCAAGGAAGGTGTCGACCTTGCCCACCAGCACGTCGCGGTGGGTGATATCGTCGGCAAAGGCCGGATCGATCAGGCCGTCCATGACATGGGCGCGGTGGATGACCGATTCGGCCATACGCGGGGCCGAGGCCAGCAATTGAACCAGCAAGGTGCGCAATTGCGGATGGGTGCGCAGCAGCGCGAACAATTGGACGCCGGTGGGCAGGCGCGACAGGAAATTGTCGAACCGCGCCAATGCTTGGTCGGCATTGCCGGCGGTGCCCAAAGTTGCCAGCAGGGCCGGCAGGAGTTCGGTCAGGTGGGCGCGGGCGGCGGCGGCGCGGGTTGCGGGATAGCCGCCATAGTGCCATTTGCGAACGGTCTCGATGGCCTGGGATGGGTCGGCGAATCCCAGGCGCGCCAAGGTTTGCAGCGTTTCGGGATCGTCGTCGCTGCCGGTAAAGACCAGGTTGCCTTCGCCGCTGCCCAGCGACTCGCCCTCGGTGAAGAGTTCGGCATAGTAGAGGGCGACCAGCTCGAGCGCGGCGCGGTAGGCGGCTTCGAACCGGGCCAGGTCGGCCTCGCCCAGCAAGCGAGCGATGACCGCGACCTGTTCGGGCGTCGAGGGCATGATGTGGGTCTGCTCGTCGGCCAGCATCTGCAACCGGTTTTCGACGGCGCGCAGATACCAATAGGTCCGGATGAGGTCAGCGGCAGCCTTGGGAGTGATCCAATTGGCGTTGGCCAGGGCGGCCAGGGCCTGGGCCGTCGGCTTGACGCGCAATTGCGGGTCGCGGCCGCCGGCGATCAATTGCTGGGTCTGGGTGAAGAACTCGATCTCGCGAATGCCGCCGCGGCCAAGCTTGACGTTGTGGCCTTCGACGCGGATATCACCGACCTTCTTGGCGATATTGATCTGGCGCTTCATCGCCTGGATATCGGCGATCATGGCGTAGTCGAGGTGCTTGCGCCAGACATAGGGGGTCAATTGCTTGAGGAACGCCGCGCCCACCTGCCGGTCGCCGGCGCAGGCCCGCGCCTTGATCCAAGCGGCGCGCTCCCAATTCTGGCCGCGCGATTCGTAATAGGCCAGCGCCGCATCGACCGACAGCGCCAGCGGGGTCGAGCCCGGATCGGGGCGCAGGCGCAGATCGGTGCGGAACACGTAGGAACCGGCGCGCCGCTCCTGCATCAGCGCGACCAGCTTCTGGATCATCCGCGTATAGATTTTACCGGCTTCGGCGGGATCGGCGAGGATGTTTGCCTCGGGATCGTAGAAGGCGACGATGTCGATATCGGAGGAATAGTTCAGCTCGCGCCCGCCATGCTTGCCCAGCGCGAAGATGGCGAGGCTGGAATTGGCGGCGGTGGCCTGATCAAGGGGCAGCGTCAGCAGGCCCCTGCCCCAGGCTTGGCGCATCAGCAGGTTCAGTCCCGCATCGAGGGCGACATCGCCGAGATCGGACAGGGCGGCGGTGGATTGCGCCGTGGTCCAGGCGCCGCCGGTTTCGGCAATGGCGGCGAGAAGCGCGGTACGGGCTTTGGCGAGGCGGAGGATGGGGGAGAGGGTAGCCTCGTCGGGGGCCGTGCGCCCGGCCGCGGCCACCGTTTCCAGGATGGTCGCGAAGACGATGTCGGCGTCGCTGTCCAAGGCGGCGGCCAGCCAATCTGGGTTGGATCGGGCCAGGCTGAAGAGATAGGGCGCCAACTCAAGAAGCGGGCCAAGGCTTGCAGCGGCGGCCCCGAAGATGGACGTCAGGTGGGCCGGCAGTTCGGCCAGCCAGCCCTGGAAACGCGGCGTTTCGACGGGCGGAAGGGGCTTGAGCTTGAGGGCCATGGGCGAGGGATAGCGTGCCACGGCGAGCGCTGCAAGCCGCAGGGACCGGTGGCCAACCACCGGGCCCTGCTTGCGGTCTCAGACCGGCTCGATGTGCAGTCCAACCAGGCCCCGAGTTGAATTGGTATAGGCACAGATACGCTCGGCCTCGGTGATGACTTGCCCGGCCAGGTCGGGACTAATGCCTGACAGGCCTGGCCGCAAGGTCACCCGCAGGCCATAGCGACCGTCGTCGGACAGTGTCAGCACCACCTCGGCATCGACCGCAATGGCGTCGGGCCGCGCCTTGAGCTGGCTTGCGGCGTGCTTGAGCGACGAGGTGAAGCAGCCGGCAAATCCGGCGGCAAACAATTGTTCGGGATTGGTGCCCTCGCCGGAACCGCCAAGAGCTTCGGGCAGCGCCAGGCCGACTGCGAGACGCCCGTCGTCGCTGCTGGCACTGCCATTGCGTCCACCGGTCACAGCCACGCGGGCCGTATAGAGATCCTTGCTCACCATCGCCTCCTTGAAGGGCGGCCCCTGTGGCTGCCGTTGGAGACGTCTTACACGATCAGGATCGATCGATCAATTATATTCTTTATCGTTCGATCATTTATCGAAACTTGGCACCAGTCGATCGACAGCCATCTGCGCGACATGCTCGATCACGGCCGGGTCGACGGCCGCACGGCCAAGCGTCATGATGGACACGACCGTTCCGAGCAAGGCATCGGCAGCGGGTACGATATCGGGGGTGCCGGAGATTTCTCCACGCGCGGCGGCATAAGACAGGTTCTGCATGAAAAAATCCCGGATCTCGGACAGGCGGCCGGCCGCCAAGGCCCGTGTTTCCGGGCTATGCAGCTCACGCTCGGCAACGGTATTGATGATCAAGCAGCCTTTTTTATCAGGGTCTTGCGTTGCCAGATCGCACTGGATCGCTATCCATGCGGCAATCGCCGGACGACCCTTGAGGTCTTGCGGCAGCGTGGCGCGGAAGCGTTTGGCGTAAGCGGCGAAACAGTGCCGGAACAGGGCGTCCTTGTCCTTGAAGGCGCCGTACAGATTGCCGGCCTTCAGGCCCGTCGCGGCATAGACGTCGGACATGGCCGTAGCGGCATAGCCCTGCCGCCAGAAGACCTGCATGGCCTTTTCGGTGACCTCGTCGATATCGAACTCGCGCGTTCTTGGCATGGCACCAATTTAGGAACGAACAACCAAAATAGCAAATCTTTTTGTCTCTTGTTTTTGATCGATCGATAATTTATTAGCTTGGTGTGCACTGATGCACGATGATGGAGTGATCCCGATGCGCAATATTCTTGTGGCCCTCACATTTGTCGCCCTGGCGGGCCCCGCCCTGGCGCAGGGCTTGACCGAGCCGCCGGCGGCGCCCGGCACCGCGCCCTACAATGAATGGCTCGGTCGCACGTTCAGCGAGGTGATGCTCAACACCCAGGACGAAACCGCACGAACCGACATCCTCAACCGGATCGTGGCGACGGACTACATCCAGCACAATCCGCTGCTGGCCGAGGGCCGGCAGGGTTTGATCGGCTTCATTCCCGTCATCTACCACGCCATGCCGGACGCCAAATTCGTGCTGTATGACGTGTTTGCGACCGAGCAGCGGGTGGTCACCCGGTGGAGCTGGACGGGCACGCTGACCGGGGCGCCCCTGTTGGGGGTCGCGCCTGCGGGACAGGCCTTGGAATTCGATGCCATCGACATCTGGACGGTGCGCGATGGCCAGCTTTATGAGCACTGGGACCAGTTCGACTGGCCGCGGGCCTTCGTTCAACTCGGCGTCAAGGGCCTGCCGCAGCCCTTCTACGATGTTGCTGCCCAGCCATACGATCGCTGAAGGGCAAGGCCCATCGCTTGCGTAATGGCGCCTTCCCCAAGGGGAAGGCGTTGCCATCAGGCCTTCGGGCTTGACGTGTGTGGCAGATCAATGACGGCGCGAACGCCGGGAGTGTTGTCTTCAATGCGGAAGGTTCCGCCGTGCAGGCGAGTGACGGCGTTGACCAGGGACAGGCCCAGCCCTGAACCGGCCTCGGTGCGGCTGACGTCCAGCCGCACGAAGCGCTCGAGCACGCGCTTGCGGTCTTCGGGCGGGATGCCCGGTCCGTTGTCGGCCACTTCGATGATGACCCGACCATCGGGCTGCCGCAGCCCGACCGTGATGCGCCCACCCGGGCCGGCGATCGGCTTGGCATATTTCACCGCATTTTCGAGCAGGTTGACCATGGCCTGGCCGACCAGTTCGCGATTGGCGTGCAGATGCACGTCCGGGGTGATCGCGGTCTCAATGGTAATGCCCTCGTCCTCCGCCACCGGGCCGTAGAGCTCGGCGACATCGGCGACGACGGCGCTGATGTCGACATCGCTCAGGGCGCCGGAGGGAGCGCCGGCCTCGGCCCGGGCGATCATCAGCAGGGCGTTGAAGGTCTGGATCAGGCGGTCGCTCTCGGTGATGGTGGTTTCGAGGGCTTTTTGCCTCGTGGCTTCGCTGGCGCCATCGCGCAGCGCCGTCTCGGCCTGGTTGCGCAACCGGGTCAGCGGGGTCTTGAGGTCATGCGCCACATTGTCGGTGACCTCCTTGAGACCCTGCAGGAGGGCTTCGATGCGGTCCAGCATGGCGTTCAGATTGGTCGCCAGGCCGTCGAACTCGTCGTTGCGCTTGGTCAGCGGAACCCGCTCGGACAGGTTGCCGGACATGATCTTGGTGGAGGTATCGCGGATGGCGTCGATGCGGCGCAGCACGCGGCGGGCGGTAATGCCGCCAGCGACCACGGAAAACAGGATGATGCCGATGACGCCGACAAGGAAACTCTGCACGATGATGGCCGAATAGCCCCGGCGCTCGACCACGTCGCGCCCGACGACCAGGCGCATGCCGCTATCCAGCAGCACCGAACGGGCCACGGCAAAACCCTGGCGCGGCGGGCGGCGGGCGGGGCCGGTATCGGCCTGGTCGAGGGGGCTGTTGCGCTCGTAGTCGAAGCTGTAGATGCCGGGGTCGCGCACGGCTTCGACCGGAATATCGCTGACATTGCCCAGCAGATATTGCCCCGATGCATCGCCCAGGAAATAGACGCCCGGGCCGGGCTGGCGCGACAGCCGATCGACCGCGAAGGCCAGGGCGCGAATGCCCTGGTTCATTTCGATGCGCTGTAACAGGCGCACTTCGCGATCGATGTCGTCGGTCTGCTGGCGCTGGATCTGGACGCTGGACTGCCAGGTGATGAAAGCCAGCAGCAGGATGGCGAACAGCACGAAGATCAGGATGAACGTTGCCGTCAGCCTGACCGTCGAGGTGCGCCAGAGTTGGGACAGCCGATGCAAGGCCTACTCGCGGATCATGTAGCCAGCCCCGCGCACGGTGTGCAGCAGCGGGGTGGCATAACCCTTATCGATTTTCGAGCGCAAGCGCGACATGTGCACGTCGATGACATTGGTCTGGGGATCGAAGTGATAATCCCAGACATTTTCCAGCAGCATGGTGCGGGTCACGACCTTACCGGCGTTCTTCATCAGATATTCGAGCAGGCGGAATTCGCGCGGCTGCAGCAGCACGGTCTCGCCCTCGCGCTCGACCTTGCGGCTGAGCCGGTCGAGCGACAATCCGCCGACTTCGTAGCCGGTCGCGGCTTCGGAGGGGCTGGAGCGGCGCGCGAGCACTTCGACGCGGGCGAGTAACTCGGTGAAAGCGTAGGGCTTGGTGAGGTAATCGTCGCCGCCGGCGCGCAGGCCGGTGACCCGGTCATCGACTTCGCCCAAGGCCGACAGGATGAGCACGGGGGTCTTGTCGGCCTCGGCGCGCAGCGATTCCACGATGGAGAGGCCATCGCGCCGGGGCAGCATACGATCGACGATCAGCACGTCGTAGTCCATGCCCGAGGCCATGGCGTAGCCGGTTTCGCCGTCGGCGGCATGGTGGGTGACGTGCCCGGCCTCGTCGAGGGCCTGAATGAGGTAGCTGGCGGCCTCCCGATCATCTTCGATCAGCAATATCTTCACCGCGGGCTCCCCAAATGGCAGGTTAGCTCCGGTGCAAACACCGGAGCCAAAGGTTTTTAGTTGGCGGAAGCGGCGAGCGGCAGTCCGATGAAGCGGGCTTCGCCACCACGGCTGGCTTTGATCAGTGCCGTAGTCAAGCCCTTGGTCTTGACGGCGGCAAGAGCGGCCTCGAACTCGTCGACACTGGCCACCGGCTTGTTGTCGACTTCAAGGATGGCATCGCCGACGGCGAAGCCCCGTTCACCGGCCGGGCTGTCCGCAGCTATATCCTGGATCAACAGGCCGCCGGTGCCGTCCGAGTTCGGCACCAGGGTCAGGCCGACGCTGGAGGGCGCGGGAGCCACATCGGCCGGAGGCGTCGGTGCGGTCGGCTCGGCCTGGGCGGTATCTTCAGTCAGCGTACCCAGCTTGACCGAGATCTTCTGCTCGGCCCCGTCGCGCCAGATGGTCAGCTCGACGGTGGTGTCGGGCGCCTTGCCGGCGATGGTGCGGCTGAGGTCCAGCGCGTCGTCGATCGCATCGCCATCGACGGCGGTGATGATGTCACCCGACTTGACGCCGGCAGCGCCGGCCGGGGAGTCACCGCTTGGCTCGCGCACGATGGCACCCTTGGCGTTGGGCAGGCCCACGCCGTCGGCGATATCGCGCGTGACGTCCTGAATGGACACGCCGAGATAGCCGCGGGTCACCGAGCCGCTATCGATCAGCTGGCCGACGATCTGCTTGACGGTCGCGGCGGGAATAGCGAAAGCGATGCCCACATTGCCGCCATTTGGCGAATAGATGGCGGTGTTGACGCCGACCACCTCGCCGCGGCTGTTGAAGGCGGGGCCGCCCGAGTTACCGGTATTGACGGCCGCGTCGATCTGCAGGAAATCGCCATAGCTGGAGCCGCCGATATTGCGGCCCTTGCCGGAGATGACGCCCACGGTGACGGTGCCGCCAAGGCCAAAGGGATTGCCGACGGCAACGACCCAATCGCCAACGCGGCTCGGATCGGTTTCGAAATTGACAAAGGGCAGGTCCTTCTGGTCGATCTTGATCACGGCCAGGTCGGTGCGCTCGTCGGTGCCCACGATAGTGGCGGTGTCTTCATCGCCATTGTCGAAGACTACGGTGACCTTGGTGGCGCTTTCCACCACGTGATTGTTGGTGACGATATAGCCGTCGGCCGAGATCACGAAGCCGGAGCCGGCTGCCATGAATTTGCGAGGGGTCGGTTCCTGCTGATCGCCGCCGCGACCGCCGAACTGATCACCGAACTGCTGGAAGAAATCGTGGAAGGGATGATCCTTGGGCAGGTCGGGCATGTTGAAATTGCCGCCGCCGCGCTGCACGTCCTGCGGGCCTTCCGTGGCCTCGACCAGGATCGATACGACAGCGGGCTTGACCGCATCCACCAGGTCGGCAAAACCCTGCTGCGGCTGGGCCGTCGGGGGAACGACGATCTGCGCCGCCGGCTGGATCTGGGCAGTGGCCGCCTGGCCGGTCAGCACGAATGCCGTGGATACCCCGCCGATGCCGACGAGCAACGCCAAGGCAGAGGCTCCGAGCCAGCGGCGGGTACGCGAAAGAATAGTCGGGCGCATGAGAATCGATCTCCTGGATTAAGCTCTCAACAGCTTGTGGCCCTGGTTATGAAAGGGTGTGCCTTGCTGCGAGGTTGCGCCCACATTAAACTTTCGTAACAGGCAGCACAGACCGGCAATGCGGCCCGAGATTCAAGGCGAGGGTGGGCCGGTGTCCCTGGATGCCTGCAAAGCCTGCAAGGCGGCCTGCTCGTCGGGGCTGAGTTCGGCGGCTATGGAGCCTTGGCGACGCCGGGCCATGACGAACAGGACCAGCAGGCCCAGTATCAAGAGCGCGGGGGCGGCAAACCAGAGAATGAGCGTGCGCGCCTCCACACGCGGGCGCAACAGCACGAACTCGCCATAGCGATCGACCAGATACTGCCGCACAGCCTCGTCGCTGTCGCCGGCCACCAGGCGCTCACGCACCAGGACACGCAAATCCTTGGCGAGATCGGCATCGCTGTCATCGATGGATTGATTTTGGCAGACGAGGCAGCGAAGTTCGGCCGAGATATCGCGCGCCCGCTGCTCCAACGCCGGATCGGCCAGGATTTCGTCAGGGCCAACCGCGAAGGCGGCAGGGGTTATCGCCAGGATGACGCATAGGGCAAGGGCGCGCAGCCAGTTCATTCGGCCGGCCTCGGCAATGGCTTTGCGGCCTGGCGCGGGGCGCCGACGCGCTGCCGCCGGTCGGTGAGCGACAGGGCGCCCGCCGCAGCCATCAGCAGGGCGCCGATCCAGATCAGCGTGATATAGGGCTTGTGCCAGATGCGAACGACGTGAGTGTCGCGCAGCGGCTCGCCCAATTGCAGGTAGAGCTGGGAAAAACCGTAGGTGGTGATCGCCGCTTCCGTGGTCGGGGTGCCGGTGGCCACATAGGTGCGGCGCTCGGGCACGATGGTGCGGGTTTCCCCACCTGGCGCGGTGATGGTGAAGTGCCCCTGGTCAGCCAGGTAGTTGCTGCCCTGCACTTGGGTGAAGCTGTCAAAAGCGATGGTGTAGCCGGACAATTCGGCGCGTTCGCCGGGGTTCAGCGTGGTGACCAATTCGGTTTCCCAGGCGGTTGCGGCGACGATGCCGAGCACGGCGATGCCGACGCCGAAATGGGCAATCGCGGTCGACCAGGCCGAACGGGGCAGGCCGACAAGGCGCCGCCAGCTTTCCGGCAGGGGTATGCGGCCCAGCCGGCTGCGGTCGATCAGTTCGGCCAGGGCGCCGAAGGCCACCCAGAAGCCGAGCAGCAATCCGATGGGGGCCATCGAGATGGAGACCCCGCCCAGGGCTGAAATCAGGATGGTGAGGAAAATCGCCAGCGCCGCCGCCCCGATCAGGCGCTGGGCGGCGCCAACCACGTCGGCACGCTTCCAAGCCAGCATGGGCCCGAAGGGCAGCACCAGCAGCAAGGGCGCCATCAAGGCCGCAAAGGTGAGATTGAAAAAGGGGGCGCCCACCGAAATGGTGGTGCCGGCCAGAGCGTCGAGCAATAGCGGATAGAGCGTGCCGACCAGGACCGCGCCCATAGCGGTGGCCAGGAACAGATTGTTGAGGATCAAGGCACCTTCGCGGCTGACCGGCGCGAACAGCCCGCCACTGCGCAAAGCCGAGGCGCGCAGCGCGAACAGCACGAAGGCGCCGCCGATCACCAGCGCCAGCAGCGCCAGGAGCACCAGCCCGCGCGTCGGGTCGCTGGCAAAGGTATGCACCGAGGTCAGAATGCCCGAGCGCACCAGGAACGTGCCGAGCAGCGACAACGAAAAAGTGATGATGGACAAAAAAATCGTCCAGATTTTGAGCGCATTGCGCTTTTCCATCACTAGCGCCGAATGCAGCAGCGCTGTCCCGGCCAGCCAGGGCATGAAGCTGGCATTCTCCACCGGGTCCCAGAACCACCAGCCGCCCCAGCCCAGCTCGTAATAGGCCCAGTAGGAGCCCATGGCGATGCCCAGGGTCAGGAACAACCAGCTCAGCACCGCCCAGGGCCGCACCCAGCGCGCCCAGGCCTGGTCGATGCGGCCCGAAATCAGTGCGCCGATGGCAAAGGAAAAGCAGATCGAAAAGCCGACATAGCCGGCGTAAAGCAGCGGCGGATGGATAGCGAGGCCGATATCCTGCAGCACCGGATTGAGATCGGCGCCATCGAGGGGGGGCGGCACCATGCGCTCGAACGGGTTGGAGGTGAACAGGGTAAATCCGGCGAAGGCGGCGACCAGCAGGCTTTGCGTCGCCAGCACCAGGCTGAGCAGATCGGCCGGCAGGCGCCGCCCGAACGCCGCGACCAGGGCGCCGAAACTGACTAAAATCAAAACCCAGAGGACCATGGAGCCCTCATGATTGCCCCAGACGCCCGATATCTTGAAAATCAGCGGCTTGAGCGAATGGGAATTGTTGGCGGCCAGCGCCAGGGAAAAATCGGAGGTGACGAAGGCCTGGATCAATGCGGCAAAAGCGGCCGCCACCAGCACGAATTGTAACACCGCGCCCTGGCTCAGAAAGCGCGAAATCCGCGCGCCGCTGCGCCAGAACAGATAACCGCCAATGGCCGACACTGCCGAAATGGCGAAGGCGAGGATCAGCGCGAAATGGCCCAGTTCGATGCTCATGATCTGGTTCCTGCGTGCTCCGGCAACCCCCACCTAACCTCCCCCTGGGAGGGGGAGGAACCTCTCCACTCAGCAGGCGCTATCGAGTCAAGTCCACGGAACAGTCCCTCCCCCTGGAAGGGGGAGGCTAGGTGGGGGTCGATCTGCAAGCGCGAATCCATCATTGCGCCCCCTCCGGCCGCCATTCGCCGCTGGCCTTGAGCGCCTCGACGACTTCCTTGGGGATGTAGTTTTCGTCGTGCTTGGCCAGCACGTTGCTGGCGAGGAATTTGCCGTCCGGCGTCAGGCTGCCCTCGGCGACCACGCCCTGCCCCTCACGGAACAGGTCGGGCAGGATGCCGGTATAGGATGCGCTGAGGTCGGCCCGCCCGTCGGTCACGACGAACACATTGCTGTCGCCGTCGCGGATCCAGGAGCCGTCCTTGACCAGCCCGCCCAGCCGGATCGGCTGGCCGGGGGCAACGTCGCGCGTGGCGATATCGGAGGGTGAATAGAAAAATACGATCTGGTCGCGCAATGCCACCAGCACCAGCGTCGTTGCCAGCGCGATGACGGCAGCGAGCCCCGCGATCACCGCCAGGCGTTTCTGCTTGCGAGTCCAGCCCTTGCGGCGCATGGCGGATGGCATGGTCATGGCGTGGTTCCCTGCAATCCGGCATCGAGGGCAATGGTATCGAGTTCGCCGCGCTCGAAGGCCCTGGGATAGGCGGCGCGCGCATCATCATAGGCGGTTTGGGCCTTGGCAAGGTCGCCCATCACGACATAGGCGCGCACCAGTTGGGTCCATTCTTCAATGGTGCCGCCCTCGGCCGCCAGCCGGGTCGCCAGTCCCGACACCATCTGGCTGATGGCATCGGCGGTTGCCGCGCCCGTTGCGGCACCTGCGGGCACCACGCCCCGATTGTCCGCGACCGCCCTGCCCTCCCTCGCTGCGGCAAGCCAAGATTCGTTGCCCTTGGAAAGCGCCAGAACCGCATCCCATGCCGCGACAGCCTCGTCATAGCGGGCGGTCCGGGTCAACTCGGCGGCGATATAGAGGCGTGACAGCACGTGACCGGGATCGCTTGCCGCCGCGCTCTGGAGCAGCGTCATGGCCTCGCCGGCAGCGGCCCCATCGGCTTGCAGCATCAGCGTTTCAGCCAGGCTGGTCTGGGTTTGCGCGGTAGCGCCGCCTAGCGCGATGATCCGGCGGTAGGCGTGTTCGGCTTCCGCGTAGCGAGCCGTCTGCAGGTAAACCGGGGCGATCACCGTCCAGCCGCGCAAATCGTTTGGATTGCTCGCCAATTGCTGCTCGATGCGGCTCACCGCCGTGTCAAGATCGATATCCCTGGCCGCCACCTCGGCGCGGCCCGCCAGCGGCTGGCCGGGCAGGCCGGGACTGCCAAGCATGGCATAGGTCAAAAGGCTGATCATGGCGATCGCCGCAGCACAGGCAAGAATCGCGCCGCGCCCGAGTTCGTTCTTCGAACTTGCCGTGGCCTCGCCCTGATGCCGCAGCAGTTCGCGCGCCAATTCGCCCTTGGCGGCAACGGCTTCGGGCTCGCCCAGCGTGCCATTGGCCAGATCGGCATCGATGCCGGCCAGCACCAGGCGAAAATGGCTGTTGGAGTCGCCCAATTCAGGTCCGCTCGCGTTGACCATGCGTCCTGCCGCCGCATAATACAGAGCAGCGCAGGCGATGGCGGTTACGGCGATGGCAATGAACCAGAACAGCATGGACCCGGGGCGCTTGACGTCGGCTTGCGGCAAGAGGCGAGCTATAAGCCAAATGCGGCGAAAAACCACCGAAACACGCAAGCTTGTGCCGGACGCATTGCCACAGGGCGCGATTGTCGCATGAGCGAACGCCATGTCGATTATGCCATTATCGGCTCGACGCCCCTGGCCCGGCTGCTGGCGGGATTGCTGGCCAGCACGCACGGCCAAACCGTGGTCTGGGCGGGTGACAGCCACGCCGCATTCCGGCTACCGCGCGGCATCGATCTGTCGGTGGGGCCATTGACCCGGCCGGACAGCTGGGCCGTGCTGGCGCAAGCCGTACCCGAAACGGTCAAGCTGCTGGCTCGTATCGGTGGCCGCACCAGTATCCAACGGCTCGATCCGATCCTGTTTGCCGCCACCCCGGCCGGCCAGCAGGCCCTGGCATTTACGCTCAGCAGTGCCTTGGGATTTGGCCATGCCGTCGAGCGCCTCCCTGCCGACCAGTTCGGCAGGGGCCGCGCCGGTATCGTGCTGCGCGATGCGGTGCATCTGCAGCGCGACCGGCTCGAACCGATCCTTGATCGCTGGCTGGACGGCATGGCGGTGGACAGGTTGCCGTGGTCGCAAACGGAGATAACGGTCTCGCCCGATGGTGGAGCGCGGCTCGTTCGGGGCGACGACGTCACGTTGGCGGGCCGCACCATCCTGGCCGATGACGAAGCGATCCTGGCCTATCTGCCTGCCGATAGCGTGGACCGCTTGTTCATCCGGCAGCCGATGACGACGATCCTTACCGAGCCGACTTTTGCCATGGCGTCGCGCGTCATGGTGCAGGTGGATGCGGACTTGGCGTTCGTCCAGGCCAACCATCGGGGCGTGATCGCGATCGGGGCGGGGGATCACGACCGCTGCGTGTCCGAAATCGGGGTTTTGCTGGGTGCCAATCGCCAATTGCGCCAGGCCGGCGGGGCGGGCCATGAGCGCTTGCGCAGCCGCGATGGTGCGCCCGTCATGGGCCGCGTCGGAGACGGCCCGCAGGTGCTGGCCGGTCTTGGCAGCATCGGCGCGTTTCTGGCGCCCGCTTTGGCCCGCTGGTGCACCGGCACGGCGCGGCCCGAAGAGACGGATTATTTCGCGGCGCGCCTGGCCGGGCGCAGCCTGTCGCCCTCGATCGTGGCCGACTACGCGCCTGCAGCGCTGGCCACCGCATGAAGGGTCAACCCAACCGGCTGGACATCGCGGCGCCGCATGCGTTCAGCGGCAGCGCCATCGACCGCACCAGGCCGCTGAAATTCCGGCTCGACGGGGCCCTGGTGCATGGCTTTGCCGGCGACACGGTGCTGAGCGCACTGCTGGCCTCGGGCGTCGATACGGTAGGGAAATCGGGCGGATGGCCGATCGGCCTTGGCGCGCGCTTCGCGCCGGCCGTTACCGCGATGCGTGGACAGGTGGCGCAAGCCTTGCCCATGACGCGCATGCCGGCAATCGATGGGGCAAACCTGCATCTCGTTGGGAGCAGCAACCCACGCTGGCGCCTGCCCGCCTTGGGCCAAAGGCGACGCTCGTTGGGCCAGGACCTGGATCGCGGCACAGTGGCCCTGCCCTGGCACGATCAAGCGCCGCAATCGCAGATCGCCACTGACGTCATCGTGGTCGGCGGTGGTGTCGCGGGCATGAGCGCCGCCATTGCGGCGGCTCGAGCCGGGGCAAAAGTGACGCTGCTCGAAAGCACACCCATGCTGGGCGGCAGCGCCCGCTATTTCGGCGCGCAGGAGGGTGACGAGACGCCCGACGCATCGATCCGTCGGCTGGTCGGCATGGTGGATGCACACGAAGCCATCACCGTTCTGCTGCGGACCGAGGCGCTTGCGGTCCGACCCGGCCGGGTCCGGGCGCACCGGGTTACCATTGATGGCGTTATGGTCTCGGGCGAAGTCATCGATCTGCTCGCGCCTCGCGTGGTTCTGGCCACCGGCGCCATCGAGCGGCTGCCGGTGTTTCCCGGCAATCGCCTGCCGCGGGTGATGAGCACGCTCGAGGCCTATCTGCTGGCCGAACGCTATGGCGTATTCACGGGACGCGCGGCCTTGCTCGCAACCGTGCATGGCGCCGCCTATCGGCTGCCGATGCTGCTGAGCGACGCCGGCATCGCCACCAGCAAGATCGCCGACAGCCGCACCGATCCGCAGTCGCGGTTCATCGAATATTCGCGCGCCTATGGCATTACGCAGGCGGGCGGCACGGTCGCCGCCTTGGCAGAACCGGCGGCCAAAGGCCTTGGGCTTACGGTGACGCTGCAACTGGCGTTCGATGGCTACAGCGCCATGGAGGCCCCCGTCGCAACAGATATCCTCCTGGTTTGCGGCGGCTGGCAGCCCGATTTGACCTTGTGGCACATGGCCGGCGGCAAGAGCCGCTGGAGCCCCGAGCGGCGCCGGATCGAGCCGACGTTCGGGCCGGGCGGCATTGCCCTGGCCGGCAGTGCGGCCGGCTATGTCAGCAAGCACGCGTGCCTGCATAGCGGCCGGGATGCCATCGATGCGCTCAACGGCGCGCCCCGGACCCCGGTGGTGGAGCTGTCCATCGATCCGATATACGAAACGCCGGACGGGCCGACGCCTGCCGTCTCGCGGTCCGAAACGATGCAACAGCCAAGTTATCTCGATGGGGGGCTCAACCTGATCCAGCCGCCTGATCCTCGTCCGCCCAGCGGCCCGGCTTGGTGGCCGTTCCGGCGGCCGCAACGGTCCTGGTCACTGGCCGATCAGCCGCGCGCCTTGGGTATCGGCGATGTCGTGGCCGGCATGCAGCTGGGCGGCATTCCGGCCGAGAGCGTCAGCATCGTGGCCCAGGAGCGCGCCGTGGCCAGCGGCGATCTGATCGATGCGGCCCGCCTGGCCCTGCTGCCCGATCTGAGCCCGCAAGCGCCGGCGCCATACGTTCCGGACTATCTTGTCGGCCGGTTCGGGCTCAGTGCCCATCTCTGGATTGTCGCGCCGTCGGAACCACGCACCTTGCCGGTCGGCGCGCTGATTTTCCTCAATTCGGACCAGGACGACCCCCGACAGGCCATTGGCGCGGTCGTGGCGCTTGAGGGGGATAAAACCATCGCCCTGATCGGCAAGCCATCGCCGCAACCGGGCGAGGGCATGACGGTGCTTGACCAAGGGCGACCGGTCGCGGTCAGGCTGGTCGAGCCGGTCGATCCGCCGGCGTCAATTGCGGCGCTCGGCAGTGAGGCGAGCCCGGCGTAGCGTTTCGGCGTAGTCCGGGTTGAAGCGGATTTCAGCCATCTTGATGCCCGCGTCCAGCCGCGTTCCCACGAGTTTATCGGCCGGATTGGCCCGCAGCAGTTCCAGATTGCGGTTGAGGTGCAGCTCGAGCGCCTGGCCCGACTGGCTCCACGCCTGGTCGAACAGGGCATTGAGCGCCAGCGAGTCGCGGCACTCGCGGATGGTCGCCAACAGATAGACCCCATTGAGCGCCGCCAGCAGCCGGTCGTGATCGAGCCGGTCCACCCCGTCGCGCGCCTTGCGCAGCGACTGGTTCATATCGGCCACCACGTCCTTGAGACGCGGCTCGATGCGGTCGGATACCTGCTTGGTCACCGCTGCCAGGACGCCGGTCCATTGACTGCCGCGGGAAAACTCCACGTAGCCGGTCAGCGCGCGCGCCAGGCGATGAAAGCGATCCAGCGCACGGCACGTCAGGTCGATATCGGCGAACGGTCCCAACGGGTGGAGGGCCGGAAGCTGGTTTTGCGCATGGGCGAGGATGGCGTCGATCAGTGGCGAAAAGCCGGACCGCTGGATATGGGCCTCCGTGCTGCCCCCGGCAACGCGCAGCACGCTTGTGACCACGCGGGTGGGATTGCTGATCTGTCCCATGGCGGCATGCAGCAGCAGCGAAGCGACCGGCACGTCCCGCAGCGGCATGGATTGCAGCGCCACGCCCAGCGCGGCATCGTCGGCAATGGTGTTGGCGGCCTTGCCGAAGGCTTGCGCCTTGCCCAGCAACGTCCGGCAGCGCAACGCATGGATGACGATCGGGAGCCGTTCGCGGGCTTCATCGCTGCCCAATTGCGCGCGCAGCCGGCGGCCGGTCTCAAAATCGTCGGCCTGCCTGAGCCCTTCCTGCATGTGCGTCAGAATTTGCGGCAGCAAAGCCTGCAGGTCTGCGGCGGCCATGGTCTCGACATGCTCGAGCAGGTCGGCGCACAGGTCGCGCACCACCCAGACCCAGGCTGCCTGCGCCGCCTTGCGGCCGACCGAACCCGCGAAGGGGAACGCCACGGGATCTTCCACGATCACCGCGTCGATCAGCCCGAGAAACGGGCGCGCTACCGCAGGCAGCGCCACCTGACGCTCCTCCTGGGGGGCATCGGTAAGATTACGGTCGGCAAGTGTGGGCATGAAAGCGATCGGGTTGGGAAACGACGACTTGCCTAACCCTAACCCGCCGCTGGTAAACAATGTTTACCCGCCAACAGGTCGCACGATCACGAATATCAGGCGGCGGCCTGAACCACGGTCCAGTTGCCGGCCTGCTCGCGGCACGCCGTGCCCTTCTTGACATAGTCCTGGCCGCCGATCTTGACGGTGTGGGTGAAGTCGCGGCAATCGAGATTGTTGACCCGCACATAGGGACCGACGGCGACAGCGCCGGTGGAGCCCTTGTCGCCGGACCACTGGCGGGGCGCGCCGGGCCGGCCGAACTGCAGCGCATAGAACTGCGCGCTGTTGGCTTCCGCAGAATCCTTGCTCGTCATCATCGCCAGCGCCGCCGGATCGACGAAGCCATTGGCGATGCTGGTGGTCAGCAGCGCCGCCTGGGTGGTCTGCGCCGGGCTGGGGCCCACGGGCGCCACGAATACCGGTGCCGCCACGACCGGGGCCTGGGCCATCTGGGTCGTCGGAGCGGTGCTGGCACAGGCAGCCAGGGTCAAGGCGAGCAACGGCGTGGCGAGGCGAAGGGCAAGGGTCATATCTGGGTCTCGTGATCGGCTAAGCTTCAATGTTTTTGCAATGAGGCGAAAGTGCGTCGGATCGAGGGGGTCGATCAACTCTTGGTCATGCCGGTCAGCCGGGACGTGGGAAGACGCAATTCCGCCAGCAGCCCGCCCAGCGCCGAACGCCGCAGGTCCAGGCTGCCGCCATACACATCCACCAGTTCCTTGACGATATCGAGCCCTAGCCCGCTGCCGGGCGTTTTCTCGTCCAGCCTGACACCGCGGCGCAACACTTTGTGGGCGTCCTCGTCGGACAGGCCCGGCCCATTGTCGTCAATTCGAATCAACAGCATCGTGCCGGTGTCGCCGCGTTCGGCCAAAAGGCGCACCCCCACCTGCCCCTTGGACCATTTGCAGGCATTGTCCAGGAGATTGCCGGCCATTTCCTCGAGGTCGGCCTCATCGCCCCGGAACCAGGGCAGCGAAGCGTCCGGGCGCTGAAAGGCGATGGTGCAATCGGGATGGATCTTGCGCATCACCCGGGTCAGCCGCAACATGATCATGGTGCCATCGGCTTTCTTGCCGACGACGGAGGTGCGTGCGGCCAGCCGCGCCCGCTCGAGATAAGTCGCCACCATGGTGCTCATCTTCTCGCTTTCGGTCAGCACCACCTCGGCCAGGACCCCTTTCTTGGCGCCGGCTTCGTTGCGCAGCACGGCGATCGGCGTCTTGAGGCCATGGGCCAGGTTGCCCACCTGGTTGCGGGCCCGCTCGATGATCTGCGCATTGGAGCGCAGCAATTCGTTGACCTCCTCGGCCAGCGGGGCGATCTCATTGGGATAGACCCCGCCCACCGTCTCGGCATCGCCCTCGCGCACGCGTTCGATGGCGTTGCGCAGCCGCGAGATCGGCCGCATGGCGATGCGCGCCACGATCACGCTCATGATCGCCAGCATCGCCCCCACCGCGCCCAGCACGATGAAGGTCTGCCCGCGGAAATCGTCGACCAGCTTGAGCACCTCGCTCAGGCTGCCCGTCACCACGATCCGGTAGGTCTTGGACGCGATCGTCACGGTCCGCTCGATCACCCGCATGCGCGTGCCGAAGGCGTCGTCCAGCACGGCGGTGCGCATGCCCGAGATATCGGAGGAACCCGTAACCGCCGGCAGCACGATGCCCACGACCGAGGTGGACAGATTGTAAAGCTGGCCATCGGCATCACGAATGGTCCAATACCAGCCCGAACGCGGCCGGTTGAACCGGGGATCGGTCAGCGAAATGGTATCGCTGAGCGGATTGCCGCTTTCCAGCAGGTCGCCGGCCAGGCTTTCGACGTGAAACTCCAGCGTTTCGGACAGGCTCGTATCGAGCGCGCGGGAATACAGATCCGTCAACAGGAACCCGGTCGCCACCAGCGCCACGATCAGCCAGCCGGCTGAGAGCCAAAACAGCGACGCGGCGATCGAGCCCTTACGCAAAGCGGTCAGTCTTCCGCGATCTGATAGCCAAGGCCCCGCACGGTCTGGATACAATCGTCCGGCAGCTTCTTGCGCAGCCGCCCCACGAACACCTCGATGGTGTTGCTGTCGCGATCGAAATCCTGGTCATAGAGATGCTCGGTCAGTTCCGTGCGCGAGATCACCTTGCCCTTGTGGTGCATGAGATAGCTCAGGAGCCGCAATTCGTGGCTGGTCAGTTTGACCGATTGTCCAGCCACCGTGACCTTGCCCGAACGCGCGTCGAGCCGCACCGAGCCTGCCGTGATCTCATTGGAGGCGTGCCCCGCCGCCCGCCGCACCAGCGCGCGGATACGGGCGAGGATTTCCTCCATGTGAAACGGCTTGGCGACATAGTCGTCGGCGCCCGCATCGATGCCCTGGACCTTGTCGCTCCAGCGGTCGCGTGCGGTCAGCAACAGCACCGGCACGGTCTTGCCCGCTCGGCGCCATTCCTCCAGCACCGACAATCCGTCCATTTGCGGCAGGCCGATATCGAGCACGATGGCGTCATAGGGTTCGGTATCGCCCAGATAATGGCCCTCCTCGCCATCAAAGGCCACATCGACGGCATAGCCGGCCTCGGTCAGCGCTTCCTTGAGCTGCCGGTTGAGATTGGCATCGTCCTCGACCACTAGAATACGCATCGATCATCCCCCTGACCCATGACCGCGCATTATTGGGCGTCCAGAACCAGGTTCTGCGCCTCGCCGTCCTTGATCACCCCAATAACATAAACCAGCCGCCCGCCTTCGTCACAGACCTGCCGGCTGAGAATTTCCACGCTGCCGTCGATTCCCGCCGAAGCCAGCACTGCCGCCAGCGACTTGATCTCCCCGGACTCCGCCGCCTTTTGCGCATCGAGCGACGACAGGCACGCTGCCTGGGCCGCGCTTGACCCCGCAACTGCCAGGGCCAGGGCCAGCACCAGCGGCGCGATGAACTTGGAGATCACAATGGTCATGGCGGCAACCTAGGTCAAAGTTGCTGAATGGGACATGAATAGCAGCTTGGCGTCACGCGTTCGACCGTCCCCGTATGAAAAGAGCCACGACATTAAGAACAGCGGCTCCCAATAACAGGCCGGCCAAGACATTGTTGTCATATATTGCACCAGCTGAGAACGCAGCAACTACCAGTATAAGCAGAATGGCAGCGCCTAGATACATTCCTCGCTTTTGATCCGCAATCTCAGCACCCAGTGACTGTTGCTGCATTGTAATATTATGATTTTGTGCCTTCTCGGCCATGGCTATTATGCGTTCGGCAGACCCTGGCACGATATCGTCATAGGCGGCCAGATGCCTGGGATAGGCGATGGGTCCAGCAAAATTTTCTTGATAAAACTACACCCACGACACGTTTTACTATTTCTTCCCGCTGACCTTGAGGGACCAGCGGGCCGATTTGACGGTCAATTTCTTCCTGTAACGGGTCTTTAGGCTGGGATTTTGGCTTTGGGGTCGCGACGGCTTGGGGCCTTTTTGCCAAGATGAGTTTCCTCGTTCAGGACTTGGCGAAAAACGTTACCCACATCAGCCCATGCCTTTTCCACACTGCCATCGTACTTTGGGTTAGGCAATATGGGCTTATGGGCAAACACGCGGCCAGGCGCATACAGTCCGGCAACAAGGCCACGAGCGGTTTTCGAGAAAATGAATGTGTGTAACGTTCTTTTCATGCCGCCCATATGCGTCTCGCGAGCCTCGAGCTCAACGTTTGTTCACAAAACTATGTTCCAGCGGGATTAACCAGCCCTGAATGACCAGGAAACCGTATTCGGTGTTATGGTCATATTCAACGGCAATTTCCATACCCCTCAAGCCTTGCCGATATCGCCCTTCACGCCCTGGCGCAGGAAGATTACCGCCAAAGATTCCATGATCAGGTGGCCGGCCGACGCGCCGTCAAGGCTGGGCAGGTCGATGCCCAGCACTTGGGCAAGGCCCGCGATCAGCATGAAGGCGGCAACGATATAGGTCTTGTAGCCCGAAAAAATAGCCATGGTTCTGCTCCAGGTTTGAGGTTCAGTCGAACGGGAAGGCGTGGCACCCGCTGCGGCGAGAGCCGCTTTGCGGATCGCGGCGACGCGGGTCGTCCAGCCCTTGCCGAAGACGGCGAAGGTCGTCAGCCGCGTCAGGAAATCCAGGCGTTGATCGCATAGGGCATCGATGAGGCCGGCCGTGCCCTTGAGCGCGATGGCGGTCTTGATGGCGTCCAGCGTCAGCGGTCCGACCTGCCCGTCGGCAACGACCTTGAGTTGCCGCTGCAGCGACTTGATCGCGCGGTCGGGGCCCGAGTTCACGGCGAAGTCGAACAGCGCCAAATCGAGCCCAGCCGGCACTTTCTCGGCATTGATGCGGTCCCAATAGGCGCCTTTATAAATCTTTGCCGCCTCGGAGCGTTCGAGGTTTTGCACCTCCGTCTTGGCCAGCGACCACCAGGGCGTCACCGCGCGCCAGCGCGCCAGCGTCTTGCGCGTAATCCCCAGATTGGTGGCGCCGCCCGGATCGCTGGGATGGTCGGCATAGCCGCCTTCCCATTGCAGCACCTGGTCGAGGCAAAGCTCGAAGCGCGTTTCAGCCATGAAAGTGTCCCCTGCTGAGGTGCCCCGGTCCCAGGACCGGGCTGATTTGCTGCACCGTGAAGTCGAACTGGCCTGCCGAGCCGCCGAAATCGGCGATCTGGTCGGCGGCCGCATAGATCGTCCCCGGCGTGCCGGACTCGAAGCTGCGCTTGAGCACGGCGCCGTCGAAAATGCGCACTGCATAGCGGTCGGGCATATGCTCCAGCGGGGCGTCGCCGGCACTCCAGTTATCGCCGTCGGCGCGGCTGCAACGGGTCCAGCCCAACGCGATATCGCCGCCACTGCGCCGTGCCCGCAGATGCACGGGCGCCAGCGGGAGGGCCGGTCCCAGCCCGAATTGGGCCACCAGCGCCGTTCCGGCCAGGTCGTCGCTGCCGGCATAGGCGCGCAAATAGAGCGTGGTGCCCAACCATTGCGCGCCGGCCGCGACCAGGCCCACCCGCACGTCGAGCAGCATGACCTGTCGCCCGACGGCAGCCGGGCCGATCGCCGGCACCGTCCCCGCCTGCCCCCGCAGCAACTGGCTCAGCCGATAGGTCGATGGAGCGACGAGGTCCGCCTGCGCGAACCCGATGATTTCCCACTCACCGCTATCGGTTTGCACCGCAATGCGGTTGGCACCCGCCAGCACCGCCAAGGCATCCATGGCCGCCAGATGGCCGGCATCGAGCTTGACCGTCAGCGTGGTCCAGCGGTCCCAGATGCCCTGCGGGCCAACGACAAGGGCAGTCTGGGTTTCCCCCATCACCGCCCGTCGGGTCAGCCGCGCGACGCTGGTGCCATTGCCATCGACAATACCCACGGCGCCCGGCCAGGGCTGGGCAAATGCTGCCAGCGCCAGCCGCGTTCGCGCCGGATCGTCGAGCGCCGGCGGCAGATGCGCCGCGACCACGACAGGCCGCGATTGCACGAAAGCGCTGGGCCCCGACGCACGCGCCGGATCGACCGAAACCGCGATAGGCGCCGATGCCACCAGCGTTCGCGCCGTGATCCGCCGCGCCTCGGCGTCACGAATTTCGGTGATTTCGAACGGGCCTTCGACAATGCCGGCCAGCGCAATCACATCGCCGGGCTCCAGCGCCAGAGCGCTGGGTGGCAGGGTGAATTCGAGCGTTTCGCGCTCGCCGCCTTGAGCCAGCAAGCTCTGCTCCGCCGCGACCCGCGCGCCGCCAAGATCGAGCACCAGCGGCAGCGATTTTCCGGCCAGCGGCCCGGCGCCGCGCAGGGCGGTCACGGTGCCGGTCTGATAGTCGCGCTCGCGATCGATAAAGCTCAGGCTCAGCCGCCCTGCGGTTTCCGCGGGATCGCCGCGCCGGCGCGACAGCACCGCGCCATCCTGGCGCACCAGCGCCGTGCCCTGGATGTCTAGCGCCGCTCGGCTTTGGGCCTGCCCCAGTTCCAGGCCGGCGCTACCAGCCCGCAGGCTCAATCCCGTGGCGTCCACCAGCGGTTCGAGCGCATCGCGGCCGGTCGTTGTCTGCTCCAACACATAGCCTTGCACCAACGGCTGCGCCGGCATTGCCGCAAGCGTTGCGCCATGGTCGGCAGCGACGGCGCGTGCCAGCTCGTCGCTGGCCACAGCGCCCAGCCGGCCGGTCAGCCAGTGGCCGGTACGATGGTTGGGCCCGTCGGCCCACACGGCCGTTTGAGCGGGAAACGCCGGATAGGGCCGAGCATCCCAGGTCCAGTGGTAGATTCTCGCGACATCGACCATGCCGGCGGGGTTGTTGGCCGGATCACGCCAGAACCGCTGATGGGCGCGCAGGAATTGCCGCTGCATTAGCGGGTCGGGAGCGCCGCTGGAAAAATACGGCCGCCCGCTTTCGGCGCTTTTGTCGTCGCCAAAGATGTTGGGCTGGTTGGCCCCCTTGTCGACCGCGCCGCAGCCCAGTTCGGTGAACCAGACCGGCTTGGAGCCTGGCACCCACCCGGTCGGCACGCCGCTGCGTACCCCCGCCGGCCGGTCGTAATGCCAATGGCTCCACCAGGCGCGGATGTCCTTGAAGCGGAACATCCAGGGTTCGCCATAGCCGCCGTCGCTGATCGGCGTCCGCGTGCCCGCCAGCCGGTCGGTGTCGTTGGCATAATACCAGTCGAACCCCTCGCCCGCCGCGATATTGCCGGCCAGGTAGTCCAGCTCATAGGGCGTCGTGGCCAGTGTCGCATCAGGATGACCGGAGCCGTCGCGCCAATCGGCCAGCGGCATGTAATTGTCGATGCTTACGGCCGTGATGGCCGGCGACGCCCAGAGCGGATCGAGATGGAAGAACTTCTCGCTTTGGGGCTGGTAGCCCGAATATTCGCTCCAGTCGGCCGCATAGGTGATCTTGGTGGTGCTGCCGACAATGGCGCGCACATCCGCCGCCAGCGTCACCAGGGCACCAACGAAGGGAAAGCTGTTGGCCGCGCCGCGCACCGTGGTCAATCCACGCATTTCCGAGCCGATCAGGATCGCATCGACGCCGCCCGCGCCTTGCGCCAACTGGGCGTAATGCAGCATCATCGCGCGGTAGCCGGTGGTAAAAGTGGCAACCTGCGCCGCTGCCACTCCGCTCTTGTCGGGCGAGCCGGCCACTCCCGGCGCCGGGTCGCAGGTGATCCGGCCCCGCCAGGGATAAGCGGGTTGCCCGGTTCCGCCATAAGGGTCCGGCAGGCTGTTGCCCGCCGCCACGTCCATCAGGATGATCGGATAGAGCGTCACCGCGACGCCGTGCGCCTTGAGGTCGGCGATGGCCGCCTTGACCGCCGCATCGGACGGGGTGCCGCCATAGGCCGGCCCGCCATTGTGGCTGGACACCACCGGCACCTGGCTGCGCCCCAGTCCGGCGACCCTCCAGCTGGTGCCTTCGATGGTGCGGCTGGTGCTTTCGACGCGCGGGCCAAGAGTGCACTGGCCACAGCGCAGGTCGTTGCCGAACCAGGCGACCACCAGCGCCACGTGCTCCAGGTTCGGGCACAGGGCCGTCAGCTCGTCGATCGACCAGCTCCAGTCGCTCAGGCTCTTGGCCATGTGGGTGTTTTCGCCCACCGTCTGGCCCCGGCCCACGAGGCGCACGCGCGGGCTCGGGTCATAGCCGAATTCGGTGGCGCCCGGGATCACCGTCACGGCGCGGATTGCCGGCTCCAGATCACCCACCACCCGGCACAGCTCGACGCTCAACTGGGGAATGCGATTGCCGAACCGCCCCAGGGGTAGTTGCTCGACCACGAGGTAGCAGATCCCGCGATAGGCGGGCGCCTGGCCCTGCGTGGCCTCGATCAGCCCATCGGGCAATTGCGTCTCGGTGCCGCGATAAAAGCGCAGCGTCAGCCCGTTGGTTTCCAGCAATTGCCCGTCGGCCCAGATGCGGCCCAGCCGATGCACCTCGCCCTCGCAGAAGGCCACGGCGAAGCTGGCGGCGATTTCGTCCTCGGTGTCCTGCGGCGCCATCCCCTTGGCGCCGGCATTTTCGCCGCCCAGCACTTCGAGTTCGCGGGCCCAGATGATATTGCCGCTCAGCCGGCTCCAGCCATAAAGCCGCGGCACCGCCCCGCCCTCCGAGGACCCCTGCAGCCGCACATCGCCGCCCACGGCTTTCGGCTGGTCCTCGCCAAACAGCACCCCATCGATGGCGCTGCCCGCCAATGCCCCCAACGCCCGCCCGATGGTCGCGCCCAGCGGCCCGCCCACCAGGCCTCCGACGAAATTGCCAGCCAGCGAAAGCGCAAGCGTTGCCATGATTGTTTCCTGTTGAAGAGGCCCCGGCCCCCTGAGGGGGAGGGACAGAAATGCGCGTTCAGCAGAATTTCAGGGTGAGGAGTCCGCGATGCCGCCGCCAACCACCGGAAATTCATACCGTCCGCTGACCCGCCGGGCCCAGGCTTCGGTCAGCGCCGCCTCGACCACGCCGAGCCGCTCCTGGGCATGGATGAACCGGTCGGGAGCAACCAGGATCCCGCAATGCTTGGCCGCCACCAGGCCGTTGAGCCGGAACAGCAGCACCTGCCCCGCCGCCAACGCCCCCTCGACGGGCACGAGGAACGTCGCCGCCGCTGCCACCAGTGCTCCTGCATGCGTAGGATCGCGCATATCGGCCCGGTAGGGCGGCACGGCCATCGGCTCGGTGCCGTAAAGCGTGCGCCAGACCCCGCGCAACAATCCCAGGCAGTCGCAGCCGGCGCCCGGCGTTGCCGCCTGATGGCGATAGGGCGTCCCCAGCCATTGTCGCGCCGCCGCGACCACGCGGTCGCGGTTCAATTGGCCACCGCCCGTCCGTCGAGCGCATCGCCGGCGCGCGGGTGGCGCAACACGAAATCGATCCCCGGAATATGGGGAAAGCCACGAAAGCTGACCGCGTTGGCGAACTTGGCCTGGCAGGTCTCGAAGCGCCGGTCGCACCCGGCTGTCAGCGTCAGCGTGTCGCCCGGCAGGGCCCAGTCGCCTACCGCCATGCCGAAAGCCAGCACGTCGATGCCCCCGTTGCGGCTATGCGCGAAGATGCTGTCGCGCAATCCTGCGCGCCGCCCCAGCGTCCACAATCCCCTGCCGAAGCCGAACCAGCCCTCGCCAAACGCCTCGATGCCGCTCACCCGTAGCCGATAGCGATCCTCGATCGCCTCGACAGTGGCAAAGCCGCGGTTCGCCGGCGTCTCGACGTCCACGCCACAGCGGCCATCGCCCAGTTCGGCGTCGCACAACCCCTGATAGATGCGTCCGTGGCGCGCGTTGAGGCTGCTTTGGGGCGCCCGCAATTCGGCCCGGAACACGCCGTCCTCACGCACGATCTCGCCGATGCTGTCGCGCCGCAGCAGCAGGCGCTGGCTCACGTCCGCCCAGTTGACGCGCCAGGTTTCCACCGCCGCACCATCATAGCGCCCCAACACGATATCGTCCTCGGCGATGGCATCGGCATGCAGCACGCCCAGCACCTGGCTGGTGTCGACCTGCCCGCCCAGTCGGGCCGGCGCCTCGGCCCCGTCAAGCCCGTGCGCAGGCACGAAATCGGTGCCGTCGAACCGCAGCGTGCGGTCATGCTCGGTAAATCCCAGCACCGCGCCATCGCTGCGCCTGATGCGCCAGCACTGGGCCAGCGTGGTCTGTCCGCCGGCCAGATGCTCGGCAAATCCCACATCCAGCGTTCTCACGGCAAGATCTCCACCAGCGGGATATTGGGCGCCTCGGCCCCGTCGAAGCTGGCCAGTTCGATATCGAGCCGGTCGGTATCGAAGCGCACCGGCACATCGAACAGAAAGCCCGCTGTCACCGCCACGCCATTGGCCGGGGGCACCGCGAACCCGATCACGCCCGTGCTTGCATCCACGCTCCAGCCGCCCACCTTCTCGACGCCGCCCAATGCCACGCGCACGCTGCCCGTCACCGGCCGCGTGATGGCACGAAAATACGGATCGAAACTGGCACCATAGGCCTTGCGCAGCGCAAAGCTGGTCAGCGCACCGGTGCCATTGCCCAACACTTGGTCGAGCGGCGTCGGCACGCCGCCATTGGAGGAAAAATCCAGCCCGTCGCGCCACAAGAAGCCATGCAGCCGCCCGCGCCGCTCTTCGAAAAACGCCAGCACCGCCTGCATTTCGGCGCGCGACTTGATGCCATAACCGGCATTGTAGCGCCGCCGCGAATGATGCCACCGGCTGTTGCGCTGCTCGGCGCCGCTAGCCAGCGTCACCACATCGGTCCGCCGCTCCGGCCCACCTCGCGCCCCCAGCGCAACATCGAGCGGAAAGCGCACAGCATGAAAAGCCATGGATGAAATCCCTAAAAAGAGTGGAGCCACCTCTCGTCCCTTGAGGGAGAGGATGGATCGCGCGAAGCGCGAGACCGGTGAGGGGTCCTGCGCCCTCCCATGCTTTATGGAGTGGAGCCTAACTCGCCCGCGTCCCCCGCTTCACCGCCCGCAGCAACATCGCGCTCACATCCGCCTCGCTGCTCACAAAGCTTCTCGCATCGGTCGCCGTCACGTTGAACGTCACCTGCACCGCGCCGCCGCCGCCGGCGACCCCGAGGCGCCCGTCACTGCCGCGCTGCAACGGCATGATCGCCTCCGGCCCGGCCTCGCCCGCCAGGCCCAGTCCGTTACCCATCGCAAAATATCCGGGCGAGGCGATCACCCCGCCCTTGGCAAACGGCGTCATTCCGCCCAGCGCCGGATTGACCCTGGCAAACAGGTTGCCCACCAGCCCGCCCAGCAGATTGCCCAGTGGCTGGATCGCCGCCTTGAGCGCGATGTCGGCAAAGGCCTTGGCGATGTCCCCCAGCACGCTCTTGAAAGATTTGCCCTCGCTCAATGCACCGCGAAAAGCCGTGCTGATCGAGCGTGCCACCCCGTCGGCCAAGGTGCCGATCCGGTCCAGCTCCACCGACACCTCGCCCAGTTCGTCACGAAAACTGTCGGGAAAATAGTCATCGGCCATCGGGAAACCTCGCCATCATCGTTTCAAGTTCAGAGCGTCCCGGCGGCCGCACCTGTTCGCCGGCGACGGCTGCCCATGCCGCCGCCAGTTCACGCGGAGTCAATTGCCAGAAGGCCTGCGACGACAATCGCAGCACCCCGAAGCCGAACCGCATCGCTGCCGCCCACGGAAACGGCGTCACGCCGCCTCTCCAAACGTCGCCTTGAGCAGCCGCGCCGCGATCTCGGCCGCGCCCTTGAGCCCGCCTTCGATGCTGAGCCGCGCCAGGTCACCGTCGCTGATCGCATTGCCGCCGCCGCGCAGTCCCGCCCCCAGGATCGCCGTCAGGTCGCGCGCCGAAACGCGCCCGCCCGAAAATCGCTCGGCCAGCCCCACCAGATCCCCCGCCTGCAACCGCGCCTCCAACTCCGCCAGGGCCCCCAGCGTCAGGCACAAAACCCTGCGCTCGCCCCCAATGCTCGCATCGATCTCGCCCCGTTGAATATTGGCCATGATGTTTTTCCTGTTTGTTGGAATGCCCCCTCATCCGCCCTTCGGGCGTCCCAGAGAGGAAAGGAAGGCGCAGTGGCCAAACCAAACCCGGAGCCGCCCCTCGCCCCTTGAGGGAGAGGGACAGACATTTCTGCGTCCAGCAGAAATGTCAGGGTGAGGGGTCCTGCGCTCCCCCATGCTTTGATGCGTCAGCATGAGGGCCTTTAAATCACCGTGAACGTCACTTCCCCCGCGCTTTCCAGCGCCAGGTCGAACGTCACTTCTCCCGCATGATCGGCCGAAAATTCCAGCGCGGTGATCTGGAACGGCCCCGCCACCACCCCGAAGCTTGGAATGATCAGCTGCCAGTTGCGAATCGTCCCGGCAAAGAACAGCGTGCGGATCTGCGCGTCGGCCGTGCCATCCTTGAAAATCCCGCTGCCCGAAACCGAGGCCTTCTTGACCCCGCCCCCGGCCAGCAATTCGCGCCAGCGCCCGGTGCTTTCCTGGTCGGTCGCATCGACCGTCGACGCATTGAACGCCAGCGCCCGCGTGCGCAGCCCCGCCACCGTCAAAAAACTGCCCGCCCCGGTCTGGTCGAGCTTCAACAGCATGTCCTTGCCGCTCTGGGCTGCCATGGATGTATCCTTTGTTGCTTGTAAAATCTGGGCTCCCATCACCCCCACCCAACCTCCCCCTGACAGGGGGAGGAGTGGAACAGTGGGCTAAAGTGGATCGAGCCTCACGCGTGGAGCGGCTCCTCCCCCTTGAGGGGGAGGTTGGGTGGGGGTGGCCTCTGGGCACAGAGCGCTACCCTGCCTCGCTGAAAAACCGCAGCGTCACCGCGGCCCTTGCCTGCCCCGTCGCGCCATCGATCACCGTATCGGTGCGCACATGCTCGGCATGCGTCACCGCCAGCCCCGTCCCGCTCAACGCCGCGCCCAGCGCCACCGCCACCACCCGCTCGGCCACGGCCAGCGCCGCCTTGCGGCTCGCTTGGCCATGCCAGACATGCAGCAGCAATCGATGCTCATGCCCCGGTGACGCGTCCCCGTCGCGCGCCAGTGCATCATGCCGGGCCACCACGATATACGACCCGGTGCGCCCCTTGGGCGGCGCGTCGAATACCGCTCCCGTCCCGATCAGCGCCACCAGCGCCGCATCGGCATTGAGCGCTGCCACCAACGCGCCCTGCAGCAAAACGATCGCGTGCATGGCTACCCCATAAAGCTGGTTTCGCTGCAGGCGCAGCTGAGATAAGCCCGCCGGCCGTTGAGGTCCGAGGCGCTCACCACGTCCAGGTTGCGACCGCGATAAACGATCTGGTCACCAGGACCGACATCGGCGCGAAAGCGGAACACCACGCTGTGCGAGATGGCGACCGCGCGCCCGTCGCCGCGTTCCAATTGCCGGCCGCTCAGGCTGCGCACCCGCGCCCATACCGTCTGCATGGGCACGTAGAGCGTGGTGAACCCGCCCTCGGCCTGGGCCGTCATTTCCTTGCGCCGGATCTGCACCCGGTCGGTCAGCGTGCCGATCAGGGGAATGCGCTCGCTCATAGCCGGGCCCGCCGATGTCTTGCGACCAAAAGGTCAAAGCCCGTCGGCACCACCGATCCGGACCCCGCCACGATCACCGCGTCACGATGCTCGAACCAATAAGCCACCAGCACCAGCAGCGCCTGGCGGATGTCGGCGGGCACGTCCCCGGGCTCGTTTCCGAAGCCGGCGACATAGTCGATCTCCAGGCCCTGCCGTTCGCGCAGGCCCGGCATGCCGGCGACGGTGACCGGCAGCAGCAGCCGGTCGGGCTCAGCAAAGACCTGCGCCAGGGGTACCGGATGCACGCCGCCACCATCATCATAGGCGTTGATCTCGACCAGGTTGATGAATGGCCCGACGGGCAGGCGAACCACGCGGTTGTCCGGCCACTGGTCGAGCACCATGCGCCAGGTCTGCGCCAGCAGCGCCCGGCCGGTCACGCCCTCGATATGCAATCGCGCCGCCCCGATCAGCGTCGTGATCAAGCCGTCTTCAGCCGTATCCTCGACCTTGAGAAAAGCCTTGGCCTCGGCAAGCGAAACCGGCTCCTCCGCGGGCCCCGCGAGAAGGTATGACGTCATTTTTTTGGTCCTTGTCGGGTTAGAAACGCCGCCCCTGCGGCGACTTCCCCTCGCCCCTTGCGGGAGAGGGACCGCAATTCTGCGTTCGGCAGAATTGCAGGGTGAGGGGTTCGCGCCGCAAACTGTAAGCTGCAACGGACCCCTCATCCGCCCTTCGGGCACCTTCTCCCGCAAGGGCAGAAGGGAGCGACTACTAGCTCACCGCTTGCCGCGAAGAAAAATCCGTCAGCCTGAGTCACATAGAGTGGAGGCCGGAACACCGGAGCGCAGCGTACGTTCTGTGCGGGAGCACCGGAGCGCAGGGCCTTGGCTCTAGCCAGACAGGATCACGGATTTTACGAGACGGCGAACTTCAGCAGCTTGATCGCGTCAAAGTCCGCCACCCCGCCACCGACCCGCTTGGTCGTGTAAAACAACACATAGGGCTTGCTCGAGAACGGGTCGCGCAGCACGCTCACGCCCTGCCGGTCCACGATCAGATACCCCCGCTTGAAATCGCCGAACGCCACCGACAGCGAGTTGGCCGCGATATTGGGCATGTCCTCGGCCTCCACCAGGTCGAACCCCATGAACCGGGCCTTGCCGTCGGCGGTCAGCGCCGGCTGCCAGAGGTAATTGCCGTCGGCATCCTTGAGCTTGCGCAGTGCGCCTTGAGTCTTGCGGTTCATCACCCAGTTGGCATTTTGCCGATAGCCGGCCTTGAGCGCATAGACCAGGTCGATCAGCACATCGCTGGCATTGCTGGCCGGCAGGGCGCCGGCCGCGCCGGTGGCGATATAGCCCAGATTGCCCCAGCTCCAGCCGGCTTCCGCCACCGTGGTCGAAGCCAAAAAGCCCTTGGGCTTGTTGACGCCATCACCGCTGACGAAGGCCGTAGTCTCCTGCGCCGCAAAGGCCGTGTTCACCTCGTCGGCAATCCACTGCCCGACATCGACCGCCGCATCGTCGAGAAAGGCCGAAGTCGCCGCCGGCATGGCATAGAGCTCCATGGTCGGATAGGCCAGCTCCGCCAAAGTTTGCGCATTGGTGGTCGGCCGCGCCGCGGTTTCACCCACCCAGCCGGTCGCTGGCCCGGTCAGCGAAATCGCCCGCTTGTAGACCGCCGCCGAGACCTGCCGCACCCCGGCAATTGCCCGGATCGGCGACACGGACGTCAACAGCCGCGTGATTTCGGTTTCGGTTTCGGCCGGCACCACATAGCCGCCATCGGCATTGCTGCCGATCGAGAGCGCCTTTTCCTCGCCGCGCTTCACATAGGCGGAAAAGGCGTCCTTGTACTCGTCGCCCTGCCCGCCCGATTTGCCATCGAGCATGGGCCGCGATTTGTCGGCCAGTGCCCGGTCCCGGGCCGATTTCTGCCCGTCGAGCGCAGCATTGAGCCGGTCGAGCTTGTTCCCGATCAGGACGTCGGCCTTGCCGCGCTTTTCGATCTCGCTGAGGCGCTGGTCGTTGGTGCGCTTGTACTCCTCGAAGGTGGCGGCGAACTCGGCAAAGAATGCGGCGTCATCGTCGCCGGTGCCTGCCTTGATTTCAAAACTGTCGTCGGTCCGGTCCATGAAATATCCTTTACGGGTTGCGGAGTACGGAAATTGCCGCCGCGATCGCGGCGCCGGTTGAAGAGAGGCCCGAAGGCGCGATGCGCGCGTCCTCCAGCATGGGAAAAGTCACGACCGAGATTTCATAGAGGTCGATGGTCCAGAGCTTGCGGTGCCCGCCCTGGCGCGTCGCCTTGACGGTGCGGAAGCCGATCGACAAGCCATCGAGCGCCCGGCTCTCGATCAGCCGCCGGATCGCATCGGCGCGCGGCACGCCCGGCACCAGCCGGCCGCTGACGAACAAACCACGCCGGTCCTCGCCCAGACTTTCCCAGATGCCCACGGGCTCCTTGGGATCGTGCTGGAACAGTAGCCGAACGCGCCCGCGCCGCTTGGCCAGGCTCTGCGCGAATGCTCCCGGCATCACCATGTCGCCGCCCGCATCGAGCGTATTGAACAGGCTGGCATAGCCCGAAAACCGCCCATCCGCGTCGATGGGAATCGATTTTGCCAGCGCCATCAGCGCTTACCCGGCTTAGCCGCCGGCGGCTTCACCCCGGCCTTGACACTGGCCAGCGTGCCGGCCAAATTCCAGGCGAATTGCCGGAAGGTCTGCTGCGCGGTATCGCGGCTCTGCTTGTCCGCCATGGTTCAGTCTCCTTTCTTGAACAGCCGGTTGAGGCTGGCAATTTCGTGGACGAAATCGTTGAACCGCCGGTTGGCTGCTGCCAGCTCCTTGAGCGTCCACACCAGCAGCGCACTGGCCCCGCTGGCCCACAAAAACAGCGCCAAATGCGCCAGATCCCCCCGCTCGGCGACGGTCTTGGTCAGCTCGTCCATGATGTTTTTCCTTGGGTGAGAATTCCAAGTTCTTGGCTAACTTTTCCAATTTCTTGGCAAAGCTTCGTGATTTGATGCCCGCAATACAGGGAGGCGCTATTGCCCACGATCCTTCGCCTCAACGGCTATCGGTTCTTTTTCTACAGCCGGGAAAATGACGGGCCGCCGCATATTCATGTTGAATTTGCTGATAAGCTCGCCAAGTATTGGCTTGAGCCTGTAGAACTGGCATCATCGCAACGTGTGCGTGCCCATGAATTGGGCGGCGTCCGGCGATTGGTCGTCGAACATCGGACTGACTTCCTGAAGGCCTGGTATGAGCACTTTAGTTCTGAGGACTGAACCACACGCCATTGACGTCGCCGTCACGAGCAGAGTCCTGCGTGTCACTCTAGACGACGGCCGGGAACTGTCGGTCCCTGTCGAATGGTTTCCCCGCCTCCGCGATGCCTCCGCCGCCGCCCGCGCCAACTGGCGCCTGATCGGTCGCGGCGAAGGCATTCACTGGCCTGATATCGACGAGGACATTTCCATCCTTGGCCTGCTCGCCGGCCATCACCAGACGCGCGCGGCCTGAGCCAGGTAGTGTTCCACCACGGCCGAGCGCAGGCTCCACTTGGGTTTGCTCGACCATTGCGACCAGGCGGCATTCAACGCCTCGCTCTCCCAATAGGCGATCAGGGCGGTGTAGATGTCGCGGACCAGGACGCGGCGCTCGATCGTGACAGCGAAGTCCAGGCGACTAGGATAGGTAATCGCCGACAACTTGACGATGGGGTTCGAGCGCTGTCCCGAGGCAACCAACGCGGCATAACTACCTTCCATATCTATCCCAAACGCTGCCGCCCTCCCGGCGGCAACTTCTTCGAGCCAATGGAGAAACTGAAAGCAATAGGCATTACTCTCGTCTGCCCGAAACAAAGACAATGGATCAGCGTCTTCAAAACTATTGAGAGTATATAAGCCCCACTCCGCCACCTTATCAGCCACGGATAAGTCAAAAACGATCTCCCAGGCTACCGGCGCTGACATTTTTATCGAAATTTTGTCCACAAAAATGAATTCATCTTCAGATAAATTTCGAGCTATTTTAATAAGCTTGCCTATTTCGTCGAAATCGTTCGATGTAATTTCGATTTTATCGTTTCCGCCCATTATGTTCCTCATTTATTCCATGGGAATATTGTACATTGTTTCAACAAGCCCGGTGATAGGATTAAATAATATAAGAACTCTATTGGAAAGATTTCCATCGCCATCCGTCCCAACGAAAACCGGAGTAATCGCGCCGGTCTCCAGGTCAACGTCGTTTATCACGCCTGAGTATTGATAAAGGTTGCCGCTTTTCCATGGCTTCGGCACTATCCTTTGGCGATATAGCTCGTTCGCCATGTCTTGTATGGCGGCCGGCGTCGAATATTGTGCAAAAAACCTGCTATTACGTGGACTTGTCCTGGGCGTGTAGAAACCATGAGAGTTTATAATGTGGGTCATAGTTTCAGGTGTGATAATCGGGATTGCCGGACCGATCTGCGCCACCCTGATGCGCTCGGCGGCCAACCGCCGCTGACGCGCGCTGCCAAGATCAATCGTCCACTCCCCACCCTCCGGCACCCCCTGCGGCGTCCGGGGCTGATCCGGGCGGTATTTGCGCACCATCTCGTCGACCACGCGCCCAAAACGCCGCAGCGCCAGGTACAGCCGCAAGTCGACGATTGCCGCCCGCAATTCGAGCGACCAGGCCTCGAGCGACTTTTCTTCCATGCCCCCGCTCCCGACTAACCAATTTTGAGATTCTGACGGCCAGAAGTTCTATTTCGAGCCTGGCACGCCGGATCGTCCTGATCAAAGCTCTTAGGCTGGCCTAACCAGACTGCGCCATCGCTACGCGCCAATCCCCAGCATCGCCCTTTTCTCAGCGTCGCTCAAAAACTCGCCGCCGCCCACCCGCGCCCACAGTGCCGCGCTATCTTCGGCCAGTGCCTCGACCCCGTCAAAATCGGCCTTGATCACCGCCTGGCCCGCGCCAACTGGCGCCTCATCGGTCGCGGCGAGGGCATTCACTGGCCCGATATCGATTAAGACATTTCCGTCCTCGGCCTGCTCGCCGGCCGCCGGCTCAATCGATAGCGTCTCGAAGGTCTCGCTCGCCACGTCGATGAGGTAAGTCGCTTCGGCGCCCAGGAGAACTTCGGCATGAAGAGAAACTCCGCCGCTCCAGCCGGCTTGGCCAGTGCCCACCTGCCGCTAAGCCCATCAGGGGAAAGCGAGTGAACGGTTAGCCAGGCTGAAACCCCGACGCCGGCGTCCCGTCTGGCTCAACGTAGTTCGACATATAAATCGGCGCGAAGACGTCACCGGAATTGCGCGGCTTGAACGGCACTCTTTCCTTGTCGAGGATCTCGGCGGCCCGCTCGCTCATGGAAATGTTTGTTATTCGCACGACACCTCCCAAAATACGGGGTCTGAAAACTCAGTATGATATGCCGCGCCTCGCTGATTCCCAACTCTGTCGCAATCGCACCAGGCTGGCGGCCGCGGCTTTGCCACGGTCGGCCACCGCCAGCGTCCTCGTCCGCCGCGACGCGACATCGGCAAGGAAATCTGCTACCTCATCGACCGAAGCCTGCCTCTCCAGAAGGTCCACCAAAGCGGGCAGATTACCTAGGTATTCGTTCCAGTCCGGAGGGTTATCCCGCGCGTTAACAGGGTCCCACTCCAACTGCAGGATCGCCCTGACGCCGTTGAGTTTATCCGCCCTTCTCACCATCGTCTCTGTCCCCGGCAGCAGACACGCCTTGAAGAACTCGGCATGCATGCGCAATAGTTCGATTTCGGCCTTGGTCAGGATACCATCTGGATATTCCGGCTGCGCCGCAAATTTGCGATCCAACCCGAGTGCAACGTCATACACGTCCGCTGGAAGCCGGGCGGTCGAAACGATCGTGATGTAACCGCCATCGGCATACACTCGTGTCTTGCCATCGCGACCAAACCTAAACATCATTTGTGTAGTAACATGGCGCGCCGAGAAGCCCTGTCCATCGGCCCTATAGACAAGCAGCAGCTTTTCTTGACCGCCCGCTCCTAGTCCGAAAATCACATCGCCGACATTAATGGCGTTCAGAGCTTGCACAAGGGTCAGCATTGAGTCCTCACTTGGAATTTTCGGGCCGAAGCCCTGCAGCGTTGCCCGTTGCTCCTCGTAAGGCTCTCCCTGAATTCCCAAGAATTTTATAGCACAATCCCAACAAAGCTTCTTTCCGGAGATATTAAACATCCGGTAGTACCAAGGTGCCACCAGATTGGCATCCACCGGAGAATCCATCACAGCGTGGGCCAACGGCCACGTGCATTCGGTCCGCGACCTGCGGCCCATCCGCCAGGTTCAACAGGTCGATGATCCACTGCCCACCCTCTGGCGTACCCTGCGGTGCCCGCGGCTGGTCCTGGCGGTAGCGCCGCTCGAGAGCGCATATAGCGATATCGAGCTTCAATTCGAGCGTGGCGCGCCGGATCGTCCTGATCAAAGCTCTTAGGCTGGCGTAAACAGACTGCGCCATCGCTACGCGCCAATCCCCAGCATCGCCCGTTTCTCCGCGTCGCTCAAAAACTCCGCGCCGCCCACCCTGGCCCAGAGCGCCGCGCGGTCCTCGGCCAGCGCCTCCACCCCGTCGAAATCGGCCTTGATCACCGCCCCGCCGAACGCCGGCGACAGCCAATTGCTCAAATCCTCGGCCACCCTGACCACCAGCGGGATCAGCGTTTGCCGCCACAGCGCCCGGTTGGCTTCGGCCAGGTTCGCATAGGTATTGTCGCCCGGTATCCCCAGCAGCATCGGCGGCACGCCGAAGGCCAGGGCGATGTCCCGCGCCGCCGCATTCTTGGCCTCGATGAAATCCATGTCCCGTGGACTGAGCGCGATGGTCTTCCAGTCGAGCCCGCCCTCCAGCACCATGGGCCGTCCGGCATTGCTGACCCCCGAAAACCCTTGCTCCAGCTCGGTCTTGAGCCGCTCGAACTGGTCGGCGCTCAAATTTCCGCCCGCCATCGAATAGACCAGCGCGCCGCTCGGGCGCGCCGCATTGTCGAGCAGCGCCTTGTTCCACTGTGCGGCGGCGTTGTGGATGTCGAGGCTCGTTTGCGCCGCTTCCAGCGGCCCCATGCCGTAGTGGTCGTCCAGCGGATGAAACAGCGCCATATGCAGCACGCCGGGGACGGGCTCCACGTCCTGGCGCAACCGCAAGGTCTTGCCGCCGGCGGTGTAATCATAGGCCAAAGGCCAGCCATCGGCGCCCGCCACCACCCGCATCCGGTCCGGCCGCAGGCAGAACAGCGCCTTGACCTCGCCATCGACGACCCCGGCCTGCACATAGGCATTGCCCGCCGTCTGCAGATAGGCGAACACCGCCTCCAGCATTTCCCCGCCCGATTGGCGCCCATTGGGCCGCCCGAGCAGCGTCGCCAGCGGATGCTCGTCCACGCGCCGCCCATTGTCCTCGATCACCAGCGGCACCCGATTGGCCGCCTCCGCGATCAGGCGCACACAGCGATACACCACCGGATTGCGCGCGAACCCCTGGTTGACCAGGCTTGCAAACCCCCGATTGCTCCAGCTCGCCGCCCCAAGCTGGCTGAGGCTGAGCACCGAATGGCCGGCAAAATCCTTGCGTTCGGCAGGCGCGTTTGACCGCCCGCCGGCAAGGCGGTTGAACCAGTGGGGCATGTTTGAACCTTTGCTTTCGAGCGGCCAGCAACAATTGGCGTTGGACCGCCATCATTTATGTAGTAACGTGGCTACACGTTATCCCGGAGGTGACACCATGAACCGTCATGTTAAATCCCAGACCATGTCGTCCCGCGTGTTCAACCAGAACACCAGCAGCGCCAAACAGGCCGCCAACAATGGTCCGCTGATCATCACCGATCGCGGCCAGCCGGCCTATGTGCTGACCACCTATGCGGAATACGAACGGCTGACCAAGCCTGCGCTGAATTCATGGGATGCGCTGACGCCGAGCGAGGACCTGGGTGACATCGACTTGGATGCGTTCATTCAGAAGCGTCAATTGGAGCCGTTTTCCAACCCCTTTGACGATTTCGAGGAAGACGGCGACGCATGAAGTACTTGCTCGATACCAACGCGGTATCGGAATACAGGAAAAAGTCATCCGCAAACGCCGGTTTCCAGAGCTGGGCTCGAGCGCAACAAACATCCGATCTTGCCATTTCAGCATTGACCCTCCTGGAGCTCGAGATTGGGATTCATCAATTGCTGCATCGCAATGACCAGTCCCAGGCATTGCAAATTCGCAACTGGTTCGACGGGGTTATTGTACCTATGTTTGAAGGTCGCACCCTACCCGTCGATGATGCCGTATCGCGCCGTTGCGCTCAGTTTCATGTGCCAGATCCCAAGCCGCCGATCGATGCCCTGATTGCTGCCACGGCGGTGTCCAACGGGTTAGTCCTGGTCACCCGCAATGTCGCGGACTTCCGGGGTATCGATGTGCCCGTCGTAACGCCCTGGAGCACACCCTAAACCCGCCTCATCCTCGGGCTCACCTCCACCAGCAACAGGTCGGTGATCGCCCAGACCAACGCATCCACGCGGTCGGGCGAATGGCCGTCGCTGCGGCCATCATTGCCGAAGGCGCACATTTCGTCCTCCAGCGCACTCAGTCCCGCCACGTGCCGGACCAGCCCGCGGCCATAAAGCGCGGCCACCGGCTCGGCGCGCAGCCATTTGCCCCGCGTCGCCCGCACCGCGCGCACCGGCACATTGGCGTCGACTTGCGCGATCACCGATTTGACCAGATCGCCGCCCTGGTTGACCTCGACCACGATGGCGTCGGCTTGATGGGCATGAAAGGCCCCCACCGCGCGCCGCGCCCAGGCCAGGGGCGCCGCCGGTCGCAACGTGCAGTCCTCCAGCACGACAGCGCCCTCCCCCACCCGTCCGGCCACGATGATGCCGCAGGCGTCGGAACGCTCGGTTCCGGTCACCGGCGGATCGACCGCCACCACGATGCGATCGGCTACGACCGTCCCCGCTGCCAGGAACATCGCCCGTTGCCACAGCGCGTCGGGGACATCCTCGATCATTTCGCCGTCGAGCTCCTGCCGCCCCAGCACGGAGCCGCGATAACGCCCCACGACAGCTTCCATAAAGTTTGGCGCCAGGTGCGCCCGATTGTCTTGCGTCTTTGCCCGTGTCACCAAGGTCAACGGATCGGCCAGCAATCGCTTGAGCAATCGCGTCGGCTTGGGCGTCGTCGTCGCCAATTGTCTGGGCTGGTCGCCCAATCGCAACCCGAACTGCAGCATGTCCCATGCCGCCTCGGCATCGGGCCATTTGGCGACCTCGTCGCACCAGGCCGCCGCAAATTGCGGCCCCCGAAACCGGTCCGGATCGGATGCCGACATCACCATCGCCTCGACGCGGTTGGGCCAGACCAGGCTGGTGCCCTTGAGCACGGGCCGCTCTTCGTCGGGGTGAACATTGAGCAATCCGCTTTCGCCCCGGATCATCACCGCAATGGCTTCGGTCATGGTTTCGCCCACCAATGCGATCGGCGTCACCTTTGCCGCCGCCAATGACCTCACCCATTCGGCGCCGGCCCTGGTCTTGCCCGAACCGCGTCCGCCCAGCATCAGCCAGGTTGTCCATTCGCCTGCGGGAGGCAATTGATCGGCTCGCGCCCACTTTTGCGTCCAGCCGTAATATTTTGCCTCAACCTGGTCGTCCGAGAGTTCGGCGACTTCGGCCTCGCTCTCAGCGCTGTTTGAACTGGTCAAGGCGTCTGGCCAGCTTGTCGCGCAGATCGCGCATGTCCTTTTTGTTGGTCGGCTGCACATTGCGCTCGGTGGCGCTCAGCTCGACCAGTTTCTCGAAAGTCTTGACCGTCGTGCTCAGTGCGCCGACTTGCTTTTCTATCGGGTCCTTCACGGCATTCTCCAGTAAGCGAACTTGCTTGTTGAGGATCTTGAACATGCGGTTGATCAGGTCGCTGCTGCGAACCACGCGGGCCCGGCTGCCAGTCCATCCCTCCTTCTCGCGCCGATAGCGCAATTGGGAGTCGGTGACGGCATAGCGCCGGCAAATGTCCCGGGGCAAAAAAGCCCGCGATTCATATTCCACGCGGATGACGCTCCAATCGGGAGCCGCCACCAATGGCGCCGTTGCGTCCTCATTCATGCGATGACTCATTTGTGAATCGATCTTAACGTTTTGCTGGAACGCCTTGACTCCGTGCCGGATTCTCAACTGTGGAGTCCAGCACGCCAGGAGGCGTTCATGTCGTCTGCGATCCGCCACATCCACTACAAACCCGATCGCGAGGAACTCTCGATCTGGTTCGCCGCAAACGGGCGGCGCTACAAGTATTTCGGGGTGCCGCAACTGTTCTACGACGCGATGCGCGACGCACCATCGCGTGGCGCGTTCTTCAATCACTACATCAAGGGCCGCTTTGCCTGCCAATTGGCCGATGTGTCCGACAAGCAGCTGCGCCGCTGGCAGGCAATCAAGTCGGCGTCATAACCGGCTTGGGTTACCCTGCCCCGCTGACCCAATTTCGCGACTATGCCTGAACACTAGCATGTCCCCGTCACGCGGGGATTTCTTGCATAACTTCGTTATGGCCGGGGTGGGCCGAACCGCCGTGCCGCTTCCATGGCCAGCCCAAGCCCCACGCTGCCCAACACGTCCGTACGCACCATTGCCGCCGCAGGAAACATCAGGCGCAGGCGCGCGACGATCGCCGGCACCAGCGTTGATCCGCCGGTCAGGATCAGGCTGTCGACGGCATCGGCGCCCACGCCGGCGCGCCGCAACGTTTCCCCGATGGTCGCGGCAATCCGCTCCACCGATGCGTCCAGCGCGCGCGCCAGCTCCTCGGTGGTCATCGCGATATCGATGCTGGCGCCGCGCGAGGCGAACTGGAACCGATAGTGCGCCATGTCCGACAGGGCGATCTTGGCCTCCTCCACCGCCCCGGCCAGCCGGTGTCCCTGCCGCTCCTCGACCAAGGCGATGAACTGCGCCACGAGGTCGGGCCGCTCCGCCTCGTTGCGAGTTTCGAGCAGATCGCGCAGCGGCTTGGCATGGTAAAGGCGGTTGATGCGGTGCCAGGTGGCCAGATCGTAGTAGGGCGCCACCGGCAGGTAGCGCTTGCCGTCGCGCGTCGGGCTGCCCAGTCCCAGTTGCGGCATGACCTTGGCCATCGACAGCAGCCGGTCGAAGTCCGTGCCGCCCACATGCACGCCGGCCGTTGCCAGGATGTCGTCGGCGCGGTCCGGCTTTCTGGCGCGGTCCGGCGATACCCGCACCAGCGAAAAGTCAGAGGTGCCGCCGCCCAGATCAACGATCAGCGCCAGCTGCTCGTCGTTGACCTGCCGCTCATAGTCCAGCGCCGCGGCGATCGGCTCGAACTGGAACGCAATGTGCCGGAACCCCTGCGCTCGAACCGCGTCCTCGAGCTGGCCCTGCGCCTGCATATCCGCCAGCGGATCATCGTCGACGAAATGCACCGGCCGCCCCAGCACGACATCGTCGACCGGCGCGCCCAGTTCGGTTTCCGCCCGGCGTTTCAGCTCGGCGATGAAAATCCCCAGGATTTCGGTGAACGCATAGCGACGCGCCTTGACGCGCGTGCTGTCCCCGATCAGCGAGGTGCCCAGCACGCTCTTGAGCGAGCGCATCAGCCGTCCATCGGCGCCGCTCACATATTCCGCCACCCCGGCGCGGCCGAAATGGATGGCGTCGTCCTCGAAGCCGAAAAACAGCACGCTGGGGATGGTCGGCTTGCCTGTTTCAAGCGCCAGCAAGCGCGGCCCGCCGACCTGGGTGGCAATGCCCATGGTGGAATTGGACGTGCCGAAGTCGAGCCCGCAAGCCAGGGACATGATGCAAGGTTCCGTCGATTGCGCCACGCGCCGGGCGGGGAAAGGACGGCTCTCTTAAAGGCTGTTGCGCCGGGAAGAAACCCCTGCCGGCGCTACGCCGCCTTGCGCTTGCGCTCCTGGTCGGGCCGCAGGTCGACCGCCTCGATGCGATTGAGCCCGCGCCGCTGCGCCTTGGCGAGCGCCCCAGCGGCGGTTTCGAAGAACTTGCGGTCGTAATTGCCGCTGGGATTGCCCACGGCCAGCCCGATGCTGGCGGTGACGATGCCGGCATGGCTTTCCTTGTGCGCGAGGCTGGCGTCGCGCACCGCCAGGGCGATCTTGAGCGCCGTCGCGCGCGCCATCAGCATGGGAAAATCGGGCAGTACCACCACGAACGAAGCGCGCCCCAGCCGCAAGACGCCGTCGCCATCGCGCGGCAGAGCGTCGCGAATGGCTTCCATCGCCGCCATGAGGCAATCGTCGGCCGCCAGCTTGCCGTAGGCGGTAAAGTATTCCTTGAAACGGTCGAGCTCGATCACGAGCAGGCTCAGCGAGACCTTGCGCTCACGCGAACGATCCCAGGCCAGGCCCAGTTCCTCCTCGAGGCGCGCGCCCAGCCGCGGCTTGATGCCGATGGACCGTGCGATCGCCGCCTGCCCATAGGCGGGCCCGCGCTCCTGGCGCATCGTTCCCAGCGCCATGCGGACACGGCTCCAGAATGGATCGTTGATGGTCTTGATGCTGGCGATATCGGTCATCTGATCCCTGCCGCGCGCTGCTCTTGTCGCGATCAGGCCACAACATGGTTAACGAGTGGTTTATATTGGTTAACAGTGTTTCCAGCGGCAATAGGCGCGGCGCACGGCAGGACCAGCGCTCACATCAACGTTCTAACCAATGGAACCAGGCTACAGCCTGCTTACCACCTCTTGTAAACCAGGCTACAGCCTGTTATATAGCCTGATAAAACCAGGCTACAGCCTGGCTCCATCATTGGACGCGCCATGGCCTGGAATGCAAAACTCAAGAAGGCCCGGACAAGACTGGACGCCCGCCTTGATGCTCTGAAACCGGCCAGCCACTTCCAGCCGCCTGCGAAAGGCTGGATACGGGCTTTGCGGGATGCCTTGGGCCTGTCATCGGTCCAACTCGGGAAACTGCTGGGCGTGCGCTCCCAGTCCATCGATGATATGGAAAAAAGCGAGGCGAATGGTACGATACGGCTGGAAACCCTGCGCCGCGCCGCGCAAGCGCTTGATTGCACACTCGTTTATGCCTTGGTGCCAAACACGTCACTGAACGAGATAGTCGCCTTTCGCGCCCATGTCATTGCCGCCCAGGCCATGGCCAATGTCAGCCACACAATGGCGCTGGAAAACCAGGGCGTCTCTGCCGACAGTCGAACCGAAATCATCCAAGACTATATTCGCGACCACATTTCCGAACGCGACCTCTGGCTGGACGCTTGAGCGATCTCCTCGAAAATGCCGACAACGCAACGCCGCTGGAGCCAGACGCCCAGCGCGACCTGCTGCAAAGCTGGATCACCACCCGCGCCGACCTGAACGAAGCCGAGCAGGCCAACATCCTGGCCGGCCGACAATGGGCCTACCGCAGCCGGGTTAAATTGACCGACGGCGCCTATCTCCAACGATTGCATCACCGCATGTTTGGCGATGTCTGGCGTTGGGCCGGCGAATTGCGCACCATTGAAGTCAATATTGGCGGCAGCAAATCCTACGAGGTTCCGGCCCGGTTGCGCGAGTTTCTAGACAACACACAATACTGGATCGAACATGCCACCTACCCCGCAGACGAATTGGCCGTCCGCTACCATCACGGTCTCGTGCTGATCCATCCGTTCACCAATGGCAATGGTCGTCACACGCGCCTTGCCGCCGAATTGCTGTGCCGCCGTCTTGGCGTGCCGGCTTTTACCTGGGGCAGAACCAGCCTGGATACCAACAGCCGGGTTCGCGACCGCTACATTGCCGCACTCAAGGCCGCAGATCGCTACGACCTCGCGCCCTTGCTGGCCTTCGCCCGACTCTAAAGGCTCTCGGGCGGTTCCCATTCGGGCCAGTCCACCGCGTGCTCTTCCCAGGTGTCGGGCGCCACGTCGGTTTCGAGAAAGGTGCGGCCCTTGACCGATACGCCGACGTCCACCACCGTCTGTGGATCGCCCGAGACCAGCGGGTGCCACCAGGCCAGGCCCTTGCCCTCGGCAATGCGGCGATAGGCGCAGGTGGTGGGGATCCACTTGATCTCGATGACGTTCTGCGGCGTCAGCTTGATGCAGTCGGGCACCTTGGCCTGCCGCCCGGGATAGTCGGTGCAGGCGCACGTGTCGCCATCGAGCAGTTTGCAGCGCACATCGGAGGTAATCAGCAGGCCGCTGTCCTCGTCTTCCAGCTTGATCAGGCAGCAGCGCCCGCAGCCGTCGCACAGCGCCTCCCACTCGGCCGGGGTCATTTCGCCCAATGATTTTTCGTCCCAGAAGGCCATGTTAACCCAAGCCCGTTCATGCTGTTGCCGGTTTGCCCTTGTGCGTCGCCAAGGGCAATCATATTGCAGCGATATTATTGCGCGCCGCCGCGATTGCGGACAACACTGCGTGAGCCAAGCCGGGGATCGACGTGCAGGACCCGTTCTATACCAAAGAAAAACGTGTCAAGAAATCCGGCATGCTGGCTGCCGATGCCTGGCTCGATTCCTCCCTCTATGAATCCGGCCAATCCTTTGCGCGCGGCTGGACGCGGCTGCAGGACATCATGGGCATCTTCCGCGTCCGCGGCATCCTGCGGCTGTTCGTCGAGCTGGTGTCGGACGGGTTCACCTTCGGGGCCATCGGGGCGGTCTTGATGACGGCATTGGCGCTGCCGGCGTTCGATGCCACTGCCACTGGGGAGTTCAACAAGGCCGAGGATTATTCGGTCGTGTTCCAGGATCGCTATGGCAACGAGATCGGCCGGCGCGGCATCCGCTCGGATGACAGCGTGGCCCTCAAGGACATGCCGGACTACCTGATCAAGGCGACCCTGGCCACCGAGGACCGCCGCTTTTACGAGCATTTCGGCATCGACGTGGTTGGCACGCTGCGCGCCATCGCCAGCAATGCCTCGGGCGAGAACGGCACCCAGGGCGGCTCCTCGATTACCCAGCAATTGGCGAAAAACCTGTTCCTGACGCCTGAGCGCAATCTGGAGCGCAAGATCAACGAGGCGTTCCTGGCGGTCTGGCTGGAGTGGCACTATTCCAAGGACGAGATCCTCAAGCTCTATTTCGACCGCGCCTATATGGGCGGCGGCAATCACGGCGTCGTGGCAGCGGCCGATTTCTACTTCGGCAAGAAGGTGCAGGACATCAACCTGGCCGAAGCCGCCATGCTGTCGGGCCTGTTCAAGGCGCCTACCAAATATGCGCCCCATGTCGACTTGGCCGCGGCGCGCGGCCGCGCCAATCTGGTGCTGACCAATATGGTGGCCGCCGGTTTCCTCACCGAAGGCCAGGTCACCGCTGCCCGCCGCCACCCGGCCTCCCCGGTCGATCGCACTGCCGATGCCAATTCGCCCAATTATTTTCTCGATTGGGCCTTCGAGGAAGCCAAGACCATCATCGAGGCGTCCCGGCACAGCTCCAACAATTTCGTCGTGCGCACCACCATCGACACGACGCTGCAGAAATATGCCGAGGACGCCGTCACCTCCACCGTGCGCGACAGCGGCGAGCAGTTCGATGTCGAGCAGGCCGCCATGGTGGTCACCGATACCAAGGGAGCCGTGCGCGCCATGGTGGGCGGCATGGATTACGGCAAGTCGCAGTTCAATCGCGCCATCGTGTCGACCCGCCAGCCGGGTTCCGCCTACAAGATTTTCGTCTATTCGGAAGCCTTCGAGCAATTGGGGCTCACGCCCAGCGACATGATCACCGACCGGCCGGTCTGCATCGGGGACTGGTGCCCGCAAAATTACGGCCGCAGCTACAAGGGCAGCGTCACCCTGGCCAGTGCCTTCGCCCAGTCGCTCAATACCGTTCCGGTCACCCTGTCGATCAAGACCGGGCGCGACCCGATCGCTGCGCTCAGCCATCGCATGGGCCTGCGCGCCGATTATCCGGTCACGCGCTCGCTGGCCCTGGGCGTCGCCTCGGTGTCGGTGCTGGACATGACCTCGTCCTATGCGGTGCTGGCCGACGAGGGCTACAAGACCACGGCCTATGGCATCAATCGCATTTCCTCGCTGACCGGCGAGCTGATTTTCGAGGCCCATCCCGAAGCGCCGCGCGAACGCATCCTGAGCGAAACGACCGTGCGGAACATGAACCAGATGTTGCGCGGCGTCGTCACCGGCGGCACCGGCGGCAAGGCGCGCATCGAGGGCGTGCCCGTGGTGGGCAAATCGGGCACCACCTCATCTTATCGCGACGCCTGGTTCTGCGGCTTCACCGGCAATTACGTGGCGGCGGTCTGGTTCGGCAATGACGACTACCACCCCACCCGCACGCTGACGGGCGGCAATCTGCCGGCCGTCGCCTGGCAGAAGTTCATGGCCTATGCCCATTCCAATATCGAGATCAAGCCGGTATTCGGCGTCGATTTCGTGCCCGAACCCGTCGTGATCGCCAATGCCGATCCGGCCCAGGTCATCGAGGTCGCCCCCGAGCGTCCGCCCACCCTGACCCCGGCCGCCGCGCGCAAGCTGGTCGACTTGGCCGACCTCCTGGCCACCACCCTCCGCGCCACCCAGCCCGTCGCCGACCAGGCCAGCACCCCGATCCCGACGACGTCCCAAGGGCTCTAAACCCCGCACCTTTGCATTGCACCACGGGTGATATACCCTTGCCCAACCCCCTCAGTCGACGCCTCCCCCTCCCAGGGGGAGGATCAAGGTGGGGGTCGAACGGCCCCGATATCGCGGCTCCCCTACCCCCACCCACCCTCCCCCTGGCAGGGGAGGAGCCGCCCGGCGCCACCGGCAAAAATCGTGCCCCAAGCCTGACGCGATAGTCTTCCGGCAGACGAAGCCATACAACCCGACCAACGCCCTTGCCCAAACCTCCAAGTCGACGCCTCCCCCTGCCAGGGGGAGGATCAAGGTGGGGGTCGACCGGCCCCGATATCGCGGCCCCCTGCCCCCACCCAGCCTCCCCCTGGCAGGGGGAGAAGCCGCCCGGCGCCACCGGCAAAATCGTGCCCCAAGCCAGATGCCAGTCCGCCAAATCCAAACCCATCCCTCGCGTGTTTCACCCTTTCTCCACCCGGGCGTGCTTGATATAGCCTGTCGTTATTCGATGGGAACCGTCCGCCATCGTGGTCGGGAGCTGCCTCAGGCCTTGCGTTTTGTCATCCACCTCCTCTTGATGATCGCGGTTGCGCTGGGCGTTGGCTTTGGGCTCAGCTATTACGCCCTGACTGACGGACGGCTGTTTGGCGCAACCGTCGTGGGTCCCTGGATGGCCTGGCCCGATGTTGGCTCGGCCGCGCCCAATCCCTATACGCGCGGTCATCTGGCGCGCGTGGCCGGGCTGCAACTGGGCCGCAGCGAAGGGCTGCAGTTTACCGCCACCACCGACAGCGCGGGCGACCCGCTCACACTGGCCTGCGCCTACCGCATCGAGGGCACGACGCCGCTGGCCACGTTCTGGACCCTGGCCGCCGTGGACATGGCCGGCGTCAATCTGGCGCGGCCGGGCGAGGATGCCGCGATCCGCTCCAGCACGATCGCCCGCCCCGCAGACGGCTCGATCCTGATCCATGTCGGCACGCGCCTGGCGCCGCAGAACTGGCTCGAACTGGCCGGGAGCGGCACTTTTCACCTGGTCCTGACGCTTTACGATACGGCGGTGTTTTCGGGCCTTGGCACCGAAACCGTCACCATGCCGACGATCGTGCGCGAGGCCTGCGCATGATCCGCACCCTGCTCTGGCTGTTCGGCGGTGCCCTGTTGGGCGGCATCATCCATATCGTGGTCATCCTGGCACTGCCGGCGCTGGCCGACGACACGCTGTGGCGCCGCATCAGCGTGCTCGATGCGCGCGACAAGATGGTCGTGCTGCCCCAGATCCTGCCCGGCACGCCCAATCCGCTCGGGCTCGATCCGGACCTGGCCTATGGCCTTTGCCAAATCGACCTGACGGCGGGCCCGGCCTATCTCAGCGGCATCATGCCCGATGGCTTCTGGTCGGTGGCCCTGTTCGACAGCCAGGGCACCATCACCTATTCCACCACCAATCGCGATGGCATCGGCCAGACGCTGGAAATGGGCATCTTCAATGCGGACCAGACGCGCCTGCTCGCCCGCCAGCAACTCGACATCGCCGAGGGCCTGCTGGTGGTCGAATCGGCGTCCAACGACGTGTTCATCCTGGTTCGCCTGGCGCCGCCGCACCAGGCCATGCGCCAGCGCTTCGAAGCCGACCTGGCCCGGGTCGCATGCGGGACGCGTACGCCCTGATGCCGTCATGAAAGTGTCACGACGCTCGGGTCTGAGTTCGCCGCACCTTCCGCCACGGACCGCATCGGCATGACGCAGCATTCGAGCGAACCTCTCGGCACTCCGCTCGAAGTGTTCATGACCTTCCTTCAGCTTGGGCTGACCGCCTTCGGCGGGCCGATCGCCCATTTGGGCTATTTCCGGGACGAGTTGGTGGTGCGCCGCCAATGGATCGACGAGGCCGGCTATGCCGATCTCGTGGCGCTATGCCAGTTCCTGCCTGGTCCCGCCTCGAGCCAGGTCGGGTTTGCCATGGGGTTGCTGCGGGGCGGTCCGCTGGGCGCTCTGGCGGCATGGCTGGCGTTTACCCTGCCCTCGGCCGTTTTGCTGGTCACCTTTGCCCTCGGCGCCGCTTTGCTGGACGGGCCGATCGCTGCCGGCCTCCTGCATGGCCTCAAGATCGTCGCTGTCGCTGTGGTCGCCCAGGCCGTGCTCGGCATGGCGCGCACGCTGACGCCGGATCGCCAGCGGGCGGCCATCGCGGTCGCGGCGATCGCCGTCGTGGTTTTCGTTCCGGTCACCTTTGGCCAGATCGCCGCCATCGTCCTGGGTGGCGTCGTCGGAACATGGCTGTGTCGAGACGGCCAGACGGCGCCAATCGGCCATCTGCAATTTCCCATCTCGCGCCGCTTCGGCGTCATGGCGCTCGCGGGCTTTATCGTCATGCTCCTGGGTTTGCCGCTGCTGAGCCATCTGTTATCCGCCCCCGCTTTGGACCTGGCCTCGGCGTTTTACCGCTCCGGGGCGCTGGTGTTCGGTGGCGGCCATGTGGTGTTGCCGCTCCTTCAAGCCGAAATGGTCGCGCCAGGATGGGTTGCGGCCAATGATTTCCTTGCCGGCTATGGCGCAGCCCAGGCCATGCCCGGGCCCCTGTTCGCTTTTTCCGCTTATCTCGGGGCAGTGACCCAGCATGGTCCGAACGGCATCGTCGGCGCAGCGCTTTGCCTGGTATCGATCTTTCTGCCCGGCTTCCTGCTGCTGGTCGGCGCCCTGCCTTTTTGGGACAGCGTGCGGACGCGCCCTCTGGCGCAGGCGGCGATGCGCGGTGCCAATGCTGCCGTAGTCGGCCTGCTCGCCGCCGCGCTGTATGATCCGGTCTGGACCGGCGCCATTCTGCGCCCTGCCGATTTCGCCTTGGCGGCTGCAGGGTTCGTGGCGCTCACGGTCTGGAAATTTCCGCCCTGGACCGTGGTCGTCCTCCTGGCCCTGGGTGGCGTCGGTCTGGGAGCTTGGCCATAGCGGGCCGTGAGTCACTTGATGTCGAAAACCTCGACGCCATAGCTGCGCTGTCCATAGCGCGAGGGAATCGCGTCGTGCCGACTCTGGCTGGTCACTGCCGTCCCGCTGCAGAAATCGTCGCGTTGCGCGCGTTCCACATAGACCGCCAGCCGCCGCAGCGCTTCGTCCACGGCCAGCGACTGCTCGTGGGGGGTTTCTACCAGCAGGTGATCCAGCGCATAGCCATAGGATTGGTCGCGATAGGTCAGCGCCCGCACGAACCAGTTGATGTGGACCGTGTTCTCGATCCGGCGCGCCTCGACGTCGGCGGCGACTTCCGGCTCCAGCCCGCTCAGGCCGTTGAGAGCCACGGCACGCTGCCGGTCGATCTCCTGCACCAGGCAGATCGCCAGGAACGTCGTGGGCAGCGTATCGATATCGGCGGCGATATGGCGACCGACGGTCGAATAGCGGGTGCGCGAGGATTGATACTGCGTCTGCTTGAGCCACTGGTAATAGCGGTCGGTCTCGAACACGCCATCGGTCGGCCCGGTCAACCGGGTGCGCTGCAGTTCCACAGCCGTGTCGTAGAACCAGTCCTTGGCATGGCTGGCCACCAGAAACCGCCAGACGCGATTGTGCATCTCGGTCTCCTGGTCGGTCTGGTTGAAATCGGAAACCGGCTCGTCGCGCGCGTCGGCCAGCAGACGCCCGACCGTCGGCATCGCCACGTCATGGGTGAAGCTGGGATCGGCACGGCCAAAGTCCCCCACCGGCCGCGCAATGCACCCCGTGAGCACAAGTGCGGCGCCGGTGAAGGCGAGCAGGCGCAATGCCCTCATGCTGCGTTCACACACGCTTGCGCTTGGGTCGCGACGGATCGAGGCGATTGGTGGGCACAACCGGTGTGCCGCGTTCATAACGCACCCCGGTGAATATCAGGATCTGGGCATGGCCGTCCGGTTTCGGCTGCGTGCCTATGCGCGGTCGGTGCTGATCGAACTTGACGAGCTTTCCCAAGCCAGCCTCCAAAATTGTCTGCGCTCCCCCGTTCCTATCGGGGGCAGCATGTCGGCAAATCAAAGCGCGCGACGCCCGATACGCTTTGGAGCATTAAGAGATCGTCAAGGTTAACAGTCTGCTAACGAATTGGCTGCAAGAGTGAGATCGCGCCAAATTCAGGTGCTTTGCGAGTCGACGGTCCCACAATGCTCGGTTTTCAACCCTACGAAACCTTCCAGCTCCTGATCGAAACCGGCGGGGTTGACCGCACCAACACGCTCCTGATCGCGGCCTGCGACGCTTATGCGCGGCGCGGCAAGCCCACGACCCCCGAGGCCGAGCAGTTCGAGGCCCTGGCGTCGCGGCTGTTTCCCATTGCCGGCCCGCAGGCCCGGGCCAAGGGCGCCGCCATTCTCGGGCGGGCCGAAGCGCTGTCGCCGGCGCTCGAAGTGCTGGTCATCGGCAATATCGGGGAAGATCTGATCGCCTTCCTCGAGGCTGCCCCGGCGCTGTCGGAAACAACCATGCTCGACATCATCGCGCGCTACGATGTCGCCGCCGCCGCCACGGTCGCCCGGCGCGCCGATCTGACCAATGTGGTGTTGGCAAAGCTCTTCCAGATGAACTCGCGCAAGGTGTATCGTGCGTTAGCGTCCAACACCGCCATCGTGCCCCGCGGCGCCTATCTCAGTGCCCTCGCCCGCTCGGCGCAGATGGACCACATGGTGGCCGAAGCCCTGGCCAAGCGCCACGATTTCGACGCAGCGCTGCTGGCGCCGGCCTTTTTCGATCTGTCCGACGACGACCGGACCAAGGTCATCAGGGCCTTTTCGAACCGCCAGACGCCGGTCGCGCCGATCAAGAAGACCATCGAGCAGATCACCGTAGCGACGCAGGACCTTACCAAGGCGCTGATGAAGCTGTTCGCCGAAAATCGCCGCCCCGAGGTCACCCGGTTGCTGGCGCAGATCACCGGCCTCGACGAGGTCCGTTGCGGCCAGATCGCCCACGATATCACCGGTGCCTCGCTGTTCGTGATCCTGCGCGCCTTCGGCTGCACCGCTTATGAAGGGCTCAAGGTGTTGATCCACGCGACGGCCCATGACAGCGAGCGTTCGCGCGCCCTTGCCGATTTCGCCACCCTGTTCGGCAGCGTCGAGCCCGATGCCATGGCCTATCTGATGAGTGCCTGGCGCGGGGAAGTGAACCTTCTGGAACTGGTCAAACCGGAATACAAGCCCTTCGTCGACAACCGTCGCGTGCCACTCGCGCCGGCGCACAATCCGGTCGTGGAACAGGCGATCGAAGCCTTGGCCCGCATCGGGGTCAGACGCGCCGGCTAGCCGATAACGTCAATTCCCGGATCGTCACCGCGCAGGTCGACGCTCAGCACCCAGAAGTCCGGATCAAACCGGGCTTCCTGAGTGATGCGCTCGCGCACCTTGAGCGGTTCGACCCGGTGGAAGCGGCGCTGGAAGACCAGTCCGGCCGTGTCGTCGGAGCGGCTGGCCATCGGGGCGGGGGTGAACAGGGACATGCTGCCGTCCAGGTGGTCGACTTCAATCCAGACCTGTCCGGCGATCGGGTCGCCACGGCGCGACACCACGCAGATATGTCCCAGATCGTTGTGGCGACGCACGAAGGCACTGCACCACAGATCGCTGCGCAGCGCGCTCATCAGATCGACGCGCCGGCGTCCCGCAACAGGCCCAGCAATTGCGGGTTGGCTTGCCCGGTCGGGGCGTAGTTGTGGAAAATCTCGAAGGTGCGGATCGCCTTGGCTGTCGCCTCGCCCGGACGGCCGTCGATGGGGCCATGCAGGAACCCAAGGCTGGCCAGACCCCGCTGGATCTGCTCGATCAACTGCGGGTCATTGGCCGGATCGATGCTGGCGGTCGCCGTCGGCGTTGACGCGGTGACTTGCAGCTGAGGCGCGATGACGGCCGGAGGTGGAGCGATCGGCTCGAGGGAAGCAACGCGCTGCACCGGCGCCGGCATCGGCTGGGCGGTGGCGGCCAGCATCGGCAGAGCGGGCATGGGTCGGATTGCCGGCGCGTCCGGCGTCTGGCGGCTGTCGCCGACAGCGGCGACGATCGAATCGATCGTTTCGGCCGCCGAATTGGTCACCGCATCAAACGCATCCTCGGCCGGATAGGCCGATGCGACAGGCCGATCCGGCGCCAGCGGCACCGGCGGCAAAATCGCGGCAACGCGCACCGGCGGTGCCTCGGCCGGTTGCGGCGTTGCCACCCGTACCGGCTGCGGCGCCATGCCCATGGCATCGGCCGCAAGGATAGCTTCGACAATGGCAGGTGACATGGCGCCGGTCGGCTCCAGGCCATTGCGTTCCTCGAAAGCGCGGATGGCACGCGCTGTCATCGGACCGTAAAATCCGTCGACACTGCCGTCGAAGAGCCGAAGCTCGACAAGCTTTTTTTGCAGCTCGAACACCTGCTTGTTGCCTACCGGCGCATCCGGGATCATCACCACCGGCGGAGACGGCGGGTTTACGCTGCTGGTGGTTTGCTGGGATACGGGTTGTGGCACGTCGGCCTGGCGCAGCTGCGGCAATGCTGGTGCAATGGCCGGGGTAGGGATCGACGCGGTTTGCGGCACATCGGGAGATGGCGCGAACAAGGGGGCAGGATGGCGCCCCGTCTGGAAATACAGCGCATTACTGCCCGCCAACGCAGTCAGCGTCACCATGGCCATCAGGCCGGTCGAGGCCAGCGGGGCGCGCATGTAGCGCGACCAGGTCCACAAGCCGAAACGGGCCATGGACGCTGCCATGGCGCCACCGGCCAGCAGGGGCAAACGCGTCAGGGTTGTAGCCGTCATTGCGCTTTTCTTTTTTCGTTTGGCCATGGGCTCGCTTGCAAGGGTGCCGGCTCACGATGCAGCGGCGTTACCACGGGAGTGTCCTCTGTCTTTATTGCCGGACCGTTTATGGGCAGTAAAACTGTCATCGTCGTCCCTGCCCCAATTTCGGACATGGCCCGCAGCGCGCCGCCATGCAGATCGACCAGGCCCTTGACGATGGACAGCCCCAGGCCGGTGCCTTCGTACGGCCGCGACAAGCCGTCATTGGCTTGAAAGAACGCTTCGCCCAGCCGCTGCAAGGATTGGGGGGCCATGCCGATGCCGGCATCGCTCACCGACAGGTTGAGGCTTTGGCCTTGCCGCTTCAGGCTCACCACCACCGTGCCGCCATCATGGCTGAACTTGATCGCGTTGGACAACAGATTGATCAGCACCTGCCGGCAGGCGCGCTCGTCGGCAATCAGGAGCGGCAGATTGCCGGCAATATCGGCGACCAGCGCGATGTTGCGGTCGCGCGCCAGGCCTTCGACCATGCTGAAGCAGGTTTGCACCAGCGAGTCGGGCGCGAACGGCTCGGGCTGCACCTCGAACTTGCCGGCTTCGATCCGGGACATGTCGAGCAGCATGCGCACCACTTCGAGCAGATGCTTGCCACTCTGGTGGATCAGGCCGGCATATTCACGATGCATCGGGGCCAGCTCGCCCCCAATGCCGGAGCTCATCATTTCGGAAAACCCCACCACCGCGTTGAGCGGCGTGCGCAATTCATGGCCGATGGTCGCCAGAAAACGCGATTTGGCGCTGGATGCGTCCTCGGCGGTGCGCCGGGCCTCAGCCATGGCCGTCTCCGTGTCCTTGCGCGCGGTAACGTCGCGGAACAGCGCCACCACTTCGTAGCCGGCCTCCAGCGGTTCTGCGTCGATGACTGGCGACAGGCTGATTTCCACCCAGATGAAACGGGGCACGCGCGCGCCTGCTGCCGGCCCATCCTGGCGCATCCGCACCTCGATCATGCGGGTCTTGCCGCCTTTGCTGGCATCGGCGAAGGCGGTGAGATAGGCGGGCCGGTCCGCCACGTGCAGCCGTTCGACAAGCCCGGAGCCGGCCAGTTCGAACCGGCGGCAGCCGAACAGCGTCTCGGAGGTCCTCGACGCCAGCAGCACCTCGCCATCGCCCGAAAAGCGCAGTACCGCGTCCTGCACATGCTCGATCAGGTGACGATAGGCGGTGACCTGCGCCTTGTCGTAAACTTCGTAGCCGGCGCCGATGCGGTGGGCGGAATGCGCCACGATGGCGGCACAGACGGTAAAGGCCAGCGCGCCGGCGGCAATCAGGCTCGGCCCGTTCGCAGGCATGGGATAGAAGGGGAAACTGGACGCGGCGACTGCCCCGGCGACGATGCAGGCCAGCGCGACCCAGCTCTGGCGGCGAATGGCGTTGCGCGACAACAAGGAGGCGTGCACCGGCCCCAATACGGCGATCGCGAGGCCCGCATCGGCCAATTGCCGATCGGCCAGTGTCAGAATCAGCCCGATCCCCATGATCGCATAGACCTGCGTCGCGGCAGCCTGATCGAAGTGGCCGTGCTGGTGCAATGCCAGGGCAACCATGCCGCCGGCCAGTCCGATGGCGGCGATGATCAACGGCAGCGGTGCCCCAAGCAGAACCAGGCAGATCATTGCCGGCACCATCGCCACGGCGCTGGCGATCATGATCGCGCGTGCATTGATCGCAAGGGTCTTGCGCCGCAGCATTTCGGGCCGATGGCCCGAACCGGCCAGGCTCATCTCTTTGCTTGCGCCGAAAGAGAACAGGCTACGCATCGGCAACACTCACTTCAACGACGCCTTGTTGATCTGGACCAGCAATGGCACAGGCAGGCATTTCGCCTGCAATTGCCTGAACTGATTCAGGTCTTGTTGGTGATCACACTGCGTCCCCACAAGCTAAGAGTGCCTTAAATGCCGGGCAGCGACGGGCGTTGCAGCGTCCGCTGCGCAGGCTTTCGGGGATTAGCGTAAACAAGGTCTTGCCCCGCTTGGCCGTCCGACCGGTGGCATTTGTATAAAATTTTAGCAAAATGTCACAGCCAGGCTTAAGCCGGCCCCGCTAGCCTGGGTATGCAGGATGATTTTGCCTGCCGATGGTTTGGACCAGACGATGTTTCTTGCGCGTTCCGTATTCTGGCTGCTGGCAGCCTATATGGTGATCCGTCCGGGGGTCGGGCTGGATCCGGCCGCCCTCACCGATCATGCGGTGAACGCCGGGCAGCAGATCGTGGCCGAGCAGGTCCAGGCGATCGCTTGCGAGAGTCTACAATGCGCCGGCGGCAAGGCCGTGCTGGCTGCAATACTCCCCGATGCTTCGCCGGCCGGCCAGACCATGCAGGTGCAGCCGACGGTTCGCGACGTGCCTTATCCCCGGCCACGGCTGGACCGGGCGAGTTAACGAGCGCCAGAGCGCTCCCGACACACCAGGGTTTGCGTCACTTCCCCAAGGACGCGCTCCAAGCGACCCTGGCCCCTGCCGCAAGCACGCTGCCCCGTGCTTGCGGCCTTTTTTGTCGCTGGAATCGTCGCAAGCATTGCCCGTAGTGCGGCTTTTTCTTGCATGGGCGCCGAACTCCAACGATAGGTGGCCCGGCAATTTCCGCGAAAGCCGGCACCGTGAACCCCTGGGTCCTGATCGATACTGAACCACTGCCCGATGGTCGCGGCGATATTCGCCTGATCCGGCGCGCCGATGAATTTTCCATCATGCTGGGCACCATCGCCCTGATGAACAGCCGTCTCAGCGGCTCCGAAGAGGCGATGGCTGGCCTGTCCTGGGGCCGCATCCGCCACCGGACGACGCCGCACATGCTGATCGGCGGGCTGGGGATGGGCTTCACCCTGCGCGCTGCGCTTGCCGAACTGCCTGCTGCAGCCAGAATTACCGTGGCCGAACTGATGCCCGCCGTTGTCGCCTGGGCCCGAGGCCCGATGGCCGCAATCTTCGGCACGTGCCTCGATGATCCGCGCGTCACCATAGCCGTGAGCGATGTCGGCCGGCTGATCAAGGGGGCAAAAGCCAGCTATGACGCCATCCTGCTTGATGTCGACAATGGCCCCGACGGCTTGACCGTGAAGACCAATGACGCGCTCTACAGCCTGGCCGGTCTCAAGGCCGCAAAGGCTGCGTTGCGTCCCGGCGGCGTGCTGGCGATCTGGGCCTCGGCGCCCGATCGCGCCTTTACCAAAAGATTGCAGCATGCCGGATTTCTCGTTGAAGAGGAGCGGGTGCGGGCCAATGGCAAGGGCCGGGGCGCGCGCCATGTCATCTGGCTTGCCAGCAACAGCCCTGCCCGGCCCCCAACGGCAAAGCCCAAGCCGTCTGGAAGTTGAGCGGCGCATAGCCTAGATAGAGCCCATGAACGAGCCCCAGGCCTTCCAGGATATTGCCGAGAACCTGTCCTTCCTCGATGATTGGGAGGACCGTTACCGCTATCTGATCGAACTTGGACAGGCGTTGCCCAAGCTCGATGCCGACGAGAAAACCCCCGAAAACAAGGTCAACGGCTGCGTTTCCCAAGTCTGGCTCGCGGCCCGCAGCGAACAGCGTGACGGTCATACCGTGCTCAATTATCGCGGCGAAAGCGACGCGATGATCGTGCAGGGCCTCGTTGCGATTCTGTTGGCGCTGTATTCCAATCGCCCGGCCGGCGAGATCGCCGATACCGACGCGATCGCCCTGTTCGATGGGTTGGGCCTGCGCGAACACCTGACGACCCAGCGTTCCAACGGCCTTGTCGCGATGGTCAACCGCATGCGCAGCCAAGCCAAGGCGCTGCGCTAGTCGTCCCGCCTGATCAACGGTAGCCGCTGATCAAGCCATCCAGCGACGCTGGCCCCCTCGGGTCCGGTCGCCTGCGATGACAGGCCCCAATGCAGCGCCAATTGCTCAAGGCCGATCCGCAGGACCATCTTGGCGCTGCGGCGGGGCCATTGCCGCTCGGTTTCCACGGTCTGCAGGCCCTTGAGCAAGCCACAGACATCGAAGACCACGCCGCTGCAATCGGGCGGCAACGCCCTGGCCACCGCGTCGAGTTTGCGGCGTGCATCCACGGCGCTGTCGGACAGGTCGGCCACGACACTGCCACCACTGCCGGCGCTGCGCGTGCTATTATATGACATGGTCAGGCGCGGGCTGAGCCGCGCCCGCTCCACGAGCCTGCGGACCCGCTCGCCCGCTGCTACCTGGTGCGGTAAAAGGAACGGCGGCTCGCCATAGCGCCCAATGGCCAGTCGTGCCAACGGGCTTTCATCCAGGTTGTAGGCTGGTGCCGGCGCAGGTTCGGCAAGCGGTGCCTTGCGCGCTTGCCCGGCAAGCCACTCCCGCGCCCTGGGTCCGGCGACCAAGATATCGCCGGTCAGGCTCAGCACGCCAAGCTCGGCCAGTGTCGCCACAGCCTTCAGATCAAGCCGCGCCACCAGGTCAGTTCGCTGCACGACATAGGCGGCATTTTCAACTTTCGCGTCATGCCTGGGCAGCAATGCCCGCACGAACCGCATGGCACGCACTTCAGCGGTAGCCATGATCGGTCTCCGCTTCGCCTTCGCTCTCGATGCGGTGCTCAAGTGCCGACACGGCCTCGTCGAAGGTGCGGTTGTCGCGCATATCCTCCATCAGCGCACAAGCGTGTGAGACTGTTGTCCTATCGCGTCCAAAAATATGCGCAATTTCCTTCAAGCTGCGGCCAAGTGCGACGTGACACAGATACATGGCCAATTGCCGGGCACGGGCCGTGTCCCTGCGGCAGCGCGAGCGGTGCAGCAGCAGTCGGATCGGCACGCGTTTTTCCTGTGATACCAGCGTGATAACGCTGTTGCATTGCGCGTCATATGAATCAGCCTGGCCGCTTTGAGTCGCCGCCGCGGCTCTTGCGCCCTGCGCGTCCACCATCTTGTACATCCGTCCGTCTCCGCTCCGTATAAGGAATTTATTCCTACACACTGCGGTCGGAAATGCCAGATGGGGATAAGTCGTACAGTTTGATCAAGAGCCGCCGATCAAAGCCGAACGGCCGCTCACAGGGAGCGGCCGTTGGGTCGGTCGGCAAAACGCGTACTGGCAATTGCTTGTGGATTACCGGCCGCGTCGTCCATCTATCTAACCAGCCTTGCGGCCCAAGCCATTGTCCTTGGCGAGCTTGGATCGAGTCGCCGAGTAGTTCGGAGCCACCATCGGATAGTCGGCAGGCAGGCCCCATTTCTCACGGTATTCTTCAGGCGAGAGATTGTAGTGCGTGCGAAGGTGGCGTTTCAGCGACTTGAACTTCTTGCCGTCTTCAAGGCAGATGATGTAGTCGGCCGCAACGGACTTGCGCACAGGCACAGCCGGCTTCAACTCTTCGACCGGCAAAGGAGCCTCGTTGGTCTGCAGAGCACGAAGCGCACCATGAATTTCCGCGATCAATTTGGGCAGATCGGTCGGGCTCACAGCGTTGTGGCTAACATAGGCGGAGACGATTTCGGTGCTGAGTTCGATCAAGTCGCTCTCGTACCCATTCGCCGCGCCAGCGGTGTCATTCATAATTCAGCCTTTCATTATTTTTATTGGGCGGAGATGAGGGCAATCACCGCCTTGCTCAATTAATATGATTCTTTACTGTTTTATGCAACCCGGCATGGTCAATTAACATGTTACCACTTCAACAAATTAAGTCTCATTGGGCGCCTTATTTACGATGTCGAGGTCGTTGCTCACGGTAATCTGTGCCGGCCGGTCGCCCGATTTGAGGCTGGCGCGCGCCAGCAGATGAGCTGACACAGGCGTCGTCACCAGCAAAAAACCGATGCCGATCACCGCTCTCGACGCTACCGCGCCATCGAGGCAAGCCAGTGCGACCGCCAGCAGGATCATGCCCCCGCCCACGGCGCCGGCTTTGGATGCAGCGTGCATGCGGGTATAGAGATCAGGCAGTCGCAACACGCCAACTGCGGCAATAAGTCCGAAGACAGAGCCCAGCGACAGCAGTACTGCGCCCACGTAACGAGCGATCTCGGCCATCATGAGGCGGACTCCCGATTGACGCGGGCAGCATTGACGGTGGCGCGCACCAGGATATAGCGCGCCAGCGCCACGGTTGCCAGAAAGCCCAGGAGACCAAGGGCAATGGCAATATCCAGATACACTGTGTAGCCGGTATGGACAGTCAGGATGGCGACGAAACCAAGCGCCTCGATCGTCAGCAAATCCAGCGCCAGCACGCGATCGGCCAGTTTTGGCCCAAGGACGATGCGGACCACACAGAGCAGCAGGGCCACCCCGAGCAGTGCCAGGCCGGCATAACCCGCCAGTGCCAACGCTCCCTCCCCGTTCATGCGAACACCGCCCTGATGCGTGCCTCGAACCCCGAAGCGATGCCCGCCAGCAAGGCCTCGCGGTCGTTCAGCGTCAACACATGCACATAAAGCACGCTGTGATCGTCCGACACATCGATGCTGAGCGTCCCCGGGGTCAGGGTGATCATGTTGGCCAGAAGCGTGATTTCGACATCCGACTTGAGCGTCAGCGGCACGGCCACGATCGCCGGCTGGAGCCGGGATCGCAGGTCGGGCATCAGAACGATCAGCGCCACGCGCACGGCGCTCAGCATCAGTTCCTGGATGAACATGCCCGCCAGCATGGCGATCGCCCCCACGCGGCGCAGCCCGGCCACGCCGGCGGTCCGACCGCGCAGCACCATCAAGATGAGCAGCGCCAGAAATGCTCCCAGTAGCAGGTTGGCGCCATGGAAACTGCCGGTCATGGCGCCCCAAAGCAGGGTCAGAACGATCATGAGCGCGGCCAGGTTCATGGGATGCCTCCGGCCAGCCCGACACTGGCAATATAGCCGGCGGGATCGATGATGTCGCCCGCCCCCGCCAGCGCCGCTGCAAACAGCCGGTCCGGCAGCAGCCCCGCAACGACGATCACCGCCACAAGGGCACTCACCGCGCCAAAGCCGAACCACAGGCGGCGCGGGGACAGCGCGGCGAGCGGCACGCTGCGGTGTTCGGAATTTTGCCCCTCCCACCCCTCACGCCAGAAGATATGGGCCCAGAGCCGGCTTGTGGCAATCAGCGTCAGGACGGCGTTGAGCAGCAGCGCTCCCACAATGGCAAGGCTGATCCAGTCGATACCGGCAGTGCCGGCGCCGCGCAGATCGGCATCGCCCATACCGCCTTCCAGCAACAAGAGCTTGGGCCAGAAGCCCAGGAATGGCGGCACGCCGGCAACCGCCAGCATGGTGATGAAAAACAGGATGGAAAGCGGGGCGTGGGCGCCATAGAGCCCGCCCATGCGGCGGCTGTCGGTCTGGCCGGTCAGCGCCTCGATCAGTCCGGCGACAAGATAGAGCGCGGTCAGCGTCAGCATGGCGTGAACGATATAGAGGCCCGCGCCGCCAACGCCATGCAGCGACGGCATGGCGATACCGGCGATGATGGCGCCGATACCGCCGATCACCAGAAAACCGATGGCACGGCGCAGGTTGGTTTCGGCGATGGCCCCGAGCGGGCCGATGACCAGGGTGGTGATGGCAAGTGCGGCCAGCAGCCAATCGAACTGCTCGCGCGCGGCCGGCAGCAGCATGACCAGGACCCGCAGCATGGCATAGGCGCCCACTTTGGTCAGTAGGCCCGCCAGCAGGGCCGACACCGCGGCCGGCGGGGTATGATAGGATGCCGGCAGCCAGCCATTGAGCGGGAACACCGCCGCCTTGATGCCGAAGGACAGCACCATCAGCGCCGCCACCCCGGCGATGGCTGCCGGGTTGGCCCCGGAGGCGCGGCCGATAACGTCGGCCATGTTGAGTGTGCCGAGCACGCCATAGAGCAGGCCCAGCGCCGCCAGGAAAAAGCTGGTGGCAACAAAGTTTATGAAGCCGTATTTGACTGCGCCGTCGAGTTGCAAAGGCCGGCCGCCAAGCACCATCAGCCCGAACGAGGCGATCAGCATGACCTCGAACCAGACATAGAGATTGAACAGGTCGCCGGTCAGGAAGGCGCCACTCACCCCGGCCAGGAGGAGCAGGACGAGCGGGTAGAACCCGTCGTCGCGCTGGCGCGGCTCACCCAGCGAATAGACCAGCACCACCAGCGTCACCAGGGCCGCGACCAGCGCAAAGCCCGCCCCGAACATGTCGGCGGCAAAGCTGATGCCAAAGGGGGGCAGCCAGCGCCCCATGGTCATGCTGAGCGGCCCGCCATCCAGCACACGCAGTGCCAAGATCACGTCGCAGGCCAGGATGGCCGCGGTCACCAGCACCGCCAGCGTGGCCGCACCGCCACGGACCGGCTGCAGCATGATCGCCAGCGCCGCGCCCAGCAGCGCCAGGACGACCGGCAGGACGATCACCCAATCGGCTAGTGCGGTGGTGCCGGTAAAAACGGCTCGGGACAGATCGAAAATGATGGGCCCCTTCCCTAGTAACTCAGCGGTGGACGCGGCGCGTCTTCGGGCTCGGCCAGCCGCATGGTGTCGGTATTTTCGGCGTCCATCGCCTGATAGGCGCGAAAGGCCAGCACCAGCAGGAAGCTGAACATGGCAAAGCCGATGACGATGGCAGTCAGGATCAGCGCCTGCGGCAGCGGATTGGCGATCGGTCCGGCTGGCTGTTCCAGCCCGCGTGGTACGATCGGCGGGGCTCCGGCACCCAGCCGTCCGGCCGAAAAGATCAACAAATTGATGCCGTTGCCCAATATGACCAGTCCCAGCAGCATGCGTATCAACGAGCGCGACAGGAGGAAATAAATCGCCACGGCGATGAACAGGCCGACAAGCACGGCGAGGACGACGGTCATGGCCCATCCTCTTCGAGTGCCAGCGCAATCGTCGTCAGCGTTCCGAACACGACGAGGTAAACCCCGATGTCGAACACCAGCGGCGTCGACAGCGGCACGCTGGTCTCCCCCAGCGGCAGATCGAGCCAGATGCTGGTCATGAACGGGGATCCAGTGACCATCGAGGCCAATCCGGACAGCGCCGCGATGACGACGCCGAAGCCGACCATGCCCAGCGGATCGAGCCGCAATGCCTTGCGCGCGGCCCTCGAGCCCTTGGCAAGGCCCAGCACGGCCATGGCTGCCGCCGCGATCAGCCCACCGATGAAGCCGCCGCCAGGTGCGTTGTGGCCGCGCAGGCAGATGAACACCGAAAACAGCACCATGATGACCACGATCGGCCCGGCCATGGTGCGAAAGATCAGGGTATTCATGGGCGCACCCGCCTTCGGTGCAACAGGGCCAGGATGGCGATCCCCGCGCCCATCACGACCGAAATTTCGCCCAGCGTGTCCAGCCCGCGATAGTCCACCAGGATGACGTTGACGATATTGGCGCCATGGGCCAGCGGAACGCTGGTAGCGGTAAAGAAATCGCCTAGGCGCGGATCGAAATCGCCCGCCAGCACCACCAGGAGCAGGAGGCTGACCCCGGCGCCGCCGACGATGGCGAGCGTGCCGTCGCGCGCCAGATCCTCCCATTGCCGATGGTCGCGCTCATCCAGGTTGAGCCGCGTCATGACCAGCGCCAGGATGACCACCGAAAGGATTTCCACCATGAACTGGGTAAAGGCCAGGTCCGGGGCGCCCAGCAGCAAAAAAGTCAATGCCACCGCGGTGCCCTGCACGCCCAGCGACAGGATCGCCACCAGCCGGTTGCGCACGAACAGCACCGCACCAAGCCCCAGCACCGCCAGTTCCACCACGGCCCATTGATAAAGCTGCAGATGCGGCCAGCTCAGCCTGGCCGACCAGTTTCCCAGCTCGGCATTGGGCAGCAGCGCATCGATCCCGCCCAGGCCGAATACCGGCACCAGAACCGCCAGCGCGAAGGCTGCAAAGACCAGGACCAGATATAGTTCCAGCCGCCCATGGTGCAGCAGCCGCGTCAGCGCCCCGGCCGCGCGGATCAGCCCGAACATGGCCGCATCGAAGCCATGATCGAAAGTCCAGCCCGTGGCAGTCGCAGTTCGCCGCAGTACGCGGCGCAGCGCTTCGGTTTGCAGGAAGATCGCCAGCGCCAGCACGATCGTGGCGGCCGAGAGCCAGAACGGCAGCCCGCTCAGATCGACCCCTGCCGTCAGATGGCTTTCGGCGGCGATGCCGAGCACGCTGGATACGGCGGGCGCGACCAGGCTGTGCCCCAGCCAGCCTGCATTGAGCGCGCCGACGACACCGATGGCGCCCAGTACCAAGGGGCCGGCGAGCATGGCCACCGGCGCCTCGCGTGGCGCCTTGGGGGTCGGCACTTGGGTTCCCAGAAACGGCCGGACGGCGATCACCAGCGCCAGGCCGCCCAGAAGCGCATTGCCGATCACGAGCACGATGAGCGTCAGCACCTGCGGCCATTGCGGTTGCAGCAGGCCCAGATACATGTCCTCCTTGGCCAGGAAGCCGATGGTGAGCGGCAGGCCCAGCATGGAGAGCGCCGCCAGTGCCGCGGCGATGAAACTGACCGGCATGGCGTCGGCCAGCCCACCCAGGCCGGTCAGGTCGCGACTGCCGCTCGCATGGTCAATGGCGCCGACCACCATGAACAAGGCGGCCTTATAGACTGCATGGGCAACGAAATAGAGCATGGCCGCAGTAATGCTTGCTTCGCTGCCCATCCCGATCAGCAGCACCAGCAAGCCCAGCGAGGCGATGGTGCTGTGCGCGAGCACCTGCTTGAGATCGGTCTGCCGGATCGCGCCCAGCGCGCCCCACAGCAGGGTGAAGCCGCCAAAGGCCACCAGGCTCACGGTCCAGGCCTGGGTGCCGCCCAAAAACGGGGTCAGCCGCAGCAGCAGATAGACCCCGCCCTGCACCATGGTGGCCGAATGCAGGAACGCCGAAACCGGCGTCGGCGCCTCCATGGCGTTAGGCAGCCAGAAGTGGAACGGGAACTGCGCCGATTTGGTGAACACGGCCAGGAGGAACGCGATCAGCACCACGGGATAGGCCGGGTTCTCGCGCATAGACTGGCCGAACTCGCGCAGCCCGCTCAAATTCCATTCCCCGGTCAGTTGCTGGCAGACAATCACCGCGAACAGCAGCGCCATGCCCCCGATATTGGTGACCACCAGGGCCTGGATGGCGCCGCGCCGCGCGGCCTGTCTCGCATGATCGAACCCGATCAGCAGGAACGAGGTGACGCTGGTCAGTTCCCAGAAGGTAAACAGCGCCAGCATGTTATCGGCCAGCACCAGCCCCAGCATGGCGCCCATGAAGGCCAGCATGAAGCCGAAAAAGCGGCCCTGGTGCCGATGCCCGCGCAAGTAGGCGCCGGCATAGATCAGGACCAGCGTGCCAATGCCGGAAATCGCCAGGGCAAAGGTCAGGCTCAATCCGTCGACGAAAAATGCCAGGCTCAGCCCATAGGCCGGCACCCAGTCGATGGCGGCCTGCACGAAATGCCGGCTGGCGACGGGTTCGACAAAGCCCAAGAGGACCACGAAAAGCCCCGCTGGCACCAGGGCCAGCACCCAGCCGGCAAACGGGCCGGCCACGCGCTGCACCAGCGGCGCCAAGGCGGCCGCTCCGAAGGGCGCGAGCGCCGCCAGCATTATGCTCGCATCCAGAGACAGGCCCAAATCATGGCTCTTTCATTGACCGACTCCGCCGGCCGGCCCGGTCAAACTAACGGCTGGGCGCGAGGGAACAAGTCAAAACGGCGCGGAGCACGCGCCATCCACCGGTGATTGCCAACTTATACGCGCGTTGCTTGCCCCTCGCATTCCGTGGCCGGCCGGCTTACATGTGCGCCGACGCGCCTGGCGCCCTTGTACCGGACCTTCCCCATGAGCACTCCCCCCATCGCGGCTCGCAAGCCGCATTCGGCCACGCACCACGCTATCGTGCGCGAAGACCCCTACCATTGGTTGCGCGCGGTGAACTGGCAGGAGGTCATGCAGGAGCCGGCGGCGCTTGACGACGAGATCCGGGGCTATCTCGATGCCGAAAACAGCTATTTCGAGGCGCATTTCGGCAAGCCGACCGAGGCGCTGCAGGAGACGATCTACCGGGAAATCCGTGGCCGCATCAAGGAGGACGACAGCGGCATTGCCAGCCCCGATGGTCCATGGGCCTATAATTCGCGCATGCTCGAGGGCAAGCAATATCCCCAGATCGTGCGAACGCCGCGCGATGGCGGGGCCGAGACCGTCCTGCTTGACTGCAATGTCGAAGCGGGCGAGGGGTATTTCGGTTTTGCCGGGGCCGAGCATGACCGTTCGCACCGCTATCTGGCCTGGGCGGCCGATCGCGCGGGTTCGGAATATTACGACATCGTCATTCGCGATCTCGACACCGGCATCGACAGCGACGAAGTCATCATCGAAACCGCCGGCAGCTATGTCTGGACCAACGATTCCTCGGCAATCTACTATACCGAATACGACGACAATCACCGCCCGTTCCGCGTCAAGCTGCATGTCATCGGGACGTCCCAGGACGATGACGCCACCATTTTCGAGGAACGCGATCCTGGCTTCTTCGTGGGCGTCGGGCGCACCCTGTCGGACAAGTTCATCGTCATCGATGCTCATGATCACCAGACGTCGGAATGCTGGCTGATCGATGCCGAGACCGGTGGCGCGCCGCGGCTTGTGGCGCCGCGCCTCACCGATCGCGAATACGACATCGAGGAGCGCGATGGTGTCCTTTACATCCGCACCAATGCCGAGGGTGCCGAGGACTTCAAGGTGGTCACCGCGCCGGTTTCCACGCCCGGCGCCGAGCACTGGAGCGATCTGGTGCCGCATCGGCAGGGCGTGCTGATCCTTGATACCATCGTCATCAAGAACCACCTCCTGCGCCTGGAGCGACATGAGGGCCTGCCGCGCATCGTCGTGCGCGATCTGCGCAGCAATGCCGAGCAGACCGTCAATTTCGATGAGGAAGCCTATTCGCTGGGCATGTCGGTGGGCTACGAATTCGACACGGCAGTGTTCCGCCTTACCTATTCCTCGCCCACCACCCCGTCGCGCACCTATGATCTCGATCTCGACACCGGTACCCGCACCTTGCTCAAGGAGCAGGAAGTGCCTTCCGGCCACAATCCGGCCGACTATGTCACCCGGCGCCTGTTTGCCACCGCTCCCGATGGCGAGCAGGTCCCGGTCACGGTGCTCTATCGGCAGGGCATGGCGCTGGATGGCACCGCCCCGGCCCTGCTTTATGGCTATGGCGCCTATGGCATGTCGATGCCCGCGGCGTTCTCCATCTCCGCCCTGTCGCTGGTTGATCGCGGCTTCATTCACGCGACCGCGCACATTCGTGGCGGCATGGAAAAAGGCTATCGCTGGTATGTGCAGGGACGGCGCGAGCACAAGACCAATACTTTCACCGATTTCATCGCCGCGGCCGAAATGCTGATTACCGACGGGTTCACCGCCAAGGGCAAGATTGTCGCCCAGGGCGGCTCGGCCGGCGGCATGCTGATGGGCGCCATCGCCAATCTGCGCCCCGATCTATGGGCCGGCATCGTGGCGCAGGTGCCGTTCGTGGACGTGCTCAACACCATGCTGGACGAGACCCTGCCGCTGACGCCGCCCGAATGGCCCGAATGGGGCAATCCGCTGTCCTCGGCCGAGGACTATGCCCGCATCGCGGCCTATGCGCCCTATGAGCAGGTCGCGGCGCAGGACTACCCGCCAATTTTTGCCTTGGCCGGGCTGACCGATCCGCGCGTGACCTATTGGGAGCCGGCAAAGTGGATCGCCAGGCTGCGCGCCACCCGCACCGGCGATGCGCCGCTCTACCTGCGCACCAATATGGGCGCGGGCCATGGCGGCGCCTCGGGCCGGTTCGATCGGCTCAAGGAAACCGCGATGTGCTTCGCCTTCGCGCTCCAGGCTGTCGGGCGCGCCTGACGGTACCGTCTGCGATTTGCACTGCGGATTGTCCAATTGCGGAACTGCCCCCTTCAACGGCGCGTTCGACCGTGGTAACGCTTTGTTTACCATTGAGGAGTCGCAGTGTCCGAACCGGCCAAAACCGTTGCAGTGATCGCGGCCACGCCGGCGCTGTCCTCGATCCTGTCGATGGTGCTGGCGGGCGATGTTCGCCTGCGCGTGCGCCAGTTCGACAGCGACATGGCCTTGCTGGCCTATATGCGCCTGGCTCCGGTCGACGTCCTGGTCTGCGATTTCGATCGCGAAGGCCGCCCGGCCTATGAGATGGTCGAGGCGATCCGGATGGATAACCGGATCGAATCGCGGGAGGTGCAGGTAATCGCACTGACCCGCACCATCACACCGCCCATGCGCCATCAGTCGATCAGCGCCGGTATCGACGAGGTGCTGGTCAAGCCGATGTCGCCGCGCCATTTGCTGCAGCGCGTGCAGGCGCGTTTGCATACGCGTCCCGTGGTCAGCGGTGGCAATGGCTATCGGGGCCCCGACCGGCGCAATCGCGTCAGCCCGCTATTGCCCATCATTATCGCGTCGCGGCGTTCGTCGGACAATGTGGTGCAGTTGTTCCCAGACCGCCGCAAGCCGCGCCATCCTGGCCTCGAAGGCTAAAGCAACGCGCCGATCGCCTCGGCCGGCGCCTAGTGCCTGTCCTGCGCCAGGCGGCTGACCCGGTTCCACGCATCTTCCACCGAATCGGCGAATTGGACGGCGCGTTCGTGCCCCGGCAAGCCCGGCGACAGCACGTCGGCCGCATAGCCGCGCATAACGTCGAAGGCGCGGTGCCGGTTGAGCATCACCACTGGGATCGCTTTGCCGCTGGCCTTGCTGGCGCTCCAGGCGCCGAATAAAGCCGAGGCAGAGGCCAGCGAGCCCGGCAGCGCCACCAAGGCATCGGCCAGCGCCGCCACCCGCCCCAGACGCTCGGGCGTTTCGGCCAGCACCTCCATCGGCACCCCCTCCAGCGCGCGCGGCAGGGCGATGCTGGCGTCGGCGATGATCCGCACGCTGCCACCGGCGGAGCGCGCCGCGGTCACCAGCGGCACCGGGATGACGCCATTTTCCGCCACGCAGATGATGCTGGCACCATGGCGGGCGAAATACATGCCGGCCTGGGTCATGATGCTGGAGCGCTCGGCGTCTCCGGCGCCCCTGTCGGAGGCGAAAACCGCCAGCACCAATGGCTTGCTCGCCATGCTCAGCGGCCGCGCTTGAGGCTGCCCAGGATACCGCGCACCAGCGCGCTCCCCAGGCGATTGGCGACCGTGCGCGCCAGCGAGTTCATCGCCGCTTCGGCAGGGCTTTGCCGGGTAGAGGCACGCCGCGCCGGCGGGCGACCGTCCTGGTAGGTGCGCTCCGCACGTTCCTTCTGGTCCGCCTTGGCGCGCTCGTCATCGAGCCGCTGCTGCTCCTCAGCCGCCTGCTTGGCCATCGACTTCTTGGCCAGCACCTCGAATGCCGAATCGCGATCCACCACCGTGTCGTAAAGACCCGCCACCGGCGAATTGGCCAGAATGGCGCGGCGTTCCTCGGGCAGGATCGGCCCCAGTCGCGACGATGGGGGCCGGATCAGCGTGCGCCCCACTATCGAGGGAATGCCCTTGTCCTCGATCACCGAGACCAGCGCCTCGCCGGTACCCAATTGGGTGATCACCTCCTCGGTGGAAAAATCGGGATTGGGCCGGAAGGTCTCGGCCGCCACGCGCACCGCCTTCTGCTCCCGCGGCGTATAGGCGCGCAGGGCATGCTGCACCCGGTTGGACAATTGCGCCAGCACGGCCTCAGGCACGTCGACGGGATTCTGTGTCACGAAATAAACCCCGACACCCTTGGAGCGCACCAGCTTGACCACCTGCTCAACCTTGTCGACCAGCGCCTTGGGCGCCCCGTCGAACAGCAGATGCGCCTCGTCGAAAAAGAATACCAGCCTGGGCTTGTCCGGATCGCCCACTTCGGGCAGGTCCTCGAACAGTTCCGACAGCAGCCACAACAGGAACGTCGCGTAAAGACGGGGCGCTCGCATCAACTCATCGGCGGCCAGCACCGACACGAAGCCGCGCCCGTCGCGGTCGGTGCGCATGAGGTCGGCGATGTCCAGCGCCCGCTCGCCAAAGAAATTCTCGCCGCCCTGCTGTTCCAGCACCAGCAGCGCTCGCTGCACCGCGCCGATCGAGGCCGTCGCCACATTGCCATAGGTGGCGGAAACCGCGTCGGCCCGCTGCCCGATATCCACCAGCAAGGCGCGCAGATCCTTGAGGTCGAGCAGCAGCAGCCCTTCATCGTCGGCCAGCTTGAAGGCGATGTTGAGCACGCCTTCCTGGGTGTCGTTGAGCTCCAGCATGCGGCTGAGCAGCAGCGGTCCCATTTCGGAAATGGTAGTGCGAATGGGATGGCCCTGGCGGCCGAACAAATCCCAGAACATGGTGGGGAATGCCGTAACTGCGTAATCGTCCATGCCGATATCGGCTGCGCGCTTGACGAGGAAGTCCTGTGCCGTCCCGGTCATGGCAATACCCGACAAATCGCCTTTCACGTCGGCGCAGAACACCGGCACGCCGGCGCGCGAAAAACCTTCCGCCATGATCTGCAGGGTCACCGTCTTGCCGGTGCCGGTGGCCCCGGTGATCAGCCCGTGCCGATTGCCGTAGCGTAGCGCCAGGTATTCCGGCCGCGTGCTGGTGCCCAGATAAACCTTGTCATCAACCAACATCGCCTGCCCCACGCAAATCGTTGTGGCATGGCTTATAGCCGCTCGCGGCAGCGCGGGACAAGACGAAGCGCGGGGCCGGCGCGTGCATCGGGGCTTTACCATCAGCGGCGTCTGTGCTGGCGGCACGGTTTCGCCACGGGCACATTGGGTCCATGACCAAATCCGCCCCCACCAATCGCCGCACCGTCCTGGCCAGCATGGCGGCAGCGACGCTGGGCACGACGCTGCCGGGCATGGCCCAATCGCGACCGGAGCTCGTGCCGGACAGCGGTGCGGACCAGACCGGTGCATTGCAAGCGCTGCTCGATAACGCTGCGGCGTCCGGAGTTCAATTGACCCTGCCGGCCGGACGCATCCTCGTGCGCGATCTGGCCATCCCCGGCAATGTCGCCATCGAAGGCGTGCCGGGCCGCACCGTTCTCGCGGGACTGGACGGCAATGTGGTCGCCACGATAGCCGGCGCCGGGTCCGTGGTGCTGCGCGATATCGGGTTCGAGGCCGGCGCGAACGAGCAGGCGCTGCTTTCGATCGACCAAAGCCGGGACGTGATGTTGGACCGTTGCGCCTTTCGCGGCGGTACCGGCTCGGGCCTGACGATTACCGGTTCGGCGGTCACCGTCCGCGACTGCACGTTCGCCGATCATGCCGACGCCGCCATCCATGCTCTCGACAATCACGGCCTGCTGATCACCGGCAATACTATTGCCGCCTGCGGCAATGCCGGCATCCGCATCTGGCGCAGCGAGGCCGGGCCGGATGGCGCCATCGTCACGCAGAACCGCATTGCCGGCATCAAGGCGGTTGGTGGCGGCAACGGCCAAAATGGCAACGGCATCAACGTGTTCAAGGCCGGTGGCGTGATCGTGGCCGACAATCACATCAGCGATTGCGCCTTCACCGCCATCCGGCTCAATGCCACCAATGACACCCAGGTCAGCGGCAATACCTGCCTCAATTCGGGTGAAGTGGCGATCTTTTCCGAGTTCGGTTTTTCCGGCTCGGTCATCGCGAACAACATTGTCGATGGCGCTGCCGGCGGCATTTCGATGACCAATTTCAACGAGGGCGGCTATCTGGCCGTCTGCACCGGCAATATCGTGCGCAACATCGCTCCGCTCTCACGGGTCAATCCCGACACTACCCCGTTCGGCATCTCGGCGGAAGCCGAGGCGGCGGTCACCGGCAACAGCATTTCCAAGGTCCCGGGCCCCGCCATCGCTGCCGGATACGGTCCCTATCTGCGCAACGTGCTGGTCGCCAACAACGTCATGCACGACATCCTGATCGGCATCGCCGTCAGCGTCGCTCCCGGCGCCGGACCTGCCCACATCGCCAACAACCTGATCTTTGCGCCCGAACGCGCCATTGTCGGCATGGCCTGGTCCGACATGGTCGAAACCGATTTGATCGCCAATGCCAGCAATTATCCGCAGCTGACCATTCTCGACAATACGGTCGGGGAAACCCCTAACAACTAGGTCCGCACCGCTCCGGTGACCCGCAACACGCCCACATCGGCTCCACGCACGCTGCGGATGGTCTGGCTGGCGAAGGTCTTGAGCAGTTCGGTCTGCGCCGCGTCGGGGTCCGCGATCGCCAGCAGCAGTCCGGCCAGCATGGCGGTGGATGCCGCGTTATTGCCGTCATCGCATTTGATGGCGTAGCCCCAGCCCTTGTCGCGAATGGCGCCGCAGTGCACGCCTTCGGCGCCGACCTTCTGCATCACCCTTCCGCCAAAGGCGCCCATGATCTGGGTATCGGCATGACCGGTTCCGGCCACCAGATGCGGATGGCTGGTTGCAGCGTCGAACAGGCGCTGGGCGGCGCTGGCATAGTCGGCGGGCAGGCCGTGGCCGGTCGCCATGCGCGCAAAGCCATGCGCGAAGGCGCGCAGCGGGGCGGCAAAGGTGGGAATGGAACAGCCGTCGGTGCCGCATTTTCCCTCGCTCAGGGGCTCGCCGATCACGGTTTCCACTGCCTCGCGCACCACGCGTTGCACGGCGTGCTCGCGCCCGACATAACCAGCCGTCGGCACGCCCATGGCCCGCGCCACACTCAGCATGCCCGAATGCTTGCCCGAGCAATTGTTGTGCAGCGCGCTCGGCTCACGGCCACTGGCACGCAGCGCCTCGCGCGCTGCCGCATTGGTGGGCGCATGGGCGCCGCATTCCAGATCTGCCACCGACAGGCCGAGCCGGTCCAGCAAGCCGGCGGCAACCGTCACGTGGGCGTCTTCGCCATGGTGGGAGGCGCAGGCCAGCGCCAGCTCTTCCTCGGTGTGGTGAAACGCGTCGGCCGCGTGTCTGGCGAAAATCGGCAGAGCCTGCATGGACTTGATCGCCGAGCGGGGAAATATCGCCCGCTCGATGTCGCCGGCGGAGGCGATCAGGCGACCATCGCCGTCGATCACGGCAAAAGCGCCGCGATAGATATTCTCGAGCCAGTTGCCGCGGGTGAGTTCGGCAAGAATGGGATTGGCGTGCATGGCAAAAACTCCGGTCCGGGCTGCCTTGCGAACAGCACCGGACCGGAAAAGTCAACATCGCATGGGACGGAGGTCAGGCCATCGCAGCTACCCGCAAGGGTGGAAGTCCATCTGGGAGTCTACAGGGTCCGTGCGGCGGGAGAACCGCAAAGCTCGCAGATGGACCACCGCCCGTGCGGCGGCAGGCTTTGGACGCCGCGATCGCCAGCGTCATTTGCGCAGGGTGACTTGATCCGATTGTGCAGGGCCGCTCACTTGCGCCAGGTGGCCGATGCCGGATGCGGTGGCCGTCGCGGGCTGCACCGCCAAACCACCGGCCGCCGTCAGCACCAGGCCGCAGAGCGTAGCGATCAAGACTTTTTCCTGGCGCTTGTTCATTTCAGTTGTTCCCCCAACCCTGCCCCGGTCCCGATGATTGGGAGCGTGCCGGATTCGTCTTGAACCGGTCCTGAGAGAGCCATTCATAAAGCGTTCATCATTCGCGCCGGGTTGGCAGCGCTCGCGTTAGGGCTTACGGTTATCGCAACGGGGCATGCCAAGTGCTTAAAACATCAGGAGGATCGAATGGCCAAGGTGCTGGTGACAGGCGGCAGCGGCAAGCTCGGGCGGGCGGTGCTGCGCGATCTGGTGGCGCATGGCTATGACGTGCTCAACATCGACCAGCAAGCGCTGCCCGAGCCGATCTGCAAGAGCGTGAGGATCGATCTGACCGATTTCGGCCAGGTCGCCAGCGCCATCCTGGGCGGCGTCGACGAGCGCGGCGGGCCTTTCGATGCCGTGGTGCACCTGGCGGCCATTCCGGCACCGGGTCTGGCGCCCAATGCCAAGACCTTCGCCAACAACGTGCCGACCACCTACAATATCTTCGAAGCCAGCCGGCTCGCGGGCATCAAGAACATCGTCTTTGCCTCGAGCGAAACCGTGCTCGGCCTGCCGTTCGACACGCCGCCGCCCTATGCCCCGGTGGACGAGGACTACTTCCCGCGCCCGGAAAGCGCCTATTCGCTGGGCAAGCTGCTCGACGAAACCATGGCCGCCCAGTTCTGCCGCTGGGACCCCTCATTGCGCATCGTCGGCCTACGGTTTTCCAATGTCATGAACCCGGAAGACTATGCCGCCTTCCCCAAATTCGACGCCGACCCGCGCGGCCGCAAGTGGAATTTATGGGGCTATATCGATGCGCGCGATGGCGCCCAGGCCGTGCGCCGCTCGATCCAGGCCGATTTCACCGGCTTTGAAGCCTTCATTATCGCCAATGCCGATACAGTCATGAGCCGCTCCAACATGTCGCTTTTGGCCGAAGTCTTTCCGGGCGTTCCGACGAAGGGCAACCTGACCCATAACGGCACGCTGTTGAGCATCGAAAAGGCCAAGCGCATGCTGGGCTATTCCCCGCAATATAGCTGGCGTAACGAGGTTTAGGCAGTCCAGGGATTGATAACTCGCAATCCGAAATCTCGATAATCGCGCTCGTTTCTAGTTACGACCGTGAAATTATTGACCAACGCGGTGGCCGCAATCAAAGAATCGATGGCGGGACGCGTCCGCCCTACTGTGATTTCACCCCAACGGTAGGCAATTGCTGCCGTTATCTCACAGGTCGTATTCGCGTAGTCGCGCTCGATGTCTAACAACCATTGCATAAACACATCGGCCATTTCGGGGTTGGCCGCTTGCTTGCCAACAACGCCCCGGCGCAACTCTCCCAACGTCAGTACGCTAATATAGGTCGGCTCGTCTCTGATCGAACGTAGAAAAGCGAGCATTGACGGGGAAGCACGACGCTTTCGGGTCTCCGAAACCACGTTCGTATCAAAAATATAGCTCAAGCAGCGCTCTCGCCATCTACATCGTCATCAAACAGGTTCAAATCACGTGGAGGATCGATTTGACGTGGGGGTAGTTCAAAATCATCAAATTTTGGGCCAAATAGCAGAAGATGGTCGACCAAGGTTCTCTTTTTTTGACCGCTCAGTCTCTGATATTCGTCGATAGACAACACGACCGCAACATCGACCCCATGCTTGGTGATAGTTTGCGGGCCCTCGTTTTGTGCCTTCTCAATCACCTCGCTGAGCCGGCTCTTCGCCTGTTGCACTTGCCACGTCGCCATGTCGGCCTCCATTCTGTCTAGAATTTACATTAGTCTGACCAGAATTTCAACCAACCTTGATATGTCCGATGCCCTTCGCGGCGATCTCGGCGAAACTCTCCTCATATCCCGCATCGGCGTAGCGCATGACGCCCAGCGCGGTGTCGTTGGTCAGGGCCCGCTCGAGCCGTTCATCCGCCGCCGCGGTACCGTCGGCAATCACGGTCACGCCAGCGGATGTCATGAAGCCCGCATAACCGCCGCCACCGGAATGGACGACCACCAGGTCGGCCATGGACGAGCACAGCAGCATGGCGTCCAGCATGGGCCAATCAGCGATGGCGTCGGAGCCGTCCTGCATGTGCTCGGTCATGATGTTGGGATGCGCCATCGCCCCGGCGTCGAGGTGGTCGCGGCTGAAGGCGACCGGGCCGGCCAGCGTCCCGTCCGCCACCATGGCGTTGACCGCCCGGGCCAGCGCCGTCCGCTCGCCATGGCCCAGCCACGCGATCCGTGCCGGCAGGCCCTCGAACGGCACATGCCGGCGCGCCAGGGCGATCCAGTTGGTAACGATGCGATTGTCCGGGAACATCGCCAGCAGCCGGTCGTCGATCTTGCGGATGTCGTCCAGCTCGCCTGACAGGGCCATCCAGCGGAACGGACCAATTGCACGAGCAAAGAGCGGCCGCAGATAGGCTTCGGTAAAAATCTTGATGTCGAACGCATTCTCGACGCCGCCGGCCTTGGCCTGGGTGCGGATCAGATTGCCGTTGTCGAACACTTCACTGCCCGCCTGCTGGAAGGCCAGCATGGCCCGCACATGCTCGGCGATGGATGCCCGGCTTGCCGCCATCAATTGGCCGGGGCCCTCGATGCGCAACCGCCTGACCTCGGCCAGCGACATACCCTTGGGCACATAGCCATAGACCAGGTCATGCGCCGAAGTCTGGTCGGTGACGATGTCGGGAACGATGCCGCGCCGCGCGATTTCGGGATAAATCTCAGCGGCATTGCCGACCAGCCCGATCGAGGTCGCGCGCTGTTCGGCAACCGCCCGCTCGATCATCGCCAGGGCCGTATCCAGGTCCGGCGCGATCGCTTCGAGATAGCCGATCTCCTGGCGCTTTTTCGCCCGTTCCGCATCGATATCGACGCAGAGGATCGCCGCCCCGGCCATGCGCCCGGCCAACGGCTGCGCGCCGCCCATGCCGCCCAGGCCCGCCGTCAGGATGAAGCGGCCGGCCAGCGAGCCGCCGAAGCGGTTCTCGGCGATGCGCATGAAAATCTCGTAGGTACCCTGGATCACCCCCTGGCTGCCGATATATTGCCACGCGCCGGCCGTGAGTCCACCCCAGCAGATCAGCCCCTGCTTTTCCAGCTCGTAGAACACTTCGGCCTTGGCCCATTGCCCCACGATATTGCAATTGGCCATGATCACCAGCGGCGCCTTGGCATGGGTCTTGAGCAGCCCGATCGGCTTGCCGGACTGGATGATCAGGGTCTGGTCCTCGTCCATGCGCAGCAGCGTTTCGACAATGGCCTTGTGACTGGCCCAGTTGCGGGCCGCCTTGCCCAAGGCGGCATAGACGATCAGCTCGTTGGGGTTCTCGCCCACCGCCAGCACGTTTTCGAGGAGCCGCAGCAGCGCCTCCTGCCGCCACCCCTTGGCGCGCAGCTCGGGCCCGCCGGGAATGGGGAAGTCGGGGTGACGCGGATTGGGCGTGGGCATTGCAAAACCTCGAAGCTTTCAGCTCTATCGTCCCCTCCCCCTTGAGTGGAGGGAAATTGCATGTAGCCAAAACTCTTGGCGCCATGTCGCAGTCGACGCCTCCCCTTTCAGGGGGAGGATCAAGGTGGGGGTGGGTTGGTCTCGATATCACGGCTCTCGCACCCCCACCCAACCTCCCCCTGGAAGGGGGAGGAGCCGCACTGCGGCTTTGAAAGATACTGCCATAACGCATATGCGATTGCCTCTCCCTCAAGGGGCGAGGGTAAGAAAGTCAGCTAACTCAGCGCATACTTTGCCAGCTCGATCCCCATCCGATCCTCGACAAATGGATAGACGCTGGGGTCCAGCACGCTGGATGCCAGGGGGATGATCGTCTTGGGCACCTGCAGCACGAACAGATACATGCCCACGCGAATTTGGCCGACCGATAGCGGTGTGCCGGAGGCGTCGAGCGTGGTGATCACGTCGGGAAACGTCGCCAGCCTCGTGCCGCCGGCATCTTCGAGCGCCATGTATTCGTTCATCAGATGCAACGTCGAGGCGGTGTCGCCCTGGCCTAGGGTAATGGTGCCGATGTCGAAGGCTTCCTTGGTATAGACCACGTCCTTGGCGTGGACGGTGCCGCGCGCCACTATGGCGCCGCCGGTGGTCTTGACGATGGCATCGATCACCGCGCCGGGCCCCTTGCCTTCGGCAGCGATGATCGCTTCGCCCAGCGCCAAGGCCAGCGATATGCCGCCCAGCGCCGCGTTGTCGCGCACATAGCTGGCCCGTACCGGGTTGCGGCAGGAGGCGATGAAGCCGCCCGACTGGTCCGCCGCCGTGCGCAGGATGGGCGAGATCTTGGCAGTCGCGCCCTTGACCACCAGTTCGATATAGCGATTGTCGGCCCGGTTGCCGCCCACGGCGGTCTGGATCATCTGGATCGGCGATCCCGCCAGGCCGATCGAGCCCATGTCCCCGGTCGGGTGGGCGCGCATGTCGCCGACGGCGTCGACCACCTTGGTGCCGAGCACGGCCGAGGGCAGCCAGCCGTTGAGGGTCGAGGATTTGCCGTTCTGGCCCACCATCAGTCCGCTGAGCTTTTCGCCCAGCGTGTCCTGCAGCAGGGCGGTCGCCTTGATGTAGTCGATGCCCTGCATTTCCCACGGCGTGGTGGAGGCCGGCGCGCCGATGGCAGCCGATGTCGCCACCCAATCGTTGGCATCGAGTTCCTCGATGCTCACCAGTTCGGGCCGGCCGGTATTGACCGCCGCCAGCCCCAGCATGCGCCCGTGATCGGCCCAGCCGCCGCCACCGGCGGCATAGACGGAGCCGCCCTTGACCGCCGGTTCCACGTCTTTTTCGGTCAGAATGCGGCCCATGCTAGCGATCCTCCTGCAAGGTCTTGTCGAGCGCGAGCACGGCGTCCAGCAGCACGCGGGCACCCAGGGCGATGTCGTCGGCGGTGGCGAACTCGTCCGGCGTGTGGCTGCGGCCATCGAGACAGGGCACGAAGATCATCGCCGCCTTAGTGATCCGCGCCATCCAGGCCGTGTCGTGCCCGGCGCCGGAGGCCATGCGCCGGTGGGTGGCGTCGGCGGTGTCGCAGGCCTTGTCCAGCGCATCCAAAAGTGTGGGATCGCAAAGGGTTGGATGATTGTCCGAAACGATGCGGGGCGCCTGGACGGTGACGCCGGTTTTTTTCGCGATCCCGGTAATGCCCCGTTCCAGCTCGGTGATGAAGCGATCCATGTCCGGGCGGTGCTCGGCGCGCGCGTCGATCAGCATGCGCACCCGGGCGGGCACGACATTGGCGGCGTTGGGCTCGACGATGAATTCGCCGACGGTTGCAGCAAAATGAAACTGCCCCTGGGCCAGCGCCTTTCCCAGTTCCTGGACCCCGAGCGTGATCCAGGCCGCGGTGGTCAGGGCATCCTTGCGCCAGCCCATCGGCGTGGTGCCGGCATGATCGGCCCGGCCCTCGACGATGATTTCGATGCGGGTAATCCCGGCAATGGCGGTGACCACGCCGATGTCGATGCGCCCATCCTGAAGGATCGGACCCTGCTCGATATGAAGTTCGAGGAACGCCTTGATATCATTGCGGGTTGCGTCGGCCGCAGGCTCGCCCCCAATCTGCGCTATGGCGGTCTCCAGGCTCAGATCGTCGCTGCGAAGCTCCAGCCACTCGGCGGGCCGCGTGCCCGATATGGCCCGGCTGCCAATGCAGGATACCCCGAAAACCGAGACCTCCTCGGCGAGGAAATCGACGATTTCCAGGGTGTGATCCAACTCGATCCTCCCCTCCTTGAGCGCGCGGGCCACTTCCAGAGCGGCGGCGATGCCGGCAATGCCGTCGAATTTGCCGCCGTCGGGAACGGTATCGGAGTGCGATCCCAGCATGATCGTGCCCAGGTCGGGCCGCCGGCCGGGAATGGTAGCGATCAGGTTTCCGGCCGCGTCGATATGGCTGGAAAAGCCGGCGTGTTCGATTTGCTGTTCCAACCAGGCGCGGCCTTCGGCAAACTTGGGCGTGAAGGCGCGACGGGTATAGGGCCGACCGGGCTCGGTGATCTCGGCGAGGGCGTCGATATCGGCGGCGATGCGATCGGCGCGGATGGGGGAATTGCGGATCATGTCGCTGCCCGCGTATGACTAAAGAGCCCCGCGGACGAAGACGATCGAGCCGCAAACTCGGTGGATGAGGGTCCGAAAACAGATTGGGAGGGGATAGGGGTGGGGGTTGCCGGCATCAGACCCTGACCTCCGGCCGGACGAACCGCCCCATGCCCGGCTGGCTGACCACGCTCGTGCCATCAAACGCCAGTTGCCCGCGCAGATAGGTCAGCCCGACCGTCCAGGGCAGCTCGATGCCGTTATAGGGCGACCAGCCAACGACGTTGTTGCCGCTGGCCGCTGCGTCATAGACCTTGGGCCGGTCGAATAGCACGGTGATGTCGGCATCCTTGCCGGCCTCCAGGGCGCCCTTGGCGTGGTCGATGCGGAAATGGCGGGCCGGATTGCGGGCCATGAGCCTGGCCGCCGTGGTCAGGGCGATGTTGCGCTCGATGGCGCCCTTGACGAACAGGGGGACCATGACCTCGAGGCCGGGGACCCCCGAGGCGTTGGCGAGCATGTCGGGGTTGGTCTTGCGATCCTCCGACCAGCTGACATGGTCGGTGGAGACCATGGTCACGCGGTCCCAGCGGACGTGTTCCCAAAGCTTTTCGAGTTCGGCGCGGGAGCGGATCGGGGGATTGATCTTGGCCTTGCCGCCGAGCCGTTTGACGTCGTTTTCCTCGTCGAGCACCAGATAATGGATGCAGCACTCGATGGTGGCGGCAAAACCCTGGTCGCGATAGCTCCTGGCGATGTCGTAGCCCCGGCCCAGCGAGCAATGCACGACATGGGCCGGACAGCCGGTCGCGGCGCCGATCTCGTAGATCTGCAGGCTGGCCAGCAGTTCGGTCAGCGGGGGCCGGCTGAGGCCATGGGCCCGATAGTTTGTGATGCCCAGGGCCTTGACCCTGGCCATGGCGGCGCGAACAGCCTCGTCATCCTCGTTGTGCACGCCGGCGGTCAGCCCGGTGGGGGCGATGGCGGCGAAGCAGTCTTCCAGCAGCGCCGGCGGAATGCGCGGAAATCGGACGGGATCGGTACCGAAGGTGGAGAACTTGAAGGCGGCGACGCCGGCCTCGACCTGCTCGATAATGCGGGCGGCGCCCTCCTCCGGGTTCACCGTGCCGTACAGGGCGAAATCCACGCGCGCCTGGGGCGAGGCGTGCGCGACCTTGCTCCGCACTGCTTCGGCCGAACAGACCAGATTGCCCTCGTCATAGGGCATGTCGATGATGGTGGTGACGCCGCCGGCCGCGGCCGAGCGGGTGGACCAGATGAAATCTTCCTGGTTTTTCTGGCTCAGCGAATGGGTCTGCGCATCGATGGCGCCCGGCAGGATCAGGGCATTGCCGAAGACATGGCGGTCCCTGGCGGCGGGGGCGGTGCCTTTGCCGACATGATCGATCTTGCCGTCGCGGACGGCGACATAGCCGTTTTCGACGATGATGTCGGGCAGGACGACGAGGCCGGAGAGGACAAGGTCGAAATCGGCCATCTGCGCTAAACCTTCAACATAATCGATGTCATGCCGGCGAAGGCCGGGGTGACACCGTGGTTGGGGGAATGTCCAATCACGCCGCTGCCCTGCCCAATTGCCCTGTTCGCTCCATCAAAAACCGTTCCAGCGCCGAAAGTCCATCATAGATCAACACGGCGAGCACGCCGACGATGAGCCCGCCCTGCAGTACGAAGGCGGTGTTGTTCGCGGTCAGCCCGGCGATGATCACCTCGCCCAGGGTGCGCGCCGCGACGGTGGAGCCGATGGTGGCGGTGGCCAGCGAGATCACGGTGGAAAGCCTGATCCCCGCCAGGATCACCGGCAGGGCCAGCGGCAGTTCGATCTTGAGCAGGCGTTGCCAGCCGGTCATGCCCACACCCTTGGCAGCGTCGGTGACCGCGGGCGGCAGACTGGCAAGGCCGGTCAACGTGTTCTCGAAAATGGGCAGCAGGCCATAAAGAAACAGCGCCACCAGGGTCGGCGCGGTGCCAAAGCCCAGCACCGGCACGGCCAGGGCCAGTACGGCGACGGGCGGAAAGGTTTGCCCCACATTGGCGAGCGAGCGCGACAGCGGCAGGAATTCGGCGCCAAAAGGACGGGTCACCACGACAGCAAGGCCAACGGCGATGATGGTCGACGCCAGCGTGGCGGCGAGCACGATCAGCACGTGGTTGACCGTGATGTCGAGGAGGCTGCCCTGGTTGTAGATGGCCGGCTGGTTGTTCTTGGTGAAAAGGGAAAAGAAGCCGGCAAAGCTGTCGGGATGCAAGAGGAACAGCACCAGTCCGCCGAAGACTGCCAGCCGGATGAGCAGGCCTGGCTTCATTGGGGCCGCGCCGCCAGCCGCGCCAGTTGGGACAGGCTCACCTGCCCCACCACTCGCCCGTCACGCGTGACCGGCAAAGCCGGACGCCCGGACCAGAGCAGTTCTGCATAGGCGTCGCGCAGCGTCACGCCGACATCGAGCGGGGTGCCGGCCCCGTTGCCCGGCTCGATATGGTCGGCCACCTTGCCCAGCGACAACAAGCGGAACGGTCGCTCGGCGCTGCCGATCAGTTCGGCCACGAAGGGGGTGGCCGGATTGGCGATGATCTGCTGGGGCGTGTCGTGCTGGAGCAGCTTGCCCTTGTCCATCACCGCGATCTTGGTGCCCAGGTGGATAGCTTCTTCCATATCGTGCGTCACCAGCACGATAGTGGTCTGGAAGCGGCGCTGGATGGCCAGGAGGTCCTCCTGCGCCTTGGCGCGGATCACCGGGTCAAGCGCGCCATAGGGCTCGTCCATGAGCAGGATGTTGGGCCCGGCGGCCAGGGCACGCGCCACGCCGACGCGTTGCTGCTGGCCGCCCGAGAGTTCGTTGGGGAGCCTGTCGCGAAATTGGGCCGGATCGAGCTGGAACAGGGTCAGCAATTCCTCGACGCGGGCGGCAGTCCTGGCCTTGTCCCAGCCAAGCAGCTTGGGCACCGTGGCGATGTTCTGCCCCACGGTGCGGTGCGGGAACAGGCCATGGCCCTGGATGGCATAGCCGATGCGGCGGCGCAGTTCATAGGCGGGGATCCCGGCAATATCCTCGCCGTCGATGCGGATGGCGCCGGAGGTTTGCTCGACCAGCTTGTTGATCATGCGCATCAGCGTAGTCTTGCCCGAGCCCGAGGTGCCGACGACGACGCAGATGGTGCCCGGATCGATGACCATGGACACGCGATCGACAACGGCGGTCTCGCCGTAGATCTTGGTGATGTCGTCAATTTCGATCATGCGACCTGCCTTTGTATGCGCTCAAAGAACCCCTCATCCGCCCCTGCGGGGCACCTTCTCCCACAAGGGGAGAAGGGAGGCATTGAGTTCAGACAGCCACCGAGTTCCCCTTCTCCCCTCGTGGGAGAAGGTGCCCGAAGGGCGGATGAGGGGGCAACCGAACTCATACTCTCCTCCCCCTGCTCGTCATCTCCACCGCCGCATCCAACACCACGGCGGCGGCAAAGGCGAGGGCTACCGTGGGCACCGCCCCCAATAACACCAGGTCCATGGCGGTCTGGCCGATGCCCTGGAACACGAATACGCCGAAGCCACCCCCGCCGATCAATGCGGCGATGGTGGCCAGCCCGATGTTCTGGACGAGGACGATGCGGATGCCGGTCAGGATCACCGGAAAGGCCAATGGCAGTTCCACGCCCAGCAGCCGCTGCCGCCCGGTCATGCCCATGCCCTGCGCCGCGTCGATGGCGGCGGGCGATACGCTTTGCAGCCCCACTACGGTATTGGACACGATGGGCAGCAACGAATAGGCGAACAGGGCCACCAGGGCCGGGGCGATGCCGATGCCGGAAATGCCGATGGCGCGGGCGCCGGGCACCGTTGCCGCGACCCAGGCCAGGGGCGCGATCAAGAGCCCGAACAGGGCGATGGATGGAATGGTCTGGACGATGTTGAGCACGTTGAGCACCGCCGCCCGCACCGGGCGGACGCGGTAGCACACGATGCCGACCGGTATGCCCACGATGGTGGCGACGGCGACCGAGCCGAAGGCCAGCACCAGATGGGTGCGCGCCTCCTGCCAGAACGGCGCGGCCCGGGTGGCGTATTCCTTGAGGATCGACAGATCGTTCCAGGCGCCGCTCCAGAGCAGAGCGCCCAAGGCCATGGCGACGGCGGCGAGGATGGCGATGCGCGGCCACGGCCTGAGGCGCAGGCGGGTCAGCGCGTCCGTCACCAAAAGGGCGAAGGCGAACACCAAAAGCCAGAAGCCGGAGCCGGGCGAGACGCGGGCGAAGGTATCGCCCTCGGGCGTCAGATAGTGCGCCGACCAGCCGAGGAGGACGAAGAGCATACCCAGCACGAGAAAGCCGGCGACGAGCTTGGCGAACACCGCAAACCGCAGCAGCGCGGTGGCAAAGCCGACAAGCAGGACGCCGATGAGGACGCCGGAGACAAAGCCGGGCAGCGCGTCGAGCAAGAAGCGCGGCTCCCCCAGCACGATCCGGTTGGCGCGAAACAGAGCAAAGGGCTGGATGGCACCGAAGGCGGCAATAATGGCGATCAGCACACCGAGCTTATCGAGCGCCAGCCAGGCGGGGCGGGATGAAGCGGCGGTGATGGCGATGCTCATACGGCCCCTGTGATTCAGATTGCGCGGCGGGAAGCCCCCTCATCCGGCGCTGCGCGCCACCTTCTCCCCAACGGGGAGAAGAATAAGAGGGCATCTGGCTTTCTATTCCTCTCCCCGTCGGGGAGAGGGTGGATCGCCCGGAGGGCGAGACGGGTGAGGGGGAATCTCTCCTCACCCGCAGAGTTGAATTACTTCAAAAACCCATTCGTCGTCAGGAAGTCGGTGGCTACCGCGGCAGCCGCTTCGCCGCCGACCTGGACGCGGCCGTTCAGCGTTTGCAGGGTCACGAGGTCAAGCTTGGCAAACACCGGCGCCAGGAGAGTTTCGATTTCCGGGTGTTCCTTGAGCACTGCCTCGCGGATGATCGGGGACGGCTGGTAGACGGGCTGGACGCCCTTGTCGTCTTCCAACACGGTCAGGCCCGAGGGGGCGATGCCGCCATCGGTGCCATAGACCATGGCGGCGTTGACGCCGTTGGTCTGCTGGGCGGCGGCGGCGATGGTGGCGGCGGTGTCGCCACCCGACAGGGTCACCAGCTGGTCGGGCTTGAGGGTAAAGCCATAAACGGTCTGGAACTTGGGCAGGGCGCCGGGCGAATTGACGAATTCGGACGATGCGGCCAGCTTGACCTCGCCGCCGCCGGCGACCCAGGCACCGAATTGGCTGAAGGTGGCGAGCTTGTTGGCGGTGGCGACATCGTTGCGCACCGCGACGGCCCACGTGTTGTTGGCGGGCGAGGGCGCCAGCCAGACGATCTTGTTGGCGTCGTAGTCGAGCTTCTTGGCTTCGTCATAGGCCTTGGTGGCATCGTTCCACAGCGGGTCGTCGGCCTTTTCGAAGAAAAACGCAGCATTGCCCGTATATTCGGGATAGATGTCGATTTCACCGGCGGTGATGGCCTCGCGCACGATGGGCGTGGCGCCCAGCTGAATGCGGTCGGTCACCGCGATGTCGTTGGCCTCGAGCACCTGCTTGATGATGTTGCCGAGCACGCCGCCTTCGGTATCGATCTTGGAGGAGACGACGACCTGGGCCTGGGCGGCGGTCGCCATCATGGCGAGCGCCGCAACGGCGCTCAGGAGCTTGGTGGAAAGGCGCATTGTGTTCTCCATGTGCTGCGGGGCACGGGCCCGGCTGATCCTTAACCTATCGTCTTGTGCGCATTCGGCTAGGGCGGAAAATGCTACGCAACGGGCCCAAGCGCGAAAAACTCATCCAATTCCATAATTGCCGAGTGGGAAATAAGTTCGCCCATTAACGCCTGGGACCCCAGGGCGCGTTCCACTGCCTCCACTTCTTCCGACAACGGACGGTCGGCAAGGTAGAAGCCGGCGTGCTGGCGCACCAGGGTATAGATCATGCCCGGCACGTTGCCGGGACGATCGTGCGAGATGTCCATGGCTTGGGCTGCAAGGATGCCCTCGATGGCGGCGAGACGCTGCAGGGCCAGCACCTGGCGCTCCAGCCGCTCCACGATCAGCGGCAAGAAGGTCGCCTCGTCCTCGAGCCCGCCGGCGACCACGAGGGAATTGGCCGAAATCGGGCTGCTCAGCGTCAGTGCGCGGGTATAAAGCTCGCCGGCCAGCTTGATGATCGGCCCGAAGCCGGTGGCGATGGCGCCCGGCGAGACCAGATTGACCGGCAGGTCGCGCCGGCCGCCATTGCCCAGCAGCACGCAGCGGTTGAACGAATTGCGCGCCACATGCGCCAGGCCCAGTTGCGCCATCTGCATGAACACGGTGACATCGAGCGGCAGCGAACCACCCGAGGTCAGCACCTGCCCGCCGGCCACCACCGGATTGTCATCGGTGCGCCCGGTGTCTGCGAGCAGGATCTTGCCGGTCGCCACCAGGGTTTCAAAGGCGGTGGCAAACACCTGGCTCATCATGCGCAGGCTCAGCGGGTCCTGGATGTGGGTGGCGTCGGGCCAGTCCCAGCCCTTGGCGTTGAAGTACAGCCAGGCGCCGATGCCCGCCTCCCGCTCGGTGCCGACATGGGCGACGGCCTTCCACGGATCGCGCGAGGCGCCCAGGGCACCGGCCGTGGTCAGCCCCGTCGCGAGGAGCACGCGGACCACGCCGGCGGCGTCGCGCAACGCGCTGGCAGCGGCGGCATAGCCCACCGCATTGGTGGAAATCGAGGCCAGGCTGTCGCGCGGTGCGAGTTTGAACGGCTTGAGCCCGGCAGCGGCCAGCGCCTGCTCGGCCGCCATGCGCACGCCCCGGAATTGCGCCTCCCCGGCCCCGGTCAGCACGGCGCCGATCTGGCCCATCAGCCCGATATCGGCGCAGCCGATCGAGCCGGTGCGGCGCACCACGGGCACCACATCGTTGGACAGCAAGGCCAGGTAAGCCTCGACCAGATCGGTGGTGCAGCCGACGCGGCCGGTCAGCGCCATATTGACCCGAATGGCCATGGCGGTGCGGATCACATCGGCGGGAAATGGCTCGCCGGTGCCGAAATGATGGGCGCGCACCAGCCCCAGATTGAATGCGTCCAACTCGTCGGCGGACCACTCGACATCCTTCATGGCGCCGACGCCGGTGGTGGCGCCATAGACCGGCTGGCCCGTGGCGATGGCCGCTTCCACCAGGATACGTGCCTCCGCCACCCGCGTCATGGCCGCGTCGTCGGCTACCAGCGTAGCGCGCCGCGTGCCGATGCGGGCGATATCGGCGAAGCTGAGCGGCTTGCCACTCAGGCGAATGGTCGGGGTGGTGAGGTTTGCGGCAAGGTGGTTCATGGGCCACACGATATGGGATAGCGCCCCTGCATGCCATATGCCAATTGCGGTTGGACCGGCCAGGCGGGGACGGCCGCGATTGACAGCCTGCTGCGATCCATGGCCATGTCCGGCCAGTTCTTCGGTCCCTGGAGTAGTGCCATGTCCACCACCGCGCCCGCGCGTCTCGCCAATCTGTGGGACGATGGCAAGGCCGCTGCGATGAGCGAGCCGGAGCGGCTGGTCTATCGCTCAAACCTGTTGGGCAGCGACAAGCGCGTCACCAATTACGGAGGCGGCAATACGTCCTCGAAAATCTGGCAGAAGGACCCGCTGACCGGGCAGGATGTCGAGGTGCTCTGGGTCAAGGGCTCGGGCGGCGACAGCGCCTCGATCAAGCTCGACGGGTTTTCGACGCTCTACATGGACAAGCTGCGCGCGCTCAAGGGGCTCTATCGCGGCGTCGATTTCGAGGACGAGATGGTGGGCTACCTGCCGCACGCCACGTTCAATCTCAATCCGCGCGCGGCCTCGATCGATACGCCGCTGCATGCCTATGTGAACCATCCCTATGTGGACCACATGCATCCCGACGCCATCATCGCCATCGCCGCTTCGGTCAATTCGCGGGAGCTGACCCAGCAGATTTTCGGCGGCAGCATCGGCTGGCTGCCATGGAAGAAGCCGGGCTTCGAGCTTGGCCTGTGGCTGGGCAAATACTGCGAGGAAAACCCGAACGCCAAGGGCCTGATTCTTGAGTCCCATGGCCTGTTTACCTGGGGCGATACGCCCAAGGCGTGTTACGAAACCACCATTGCCATCATCAACCAGGCGATCGAATGGTTCGAAGGGCAGACGGCAGGCAAGAGCATTTTCGGCGGGCCGGCCGTGCAATCGCTCGATGCGGAGGCGCGACGCGCCATCGCCGCCAGGCTGATGCCGCGCATTCGCGGCCTGATCTCGGCCGACAGCCACAAGCTGGGCCATTTCGACGATTCCGCCGCCGTGCTGGAATTCGTCAATTCGAACGATCTGCGCCCGCTGGCCGCGCTCGGCACCTCCTGCCCCGACCATTTCCTGCGCACCAAGATTCGTCCGCTGGTCATCGCCTTCGATCCCGGCAATCCGGACCTGGACGCCGTTATTGCCAAGCTGCCCGAGGACATCGCCGCCTATCGCGGCGACTACCAGGCCTATTACGACCGCTCCAGGCACGACAATTCGCCCGCCGTGCGCGATCCCAATGCCGTGGTCTACCTGATGCCGGGCGTCGGCATGTTCACCTTCGCCAAGGACAAGGCGACGGCGCGCATTTCGGGCGAGTTCTACGTCAACGCCATCAACGTGATGCGCGGCGCCTCGAGCGTATCGAGCTATCAGGGCCTGCCCGAGCAGGAGGCCTTCGATATCGAATACTGGCTCTTGGAAGAAGCCAAGCTCTCCCGCCTGCCCAAGCCGAAATCGCTGGCCGGCCGGATCGCGCTGGTGACCGGCGGCGCCGGCGGCATCGGCAAGGCCACGGCGGCGCGCCTGTTGCGCGAGGGGGCTTGCGTCGTGCTGGCCGATATCGATGCGAGCGCATTGGCGGCCGCCAATGACGAACTCGGCGCCGCCTTCGGCACGGATTTCGTGCGCCCGGTCAATATCAACGTCACCCAGGAAGACGCCGTCATCTCGGGCTTTGCCCATGCGGTGGTCGAATTCGGAGGCCTCGATATCCTGGTGTCAAATGCGGGCCTGGCCTCTTCGGCGCCAATCGAGGAGACGACGCTGGAGCTGTGGAACAAGAACATGGACATTCTGTCCACGGGCTATTTCCTCGTCTCGCGCGAGGCTTTCCGCCTGTTCCGCGCCCAGAAGATCGGCGGCAATGTCGTTTTCGTCGCGTCCAAAAATGGCTTGGCCGCGTCGCCCAATGCCGCTGCCTATTGCACCGCCAAGGCCGCCGAAATCCACTTGGCGCGTTGCCTGGCGCTGGAAGGCGCGGCCGAGCAGATCCGTGTCAACACGGTCAATCCCGACGCGGTGCTGCGCGGCAGCAAGATCTGGGCCGGTGAATGGCTCGAACAGCGCGCATCGACCTACAAGACCGACAAGGAAGGCCTCGAAGACATGTATCGCCAGCGCTCGCTGCTGAAGCGCTCGGTCTTCCCCGAGGATATCGCCGAGGCAATCTACTTTTTGGCATCGGACATGTCGGCGAAATCGACCGGCAATATCATCAATGTGGACGCGGGCAACGCGCAGTCGTTCACGCGGTAAGAAGGAAACAGAAAGCGACCCCTCATCCGCCCTTCGGGCACCTTCTCCCTCAAGGGGAGAAGGGGGGCTCGGTGGATAGGCAAACTCGATGCCAACCCTCGCCCCTTGAGGGAGAGGGTGGATCGGCCGCAGGCCGAGACGGGTAAGGGGTCTCTTTCTCAGGAGGAAAACCAATGACCGACACCATCATCGACCCATCCACCATCAACGCCAGCAACGCCCAGTTCGCGGCGGCTCTGCGCACCGACTACGACTCGCTCGGCGAACGCCTTGATCGCCGTGGCATCGCCATCGAAACCATCAAGGCCAAGATCGCCGCCTTCTCCGTTGCCGTCCCCTCCTGGGGCGTCGGCACCGGCGGCACGCGCTTTGCCCGGTTTCCGGGCCTTGGCGAGCCGCGCGACATCTTCGACAAGATCGAGGACTGCGCCGTCATCGCGCAATTGACCCAGGCGACCAGGACCGTGTCACTGCATATTCCGTGGGACAAGGCCGATCCCAACCGCCTCAAGCAGGCCGCCAGCCGCTTTGGCCTCGGCTTCGACGCGATGAATTCCAACACCTTCGCCGATGCCAAGGGGCAGTTGCAAAGCTACAAGTTCGGCTCGCTGGGTGCCTACACTGCCGAAACGCGCCAGCAGGCCATCGAGCATAACCTTGAATGCATCGAGATCGGCCAGACCATCGGTTCCAAGGCGCTGACAGTGTGGATCGGGGATGGCTCCAACTTCCCCGGCCAGGTCAATTTCACCCGGCAGTTCGAGTTTTACCTCGAGGCGATGAAATCCATCTATGCCGATTTGCCCGACGACTGGCGGCTTTACACCGAACACAAGATGTATGAGCCGGCCTTCTATTCCACCGTGGTGCAGGATTGGGGAACCAATTACCTGATCGCCAAGGAACTGGGCGACAAGGCCTATTGCCTGGTCGATCTGGGCCATCACGCCCCCAATGTGAACATCGAAATGATCGTGGCGCGCCTGGCCCAATTCGGCAAGCTGGGCGGTTTCCATTTCAACGACAGCAAATATGGCGACGACGACCTCGACGCCGGCTCGATTGACCCCTACCGCCTGTTCCTGGTGTTCAACGAACTTGTCGATGCGGAGACCCGGTATCCGGATTTCAACCCAGCCCACATGCTGGACCAGTCGCATAACGTTACCGACCCGATCGAATCGCTGATGCTGAGCGCCACCGAGGTGCAGCGCGCCTATGCGCAATCCCTGATCGTGGACCGTACTGCGCTCGAGGGCTATCAGGCGGGCAATGACGCGCTGGCCGCGACGCAAACACTGAAACAAGCGTTCCGCACCGATGTCGAGCCGATCCTGGCCATGGCCCGCCTCGACGCCGGCGGCGCCATCGATCCGATCGCGGCCTACCGGGCAGCCGGGTATCGCCAGAAGGTCGGCGAGATCCGGCCGGCAGTGGCGGCGGGGTCAAGCGGGATCGTTTGAGTCAATGTTGTTGAAATCTTTTAGCACGCTTTCAGACTCATAAACCGCACATTAGCTGTCTGTAGATAACATAGCGATTGCGCTGAACCTGCTCTCAAATACCATCTGTTCACTTTTTGTTCTTAGGAGGTTTTCGTGTTTCTCAAAGTTTCCCCCTTACTGGATGGTCCTGGGCCGTCTGAGACTATAGTAGCCGTGAGAACATGGGACGGCGTTAAGGAAGAGGTCATAGTGGATAAAAGCTTGGTATCCTCCACTAACCTTGATATTGGCCCAGTAATTTCAAAGCAACAAGATAGGACGTTAATCGAGTTACCTCGTGAATCTGTGTCTGGTAGATTGAGAATATGGGTCAGTAATTCTGATATAAAAGAAACTGCATCAGCATAGCAGGTTAAATTATGATACTGACCGATCGTGAAATACGCATCGCGTTAGAACACAAAGCGGTTGGTATCGATCCGTTGCCTGATTTGTCTGTGGCAATCAGTTCGACAGCAATTGATCTGACGCTTGGAACGTCCTTTAAAATTTGGCCTGAATTGGGTGGTGTACAAATTCGTCCGGGCCAAGCGGACTATAGTTACGCTAAGCTTGTAAATTTACAGAAAGATGTGCCGCCTCCTTTTGAGTTGAAGCCGAAAAGTTTTGTGCTGGCATGGACGGCAGAGAAAGTCACCATCCCATATACTTCCCGACTCGCGGCAAGGGTCGAGGGCAAAAGTTCCTTAGCTCGGCTCGGCATTAGTATACATGTCACTGCGCCAGTAATTCATTCTGGTTTTACAGGTCAAGTGCAATTAGAAATGTTTAATTTTGGTCCAAACACTGTCATTTTTGATCCGGGGATGTTTGTTTGTCAGCTGGTATTTGAACAGACCGCTGGCACACCTGAGCGTGGCTACGCCGGGATGTTTGCTCAACAAACTCAAACCGGGTTAAAACCGTAGTTTGCGTAAAACCACGCCCGCGACCATCGCCCTGACCACGGCCGGTGTCACGTTCGCCACGGCAACCTATGACTATGATCCGGGGTCTGACCGGGTTGGCTTGCAGGCGGCAGCTGCGATGGGGGTGGCGCCGGGCGTCGTGTTCAAGACTTTGATGGCCGAGGTCGACGGCAAGCCGGTTTGTGTCGTGGTGCCGTCGGACGAGGAAGTGAACATGAAAAAGCTTGCGGCGGCGGTCGGTGGCAAGCATGCGGCGATGATGAAGCCGGCCGATGCCGAGCGTCTCACCGGCTACAAGGTCGGCGGCATCAGCCCCTTGGGGCAAAAACGCAAGGTGCCGACTGTGGTCGAGGAAACTGCGGTTCTGCTCGATGAAATATTCATCAATGGCGGCCAGCGCGGGCTGCAACTGCGCATCAAGCCAGAGGATGCGGTGGCGGCACTGGCAGCCATGCTCGCCGATGTGATCCGCTAAAAACAAAAGGCGCCCCAAGGGACGCCTTCATCTGCAGTGCTATCGGTGTCGACTACTGGACGCGCTTGCCGGTCGCGATCGCCTTGAAGTCGGCGCGAGTGATGCCGAGATCGTTGAGCTGGCGGCTGTCGAGATTGCTGAGCTCGCGCATGGTGCGCTGATACTGGGCAAATTGAGCGAGTTTCTGGCGGATGGTCATGGTCGGTTCCCCTTCGTTTGGTGACCTGATGTAGAGCTGGGCGGTCGTGATTAGAAGTCAGCCTCTATGCACATCTATTATGCAACTGATGCACACGAATAAGGCAATTCGTTCACACTCGCTTCAGCTTTAGGAACCATGGAACAGACAAAAGGCGCCCGAGGGGACGCCTTCATCTGCAGCACTGACGATGGGTGGTAAGCTTAGCGAGCGGCGCGGGCGACAGTCTTGATGTCGGTGCGGCTGATGCCCAGATCGTTGAGCTGGCGGTTGTCGAGAGCGTTCAGCTCACGCACGGTCTGCTGATAATGAGCGAACTGAGCAAGTTTCTGGCGGATGTTCATTTCAAATTCCCCTTCTGTCTGGTGCGCTATAACTAGTGCGGCCAGTGACGCGTGTGTAGCCGGAGATAGCTCACGCCAGCCATGCAGCAGACGCGGGTTAACGCATCCTTAATCCGGTTAATTGTGCTGCCGAGCGCGGGCCTTGGCATGCTCAAGATTGGAACCGTCAAGGCCATGCCGGCCGATCGCGGTAGCATCGGCCACGCCGCGCATTGACAGTAAAGAACCGGCTTGTTACTTAAGATTATGCTTAAGCAACCTGCAGCGCCCAATTTCGACCTCCTGTTCCAGGCGCTTGCCGATCCGACCCGGCGCAGCATGGTCGAGCGCTTGAGCCAGGGTCCTCTATCGGTCAGCGAACTGGCCAGGCCGTTCAGCATGAGCCTGCCCGCCGTGGTGCAGCACCTGCAGGTGCTCGAAGCCAGTGGTCTCGTCAGTTCGCAAAAGACCGGACGCGTGCGCACCATGCGCATCGAGCCCGAGGCGCTGAGCCTGGCCGAGCAGTGGCTCAAGGCGCGCCGCACTCATTGGGTCGAGCGACTGGATCGCCTGGGCGACCTGCTGGCGGCCGACGCGCCTGAGGGCGAGCCATGAGAGCGAACGGGGCGGCATGAAGAGCATTCTCATCGTGGGCATCGGCACCGGCAATCCGGAGCATTTGACGATCCAGGCGATCAACGCGCTCAATCGCGCCGACCTGCTGCTCATCCCCGACAAGGGCGCGGACAAGGCCGATCTGGCGCAATTGCGCCGCGATATCGTGCGCCGTTATGTCACCAATCCCGCGACCCGCACCGTCGAGTTCAGCCCGCCCGCGCGCGATCCGAAAACCAGCGACTATGCCGAGCGGGTGGCCGACTGGCATGGGGAACTGGCGCGCCAATTCGGCGGGCTGCTCGACCGGCACCTTCTCGAGGGGGGCGTTGCGGCCTTCCTGGTCTGGGGCGATCCGGGTCTGTACGACAGCACGATCCGCATTTTCGAGCGGCTGCGAGCCGAGGCGCCAGCCGCTTACAGGCTCGAAATCATCGCCGGCATCACCAGCATCCAGGCGTTGACCGCCGCCCATGGCATCGCGCTCAACCGGGTTGGCGAACCGGTGCATGTCACCACCGGGCGCCAGTTGCTGTCGGGGGACCGCCATGGCGATACGGTGGTGATGCTGGACGGGCAGACCGCTTTCGCCGAACTCGACGCCGATGTGGATATCTTCTGGGGCGCCTATCTCGGCACGCCCGACCAGATTCTGGTTGCTGGACGGTTGAGCGCGGTGCGCGAGCAGATCATCGCTACCCGCAAGGCGGCGCGCGAACGCCATGGCTGGATCATGGATATCTACCTGCTGCGTGCGCGCGACTGAGCAATAGCCGCAGTTGGCCATTGGCTTGCAATGGGCTAATGCTCTGCCATGTCCGTCGCCTTGCCCATCATTCCCAATCGTCGCGGCGCCTGCCCGACGCTGCATGAGCCGATGCCGACCGGCGATGGCCTACTGGCGCGCCTGCGCCTTGCCGGCGGGCGCCTGTCGCCCAGCCAATTGGCCGGCCTCGCCACGCTGGCGGCGAACCATGGCAATGGCCTGCTGGAAATCACCCTGCGCGGCAATCTGCAGGTGCGCGGCCTGCGGCCGGACAGCGCCGGCCCGTTTGCCCTAGCGGCCGAAACGCTGGTGGCTACGCAAAGCGGGCTCGTGGTGGAAACGCCACCGCTTGCCGGCGACGATCCGCGCGAAATTGCCGACCCTCGCGCACTGGCTGCCGCCATCCACGACGACTGCGGCTTCATGGCCGACAGGCTGGGCCCCAAATTCACCATCGTCGTCGATGGCCAAGGCCAGATCACGCTCGATGAGCTCAAGGCCGATATCCGGGTCACGGCAATGTCCAATGGGCACTGGCAGGTCGATGCCGGGCAGCAGCAAAGCCGCACCGTCCCCGCTCATGCGGTGGTTGCGGCCGTGCAAGACTATCTCGGCAGGCAGGCCCTAAGCAGTCCCGGCCCGCGCCGGACCATCGGCACGCGCCGTCCCGTCTCGCCGCTCGGCACCTTTGCGCTCAAGAGTACCCGCGCCAGCGGCGTTGCCCTGCCCTTTGGCGGCAGCGACCATACGACGCTGATCGCGCTTGCCGATGCGGCAGCGACGCATGGCGTTACCGACTTGCGCCTCGCGCCGTACCATGGCCTGCTCGCCATTGGCCCTGGCGCTGCCTTCACCGCAGCGGCAGCACAACTCGGCCTGATCACCGATCCTGCCGATCCGCGCATCCGCGTCAGCGCCTGTATCGGCAGCATGGGCTGCGCCTCCGGATACATCCCGGCACGGGCCGATGCTGCTCGGCTGGCCAAACATCTACCTTTCGGCACCGACTTGCACGTGTCGGGCTGCGCCAAGGGTTGCGCCCACCCGCGCCCGGCGGGGCTGACTTTGGTGGGCCGCGGCGATGGCTATGGCCTTGTCATTGACGGCACGGCAGGCGATACGCCGCAGGCCGTGCTGCGCGGGGACGAGATTGAGTCCGTCCTCGCCGCCCGCCAGGGATGACGATGACCACATATGACTACATCAAGGACGGCGAGACCATCTATCGGGCGTCCTTCGCCATCATCCGCGCCGAGGCCGACCTGTCGGGTTTTTCGCCCGACGAGGCCGATATCGCCGTGCGCATGATACATGCCTGTGGCCTCGTGGAAGCGGCGCGCCAATTCGTCTTCGGTCCCGGCTTCGTTCCCGCTGCCAGGGCAGCCCTCCAGGCCGGGGCGCCGATCCTGTGCGATGCCGAAATGGTGGTGCGCGGGGTGACGGTGGCCCGGCTGCCGGCCAATAACGAGGTCATCTGCACCCTGCGCGATCCGCGCACACCCGACATCGCCGCCCATATCGGCAATACCCGCTCGGCCGCCGCGCTGCATCTGTGGATGGACCGCCTGGCCGGCTCGGTCGTTGCCATCGGCAATGCCCCGACTGCCCTGTTTCACTTGCTCGAATTGCTGCGCGACGGGGCGCCCCGGCCAGCGGCGATAATCGGCATGCCGGTCGGCTTTGTCGGTGCGGCCGAATCCAAGGCGGCGCTGGCGGACAATGCCTATGGCGTGCCCTTCGCCATCGTGCGCGGCCGGCTGGGCGGCAGCGCCATCACTGCGGCCGCGTTGAATGGGCTGGCGAGGTCCGGACTGTGAGCGGGCGCCTGCTGGGCGTCGGCACCGGTCCGGGCGATCCCGAATTGTTGACGCTCAGGGCCGTCCGCGCCATCGAAACCGCCGACGTGGTCGCCTATTTCGCCAAAAGCGGCAATGCCAGCAATGCGCGGACCATCGTCGCCGACCTGCTCACCGGGCAGATCGAGGAGCCGCTGCATTACCCGGTCACCACCGAAATCGCCCGTGACCACGACGATTACGGCACGGCGATCCAGGGTTTTTATGCCGAGGCGGCGAACCGCATCGCCGCGCACCTGACGGCCGGCCGCACCGTGGCCGTGCTCAGCGAGGGCGACCCGCTGTTTTACGGCTCCTACATGCATCTGCATGTGCGGCTCGCCGGGCGGTTCGACACCGAAGTCATCCCCGGCATCACCGCCATGTCGGGCTGCTGGTCCCATGCGGGCCTGCCACTGGTGCAGGGCGACGATGTCCTCAGCATCCTGCCCGGCACGCTGGCGGAGAACGAGTTGACCCGCCGCCTGGGCGACAGCGACGGCGCGGTGATCATGAAGGTCGGCCGCCACCTGCCCAAGATTCGCCGCGCCATTGCAGCCGCCGGCAAGCTCGAAGGCGCCATCTATGTGGAGCGCGGCACCATGGCCAATGGCCATTCGATCCGCCTCGTCGACAAGGGAGATGACCAGGCCCCCTATTTCGCCTTGATCCTGGTGCCCGGCTGGGTGGCGCGGCCATGAGCGGCCGGCTCGTCATCGTCGGGCTGGGGCCGGGCAGCCCGGATCAGATCACGCCCCAGGCCAGCGCGGCGATCGCTGCCGCGCAGGTGTTGTTTGGCTATGGGCCCTATCTCGACCGCCTGTCGCTGCGAGACGACCAGACGCGCATCGCCTCGGACAATCGCGAGGAGTTGAGCCGCGCCAAGGCGGCGTTGCGTGCTGCAGCCGGGGGTGCGCATGTCTGCGTCGTCTCGGGGGGCGATCCGGGCGTCTTCGCCATGGCGGCGGCGGTTTGCGAGGCGATCGAGGACGATGCTAACTCGTGGCGCGAAATCGACGTCGAAGTTGTGCCCGGCGTTACCGCGATGTTAGCGGTAGCGGCCCGTACGGGGGCACCGCTGGGGCATGATTTCTGCGCCATTTCGCTGTCCGACAATCTCAAGCCATGGTCGGTCATCGAGCAGCGCCTGCGCGCCGTCGCGGGCGCGGGCCTCGTCATCGCGCTCTACAATCCCATCAGCCGCGCCCGCCCGTGGCAGCTTGGCTCAGCCTTCGCCATCCTGCGCGAAGTGCTGCCCTGGACCACGCCCGTCATCTTCGGTCGCGCCGCCGGCCGCACCGACGAGGCCATTGTCATCACCACGCTTGCGGATGCCGACGCGACGCTTGCCGACATGGCGACATGCGTCATTATCGGCTCCGCCGAAACCCGGCTCATCCCCCGCCTCGGCCGCCAGCCGCTGGTCTATTCGCCCCGCTCCAGCGGAGAAGGGCGGTGAGGTGGCTGGCCATCGTCGGCATCGGGGAGGATGGCATTGCAGGGCTCGGCGAAGCTGCCAGGCAGCGCATCGCCGACGCCCGGATCGTTTACGGTGGCGCCCGCCATCTCGCGCTGGCCGGCGCTCTCATCACCGGCGAACGCCGCGTCTGGCAAAGTCCTTTGCTCAATTCGATCAACGCGTTATTAGAACAACGCGATCAGGCGGTTTGCATTCTGGCCTCCGGCGATCCGTTCCACTACGGGATCGGCGCGACGCTGTCGCGCCATGTCGCGGCGGCCGAAATAGAGGTGTTTCCCCAGCCGTCATCGTTCAGCCTCGCCGCTGCCCGGCTGGGCTGGCCGTTGCAGGAGGTAGTAACCCTGTCGTTGCACGGTCGACCCCTCGATCTGATCCGCCCGCATCTGCATGCCGGTGCGCGTATCCTGGCCTTGACCTCGGATGAAGCTGGACCTGCAATGCTGGCGCAATTGCTTGACAGTGCGGGGTTCGGCCCATCGCGCATCAGCGTGCTGGAGGCGCTGGGCGGGTCCGACGAGCGGGTTCGAAGCACCACGGCATCGCAGTTCGACCTGGCCGAGATCAATCCCCTGAACCTCTGTGCCATCGACGCAATACCTGCACCTGCAGCCCGCAGCATCGCGTTTTCGGCTGGCCGGGACGACGATCTGTTCGAGCATGACGGGCAGATCACCAAGCGCGAAATCCGCGCCCTCACGCTCTCGGCCCTGGCGCCGTGCTGCGGCGAAGTGCTCTGGGATATCGGCGCGGGATCGGGATCGGTCGCCATCGAATGGATGCTGGCCGATCCGAGCTTGCGTGCCATTGCGATCGAAGCGGACGGCACGCGGGTGGCGCGGATCGGCCGCAATGCGTCTGCTTTTGGCGTACCGGATTTGCGTATCGAGCACGGATCGGCACCCGCGGCGCTGGCCGGCCTAGGCCGACCGGACGCAATTTTTGTCGGTGGCGGTGGAACCGAGCCGGGCCTCATGGACGCGGCCATATCGGCGCTCCCCCAAGGCGGGCGCCTCGTGGCCAATGCGGTCACCACGCAGATGGAAGCGGTATTGCTCGACCAATACGCCCGGCATGGCGGCCAACTCACCCGCATTGCCATCGACCGCGCCGCGCCGATCGGGACGATGACTGGCTGGCGCCCGGCCATGCCGATCACGCAATGGCGCTGGACCAAGCCATGACCGTGCACTTCATCGGCGCTGGCCCCGGCGCTGCGGACCTTATCACAGTGCGCGGTCGCGACCTGCTGGCGCGCTGCCCGGTCTGCCTTTATGCCGGCTCGATCGTGCCCAGGGACTTGCTGGCCTATTGCCCCTCCGGTGCACGCATCATCGATACGGCGCCGATGTCGCTGGACGAGATCGAGGCGGAGTACCTTGCCGCCGATCAGGCCGGGCTGGACGTGGCACGGCTCCATTCGGGCGACCTGTCGGTGTGGAGCGCAGTGGCCGAGCAGATGCGCCGGCTGGACCGCCTGGGCATCGACTTTACGCTGACGCCGGGCGTTCCCGCATTCGCTGCGGCGGCGGCTGCGCTGGGGCGGGAGTTGACGGTCCCCGGCCTGGCGCAAAGCCTGGTGCTGACCCGCGTTTCGGGCCGGGCATCACCCATGCCCGAGGGCGAGACATTGGCAGCATTCGGCGCGACGGGCGCGACGCTGGCCATCCATCTCGCCATCCACGCGCTGGACCGGGTGGTGGCGGACCTGACGCCGCTTTACGGGGCGGATTGCCCCGTGGCCATCGTGGCGCGCGCCTCCTGGCCGGACCAGATGGTGCTGCGCGGCACGCTGGGGGATATCGAAGCGCAACTGGCAGCGCAGCCGATCGAGCGCACGGCGATCATCTTTGTCGGCACGGGGCTGGGACACGACGAGTTTCGCGAAAGCGCCCTATACGATCCCCATTATCAGCGGCGGTTCCGCACTCGCGATTAAGCGGCGTCGACGATCGTATTCATATAAAGATCGAGGATCGCTGGGGTGTCGCAGGCGATGCAGATGTTGTGCGACGGCAGGTCGCTCCAGGGACCTGGGCGGAACTGGCGACTATCGGGCTGCTGGATGGTCTGCCCGATCGCCAGTCCCTCGGTAACCACGCGAATCGGCCCCGAGCGCGTGGTAAACAGGGCCGGATCGATGACATAGGCGACGGCCAGGGAATCGTGGCCATAGACCCCGTCAACCCCGGTGATGTCATGGTAAAACTTGGCATAAAGCCGGGTCATGTCCCAGATCAGCTGGCCGTCGGCCCCGGCGCCATCGCGCAGTTGGGCCAGGTAGGCATTGCTCATCAGGGCCTCCTGCGTCACATCAAGGCCGATCACCGTGACTTTCCAGTTGCCCGCGAACACTTCATCAGCCGCCAGCGGATCACCATGGATATTGGCCTCGGCCACCGGGGTGACATTGCCGCTATGGCCGTTAAAGCCGAAAGCGCCGCCCATGATTACGACGGATTTGGCCAGCGGGGCAAACTCCGGATCGAGCCGCAGCGCCAGCGCCAGGTTGGTCATGCGACCGACGGCAATGATCGTCACTTCGCCGGGATTGGCGCGCACCGTCTCGACGATGAAGCGGCTCGCCTCCAGCCCATGCAGCGCCGAATGATTGATTTCGGGCAGCGGGATATCGCCAAGACCATTGGCGCCGTGCACCATGTCGGGAACCGGATCGATCACCCCGTTCAATGGCACCGCGGCACCGCGGGCCACAGGCGCTACGATATCGAAGTGCTGGCGCAGGAACAGTGCGTTGCGCGTGGTGGTGTCGATCGAGGCATTGCCGAGCACGGTGGTGATGCCGAGCAACTCAAGCGCCGGAGAGGATTTCAAGAAGAGCAGCGCCATCGCGTCGTCGATGCCCGGATCGGTGTCGAAAATAACTTTGGTGGGGGACAATGCGGCATGCTCCTGCAAAAACGGGTGCGCGTGCCTAGCAGCCGCACAGCGTCGAAACAACCGCAAAGCGCCGCAGCCAATGCAAATGCAAGCCGGCAACGGCACTGCCAAGGCGGTCGTTTGAGTGTAGTGTGCCCCAAGAGTTCCAAGCCGAAACCCCCGAGTCCCATGAGCACGACCGAAAGCGCATCGTCGCGATATTCCAGCATCGAGAACTGGTCGAGCATCGAGCTGGTCGACGGCATTGTCGAAGGCCAGTTCGCCGCGATTGCGGCGGTGCAGGCGGCGCGCGGCGATATCGCCCGGGCGATCGAGGCCATGGCTGAGCGATTGGCCGGGAGCGGGCGGATCATCTATCTGGGTGCAGGAACCTCGGGGCGGGTGGCCGCGCAGGACGGCGCGGAGCTGCCGCCCACGTTCAACTGGCCCTATGAGCGGGCGATCACGCTGATGGCGGGCGGTCCGGGCGCTCTGCTGCGGGCGGTAGAAAATGCCGAAGACGACCGGGATGCAGCCGTCGCCGGGTTGCAGGGCCTGGGCGTTGGCAAGGATGACGTGGTTATCGGCATCGCGGCCAGCGGCAATACGCCTTTTGTGGTGGCAGGCCTTGAACATGCGCGCCGCCTGGGGGCGCTGACCATCGGCATGCTCAACAATCCGGGTGGGCTGGTGGGCAAAGCCGCCGAAATCGCCATCCTGCTCGATACCGGGGCCGAACTGCTGGCCGGCTCGACCCGCATGAAGGCGGGAACGGCGCAGAAGGCGGCAATGATCGCGCTGTCCACCGGGGTCATGGTGCGGCTGGGTTATGTATATGGCGGCAAGATGGTGGAGATGCGTCCCACCAATGCCAAGCTGCGCGAGCGCAGCGTGTTGATGGTGGCGGACTTGACCGGAGCCGAGCCCGATGTCGCCCGCACGACGCTGGCACAGGCCGACGGCGTCATCAAGCTGGCCGTGGTCATGCTGGCGCGCGGGCTGACAGCCGAACAGGCGCAGGGCGCGCTGGACGCCGCTAAGGGCAATCTGCGCCGGGCGCTGGCGTGAGCGATGTCACGCTGACGCTCACGGCGCAACCAAGCTCCGCTGAGCTGCAGGCGATCGGCGACGGTCTTACAGCGTTCAACGCCGGCGATGTCGGACCCGCCGACAGGCTGGCGCTCGCCGTGCTGGTCCGCGATGCCGCCGGGGCCATTCGCGGCGGGATTTCGGGCTATACCGCCTGGGGTTGGCTTTACGTGCAATGGCTCTGGCTCGACGAGGGTTTACGCGGACAGCGCCTGGCCGGCCAAATGCTGCAACTGGCCGAAGACGAAGCCGTGCGGCGCGGCTGCCACGGCGCCTATATCGACACGTTCAACCCCGTCGCGCTCAAAGCCTACCAGCGCCAAGGCTATGTCGCGTTCGGAAGCCTGGACGATTTCCCCAAGGGCAGGGCACGAGTATTTTTGCAGAAACCATTGGTTGGGACCGAATAACCCAACCCGCAGGTGGCCCTGCAGCCCCTAGAAAGGGCTGTCGATCCAGCTTCCGGCCCCATCCCGCCACCACAGCGCGGCCCCTCCCCCTACCAGGGGGAGGCCGGGTGGGGGTACGCGAGCCGTGATATCGAGACCAACCCACCCCACCTTGATCCTCCCCCTCGAGGGGGAGGTGTTGACTGCGGCGTTTCTGAAAGATCCGCATGCAATACCCCCTACCCCGCCAATCGCCCACCCAACATCGGTTCAAGCACACCTGTCGTCGTCGGGAAACTGATCGGCAGGCCGCGAAGGACACGAACCGCGAGGAAGGCGAAGCATTCAGCTTCGACGGCATCGCCGCGCCAACCCACCGCTTCGGCCGAAACGACCTCGACCCCTGCCCGTTGCGTCAGCATCGTCATGATGGTGGGATTGTGCCGCCCGCCACCGCAGACGATGAGCTTGTCGGGCCGCCGGGGCAGCAGGTCGAGCCCCTTGCCGACGGCGGCTGTCGTGAAGGCGGTCAGGGTCGCGGCGCCGGCACTGTCGTCGAGCCGGTCCGCCATGGCGGCGGTGAAATCGAAGCGGTCGAGGGATTTGGGATAAGGTGCGGCTAAATACGGGTGGTGCAAGAGCCTTTCGAGCCGGGTTTCGGCCACCGTCCCGGATGCGGCCAGCGCTCCGTCGCGATCCATTTCGCCCAGCCCGCGCGCCTTCATGAAATCGTTGAGCGGGGCGTTGGCTGGCCCGGTGTCGAAGGCAATCAATGTGTCGGCGCCGTCCCACCAGGTTATATTGGCGACGCCGCCCAGGTTGAGCACGGCGGTTTCGCCATGGGTTCCGAGCGTGCGCAACAGCGCCTGGTGGTAGCCGGCCGATAGCGGCGCGCCTTGGCCGCCCGCTGCTACATCGGCGGATCGGAAGTCAAAGGCCACCCGCGTGCCCAGTAGGCGCGCCATCAGCGCGCCGTCGCCCAACTGCCGCGTCGCCCCGATGCGGCCGGGCTGGGGCGCCCGGTGCAGCATGGTCTGGCCGTGAAAGCCGACGATGCCGATATCGGCCATGTCCAGCCCGGCGCTGTTCACCAGGTGCTGCACCGCCGCCGATTGCGCCCGGGTCAACGCGTCCTCGGCTGCGGCAAAGATCGCTGGCTCGGGCCCATCGAAATTCCACACCCGGGCCTCGGCCTGCCCCCGCTCCAGCAGGTCACGGACCGATCGGTCATAGGGCGCCAGGGTATAGGCACCAAAGGTCTCGACGGTCTCGCCGTCGGTCCTGAGCAGGGCAACGTCGATATTGCCGTCCAAGACCGTGCCGGTCATCAGGCCGACCGCCCAGATCGGGTCCATGGCAGGCTCCTATAGCTGATTGACGGCGTCACCCACCGCACGGCGCAGCGCGATGATGCCGCTATCGAAATGGCGGGTGGGGTGGATGCGGTTGGTCAGCAGCGTCCAGGCCCGGCCGCGCGCGAAATCGATCCACAGGCCGGTGCCGGTGAAGCCGGTATGGCCGATGGTATCGGGCCCGCAATGACCGCCGCCGGACCAGCCGTCATGGGCGGTTTCCCAACCATGCGTGCGCCTGGCCGATAGCGGCGTGCGCATCAGGGCGATGGCTTTTGCCGATGCCCCGGTGCCGTCCAGCAGGCCTTGGGCGAAATCGAGGATGCTCGCGGCGGTGCCGAACAGGCCGGCGTGGCCGGCGCCTTGTAGCGCGGCACAATTGTCGTCATGCACGTCCCCGCTCAGCACGCGGTGGCGCCAGGTGCAATCCTCGGTAGCGGCCGATTGCCCCGGATCGGCCGACCAGGCCAGCCCGGCGCCGGCGTCCATCTGCCGGATGGTCTTGCGTTCCAGCCGTTCCAGCGCCAGGCCCAGCAGGATGAAATTGATATCGGAATAGACCGAAGGACCAGCGGGCCATTCGTGCTGCAGCAGGTAGGCGCGCAGCAGGTCCGGGTCGCGGCCATAGGTATACAGCGGCACGACTGCGGGAAACGGCGTCTGATGGCCCAGGCATTGCCGGAAGGTGATCTTGCGCTCCCAGGCGTCGGCATTGTAGTGGCGAAAATCGGGCAGCACCGAAGTCAGCGGGGCGTCCAGCGCAATGGTTCCGGCCTCCGCCAGCGCCAGGATGCGCGGCGTGGTGAACATCACCTTGGTTAGCGACGCCAGGTCGAACCAGGTGTTCTCCTGCATGGGCCGGGCCTGGGGAACGGTTTGCGCACGGCCGGTAGCGCGAATCGCGCGATTGCCGTCGCGCTCGGTTATGCCCAGCACCCCGCCGGGAATGCGCGCCGTCGCCACCGCGATCTGGACGGGCTCGAAGGCTCGTTCGAGCGTTGCTTGTAGAAGGTTCATGGCGATGCCTCCGCGCGCACAAGATGATCGGCGCCGGCCTCGACCCAAACTGCCGGCTCCGGCTCGAACCCCGCCGGGCGCACCAGCGATGGCACCTCGCGGGTATCCAGCTCGAACTGCCGGCCCCGGCGCTCGATGGCCGGCACGGCGGCAATCAGGCGCCTGGTATAGGCATGGACCGGATTGGACAGCACGGCCGCGGCACTGCCGATCTCGACGATCTGGCCGGCATACATGACCGCGATGCGGTGGGCGATGCGCTCGACCACGGCCATGTCATGGGAGATGAACAGGTAGGCGAGGCCAAACTCGGTTTGCAGCTCGACCAGCAATTGCAAAACCTTGGCCTGCACCGAAACATCAAGTGCCGAAACCGCCTCGTCCAGCACCACGATTTCTGGATTGAGCATCAGCGCCCTGGCGATGCAGAGCCGCTGCCGCTGGCCACCGGAAAATTCGTGCGGGTAACGGGTCAGAGCATCGCCCGGCAAGCCGACGCGCTGCAACAGCGCCAGCATGCTAGCCTGCAAGGCGGCATCGTTGGGCAGGCCGGCGGCGATCGCGGGCTCGGCCAGAAGGCTCCTGACCGTCAGGCGGGGATTGAGCGAGGCAAACGGATCCTGGAACACCATCTGCACGGGACGATGGTTTTTGCCCCGGGCCCGGGACGCATGCACGGCGATGGCGCCACGCGTTGGCGGCACCAGCCCAAGCAGGGCCCGCGCCGTGGTGGATTTGCCCGAGCCGCTCTCGCCCACGATGGCGAGCGTTTCGCCGGCCCGCAGCGCGAAATCGACGCCATCGACGGCATGGACGGCGCCGAGCGGGCGGCGGAACGGGCCGGCGGACACCGGGAACCGCACCGCCAGGCCCTCGACACCGACCACCGGCTCGCCCTTGGCCTGCCCGTCGGTGCGCACCGCCCGGCCGGCTCTGAAATGGGGCACGGCCCCCAGCAGATGGCGCGTGTAGTCGTGCCGGGGCTGGTCGAGCACCTGGCTCAAATCGCCCTGCTCGACCGCAACGCCATGCTGCATGACCATGATGGTATCGGCGATGCCCGCCACCAGCCCCAGATCATGGGTGATGAAGATCATCGACATGCCGGTTTCGCGGCGCAACTGCGCAAGCAGAGCCATGATCTGGGCCTGCACGGTCACGTCGAGCGCGGTGGTCGGCTCGTCGGCGATCAGGAGGCGCGGATTGGTGGCGAGGGCAATGGCGATCATGACCCGCTGGCGCATGCCGCCCGAGAGCTGGTGCGGATAATACCTGAGACGCCGCGCCGCATCGGGAATACGCACGCGGTCCAGCGCGTCCCTGGCGGCCGCTTCGGCCTGTCGCCCGGTCAGGCCGCGATGCAGGCGGAAGCTTTCGGCGATCTGGGTGCCCACGGTCTGAATGGGGTTCAGCGAGGTCATCGGCTCCTGAAAGATCATGGCGATGTCGTTGCCGCGAATGCGGGCCATGTCGCGCTCGCTGGCGGCGGTTATATCCATGGGCGCGGCGGCGGCGCGCTGCAGCATGATGCTGCCGCTCGTGATGCGGCCGCCGCCGAAATCGACCAGCCGGTTGATCGACAGCGCCGTCACCGATTTGCCCGATCCGCTTTCGCCGACAATGGCCAGCGTCTGGCCGGCTTCGAGATCGAAACTGACGCCGCGCACCACCTCATTGGCTCCCGGATCGCGGCCAAAGCCGACACGCAGGTCGCGGACCGACAGCAGGGGGTTCATGGTGCACGCCGCTGCAAGCGCGGATCGAGGACGTCGCGCAGCGCATCCCCGAACAGGTTGAAGCCCAAAATGCCCAGCATGATGACGAGGCCCGGAAAGATCATCAGCCAGGGCGCGGTTTCCATCAGGTTGCGGCTTTCGCTCAGCATGACGCCGAGCGAGGGCGCGGGCGGCTGGGTGCCGAGGCCCAAAAAACTCAGCGCCGCTTCAGTCAGCAATGCCCAGGCCAGAGCCAGCGTGACCTGCACGGTCAGGGGCGCGACCAGGTTGAGCAGCAGGTGCCGGGTCAGGATATAAAACTGCGAGGAGCCAAAGGTGCGCGCGGCATCGACGAAGTCGCGGTTCTTGAGCGAAAGCGCCGGGCCGCGCACGACGCGCGCGAAAATGGGGGTATAGACCAGCCCGATCGCGGTGACGCTGGTCAGCGTCCCGGGACCGGCGATGGCGACCACCAGCAGCGCCAGCAGGATCGCGGGAAATGCCAGCAGGACATCCATGAAGCGCATCAGGACGCCGTCCCAGACCGCGCCGTACCAGGCGGCGACGAGACCGATGATGGTCCCGGCTATGGTCGCGAAGGCGACGGACAAAAAGGCGATGACGAAGGACTGCCCGATCGCCAGCATCAGCCGGCTCAGCACGTCACGGCCGAACAGGTCGGTGCCCATCAGGTAATTGCCGGTGGGTGGATAAAGCCGGTCGATGCGGAATTGCTGAAGCGGGTCGTGCGGCGTCAGGCCGACCGCGCCGGCAATGGCCAGCAGCAGATAAAGCAGGATGATCGCCCCGCCGATGCGGCCGCTGGTATGGTTGGCAATGGCGCGCAGCACAGCCATCAGCGGCCACCGAGCCGAATGCGCGGATCGAGGGCCACATAGGCCAGATCGACCAGCAGGTTGACGATCATGAAGTTGAGCGCCACGAACAGCACGCAGCCCTGCACCAGCGCATAGTCGCGCTGCCCGATGGCGTCGAGCACCAGCCGCCCCAGGCCCGGCAGGGCAAAAATCTGCTCGACGATCACTGCGCCGCCCAGCAGATAGCCGAACTCGACGCCGCTCAGCGTCACCACCGGGATCAAGGCATTGGGCAATGCATGGCGCCAGATCACGCTGCGCGCCGGGGCGCCCTTGCTGCGGGCGGTGCGCACATAGTCATCACTCAGCACGTCGAGCATGGCGGAGCGCGCAATACGCGTGACCGACGCGGCAAAGGCAAAGCCCAGCGTGATGGCCGGCAGGATCATCTGGCCCAGATTGCCGATGGGATCGACAAGGAGCGGGGTGAACTGCCCCATGGCGGGCAGGAACCCGAAGGCGACCGACAGCACATAGATGATCAGCAGGCCCAGCACGAAATTGGGCGTCGATTGCCCCAGCATGGCGAAGATGCGCACGGCGAGGTCCGAGGCTTTCTCATTGTGGGTCGCCGCGTAAACGCCGGCCGGAATGCCGACCAGCAAGGCGATCAGCATGGACAGCAGTGCCAGTTCCAGGGTCAACGGAAAGCGCTCCAGAATGACCGCCAGCACCGGCTTGCCATAGGTCACCGAGATGCCAAGATCACCCTGCACCAGCCCGAGCAGCCAGCGCCCATACTGGATCGGCCAGGGCTGGTCGATCCCGAAATAGGCGGCAAGCGCCACCCGTTGCGGCGGTGTCAGCAATCCCGCCTCGGTGCCCAGCATGGCCGTGATCGCATCCCCCGGCACCAGGCGGATGGCGATGAAGACGATCACCGACACGCCGAGCAGGATCAGCGGAAAAACGGCCAGCCGCTGGGTGACGTAATTCATGGAAGAGCTCTGATGTGGAGCGGCATGAACAGGCGGGTTTTTCGAGCCATGATCGCTTTTGTCGCCGTAGGAAAGATTATCGCATTGGGCACCAGCTCACCTCGCCCCTCCGGGGAGAGGTCGGCGCATCGCGCCGGGTGAGGGGTGCGATGTTGCAGTATGGAGCTATATCCCAGCATCGCACCCCTCACCCTGGCCCTCTCCCCAGAGGGGCGAGGGGACGATGGAGCTGGAGTCACAGTTCCATAAGCAATTGCCTGCCCGCAAGGACTTGAGGGCCCGAGCTTAAGGCGCGATGGTCACCGCGCTCAGGCTGAACAGCGTGCCGGTCGGGCTCGGCACGAAGCCGCTGACCGTTTTTTGCTGGGCGGTGTAGCTGAACGAGGTCGACAGCCAGATCCAGGGCGATTGTTCGGCCAGGCGCTGCTCGAACTGGGTGAAGATGGCCTTGCGCTTGGCGGGGTCGGTTTCGGCGCGGCCCTGCTGCATCAGGCTATCGAGTTCGTCATCGGCGAAGTTCGAGACCTTTTGCAGATTGCCGGCCTTGGTCCAGTAGCGGTTGTACATGGTGTAGGGATCGGCGCGGCCACCGTTCTGGGCGACGGCCATGTCAAAATCGCCGGCCAGCCATTTGTCGACATAGACGTTGAGCTCCATCATCTGGATATCAAGCTTGATGCCGATGGCGGCCAGCTGCGATTGCAGCACCTGCGCTTCGGCCGAAGCGACCGGGGGCTCGCCGGTGGCGGCGATCACGGTGGCCTCGAAGCCGTCAGGATAGCCGGCGTCGGCCATCAACTGCTTGGCCTTATCGATGTCCTGGGTGTAGCAGAACAGCGCAGCAGGATCGGAGGCATAGGCGGGAATGGTGAGCGGCCCGGTGATCTGGCCTTCCCCGAGCAATGCAGTATCGAGCACGTCCTGGCGGTTGACGGCGCAGGAGATTGCCTGGCGCACCCCGGTTTCATCCATCGGGGTGCGCGATGGATTGAGCTGGAGGACATTGTAGGCCAGGCCGGGCGCCCGATTGAGCTGCAGATTGGCTTCACGCGGCACCAGCGTCGCGACCAGCGGATCGTTGAGCAGGGCGAAATCGAGCTGGCCGGCGCGCAGCGAGGCCAGGATGGCGGTTTCGTCGGGCAGGACGCTGATGTCGATGCCATCGATACCCACCGTGCCGCCCGCCCAATCGGGATTGGCCACAAGAACCTCGCGGGCATTGGGATCCCATTCCTTGAGCTCGAACGGGCCCGAGCCGATCGCCTCGGTGCCCACGGTGCCCGCAGCGATGGCGCTGGCCGGTACGATTGCGGCATTGAGGTCGGTCATGGCGGTCAGGATGGGCGCATCGGCCTGGGACAGGTTGAATACCACCGTCGACGGGTCGGGTGCATCGATGCCGGCGATGGAGCCGAAATTGGCCCGCGTCACTGCCGCCGTGGCCTCGTCGAGAATGCGTTCGAACGACGCCTTGACGTCAGCGGAGGTCACCGGTTCGCCATTGTGAAACTTGGCAGCGGGATCGAGCTTGAAGGTCAACGTCATCCCATCGGCCGAAAATTCCCAGCTGTCGGCGATGGCCGGGACGATGGTCAGCGTGGCGTCGAGCCGCACCAGCGGTTCGTACACCAGCTCGAGCAGGCGCAACGACGAAAACGCGGTCTGGGTGTGCGGATCGAGCCCCGTGGCGTCCTGCGACCAGGCCATGCGCAGTGTCGCCGCCTGTGCCGGAAGGGCCAGGGCCGAAACGCCCAGCGCGGCCGTCAGTGCCAGGCCGGCCAGCAATGTATTGGGAAACGTCAGGGCCATGATCTTCTCCGCTGCAACAATTTTGTTCATGGGTCGCCGGGGGCGCCGAATTGCACCAACTATCGATCAGCGGACCAGCGGATACAACCGTTTTCGCATAGCGATTTCGCTGCCGCGACATGCAATTACAACAAGCCGGCCCAGGCCGCCGCGCTATTCCTTCGGCTCCATGGCATCGCGCAGGCCATCGCCCAGAAAGTTCACCGCCAGCACCGTGCACAGGATCAGCAGGCCCGGCGGAATGGCCAGCCAGGGGGCGACGCTGAGCCAGGACGAGGCGCTGTTGAGCAGATTGCCCCAGGTGGGCACGGGCGGCTGGATACCGAAGCCCAGAAAGCTCAGCGCCGATTCCAGCATGATGGCGCTGCCCACGGCCAGCGTGGCCGATACGGTGATCGGGCCGATGGCATTGGGCAGGATATGGCGGAACATCAGGCGCGCGCCCCCTGCCCCCAGCGCCCGCGCCGCCTCGACGAACTCGCGCTCGCGCAGTGCCAGAAATTGCGAGCGCACCAGGCGGGCCGTGCCCATCCAGATCAGCATGCCGACGATGGCCACCAGCAGCGGCGGGCTGGGCCGGAACAGCCCGGACAGCAGCAGCACCAAAGGCAGCGTCGGGATGGACAGCATCACATCGGTCAAGCGCATCAGGATCGCGTCGGTCCAGCCGCGATAAAAGCCCGACAGGGCCCCTACCAACGTGCCGGCGAAGGTGGCGATCAGGGCCCCCGCCAGGCCCACCGCCAGCGAGACCCGCCCGCCATGGATCAGGCGGGTCATCATGTCGCGGCCTAGCTCGTCGGTGCCCAGCCAGTGCTGCCCGTTCATCGGCCCCGGTGAGCCGATGAGGGTGAAGTCCTGCCCGTCGAAGGTATAGGGCGATACGAACGGGCCGATGATGACGACAATGGCGAGCACGACCAGAAAAGCCAGTCCGGCGACCGCCGGCTTGTGCTTGAGGAAGCGCTTGAGCACCCGCCGCCCATAGCTTTGTGGCGGCTGGATGGTGGCGAGCGGCAGTGCGGTCTCAACCATAGCGGATCCTCGGATCGAGCGCGGCATAGGCGAGATCGGCGATGATATTGGCCAGGATGATGCCGAGCGAGCCCATCATCATCAGGCCCATCAGCATGGGATAGTCGCGCCCGTCCATGCTCTCCATGAACAGGCGCCCGATGCCGGGCCAGGCAAAAACCGTTTCGGTGATGACGGCGCCCGAGATGACCGTGGCGAAATCTACCGCGATGACGGTAACGGCCGGGATCATGGCGTTACGCAATGCATGCAGCAGCACGACGCCGCGCTCGGAGCGCCCCTTGGCATAGGCGGTGCGGATGTAATCCTGGTTGAGCACGTCGATCATGCCCGAGCGGATGAAGCGGCTCCAGCTCGCCACTGTCGCCAGCGACAGCACGGCCGCGGGCATGACCAGATGGCTCAGGCGATCCATGACATCGCCGCCGCCGATAGATTTGTAGCCGGCCGAGGGCAGCCAGCCCAATTGCACCGAGAACAGCAATTGCAGCAGCAGCGCCAGCCAGAAGACGGGAATGGAAATGCCGGCGAAGGACGCCAGCGTCAGCGTGCTGTCGAGCCGGGAGCCGCGTCGCGAGGCGCTGATGATGCCCAGGGGAATGGCGATGGCCAGCGAGATCAAGAGCGCCAGCCCGCCCAGTTCCAGCGTCGGCCCCAGCCGCAGCACGATTTCGGTCAGCACCGGGCGACCGGTGCGAATGGAATAGCCCCAGTCGCCGACCAGCATGGATTTGAGCCAGAGGACATATTGCACCGGCACCGGCTGGTCGAGCCCGTAGGCCGCCGCGATCTGGTCCAGTGCTTGCTGGCTGACGGCCGGATTTTCGGTGTACATATCCAGCGGCCCGCCGGGCGCCAGGTGCACGATGGAAAACAGGATGACCGAAATTCCCAGCAGCAGCGGGATGGCGCCGAGCAGGCGGCGCAGGACGTAACCGATACTCATGCCGCCTCCTGGTTATAAGATTGCCCCGGCCGGTGCAGGGCCGGGGCGTGTCGCCTTGGGGGCAGACTAGGCCATGTACCAATCGGCAGTGTGCACGAAATTGGTCATATTGGTCGGATTGGGCACGAAGTTCTTGAGCTTGTCGGTGACCGCGATCAGGGCGACATTGGTGGTCAGCGAGATCGTGGGCAGGTCGTCGGCCAAGATTTTCTGGAATTCGCTGGCGGCCTGCTTGCGCACCGCGGGGTCCAGCGTGTTCTCGAAGGTGGTGAACGCCGCGTCCAGCGTCGGGTTGGAATAGGACTGGCCGTTATTGGCGCCGCCCGTGCCCCAGAACACCGAATAGACCGGATCGGCCGAGGTGATCCAGCGGCCATAGATCAGGTCATAGCCGCCATTGTAGCGCGCTTCGCGATAGGCGACGCCGGTCTGGTTGTTGGCGGTGACTTCGATGCCGACGGCCTTGAGCTGGGCGATGATCACCTGCTGGGCCAGTTCGTCGTCGGCGCGGCCCGATTGAACCATGAAGGCATAGGACAGGCGCTCGTCGCCCTTGGCGCGGACGCCGTCGCCGCCCGGCACATAGCCGGCGTCGTCGAGCAGCTTGTTGGCTGCGGCGGGATCGTAGGCAATGACCGGAGTTGCGGGATCGTAGAAGTCGAACACCGGCACCACCGGCGAGCTGATCGGCTCGGGATAGCCGCCCTGCGCCTTGCTCAGGACGGTCCGGTCGATGGCGGCAGCGATCGCCTTGCGCACCTGCAGGTCGGCCAGCGAGGGGCGCTTGAAGTTGAAATCGAGATGCTGCCAGCTCAGCAGCGGACCCTTGATCAGGGTTATGCCGTCGATCCCCTCGACCTGGCTCGCCTGGCTATAGGGGGTGGAGACCACCATGTTGACTTCGCCCGACTTGAGCTGGGTGATCAGCGTATTGGTGTCGGGGATCATCTTGAAGACGATCGAATCCAGAAAAGGCAGCGCATCGCCGTTTTCGGCCTTGGCCCAATAGCCATCGAAGCGCTCGGTGACCACATATTGGCCGCGCACGAACTCGGTGACCTTGAACGGGCCGGTACCGACCGGGGTTTCGTTATAGCTCGAGGTGTTGAGGTCGGTGCCCTTGAGCAGGTGCGCCGGCATGATGCCGAAGGTGAACAAGGTCGATGCGAAGGTGGGCAGGATGGTATTGTAGTTGACGATCACCGTCAGGTCGTCGGGCGTCTCGATGCTCTCGACCTCTTCGGTGCCGTCCTTGGATTCGGCGATGAAGGCGGGGTCCTTGACCGCTTCCCAGGTGTATTTGACGTCGGCGGCGGTGAAGGGCTCGCCGTCATGCCACTTGACGCCGTCGCGCAGCTTGTAGGTGATCTGCATGGTCTTGCCGTCTTCTGCCACGACGATGCCGCCATTCTCGATGGTGGGTACTTCGAGCGCCAGCACCGGCACATATTTGGCGTCCGAGCCGGGCGCCAGCAGCCCCTCGACCACGGCGGCCTGGGCATCGCCCAAAAAGCCGGTCGAATAAACGTTCATGGTGTCGATTTCATAGGTCAGGCCGACGGTCAACGTGCCACCGGGCGCCTGGGCCCAGGCGGGGAAGGCGCGCATCGTAGTCATCGCCGCGGTGCCGGCAAGCATGCCCTGAAGCGCTGCGCGGCGGGTCAGTTTAACTGTCATGATCGTCCTTCTCCATGTTGCCCCGGTGGGGATTGCCGTTTGCCGGTCGTTCAGTATCCTAGCGCCCGGTCGACCAGATGCGGTAATTTTTCGCCGCGCTCATAACGCCTGATAGTTTCAGCCATCTCGGCCACCGCCGTGCGCGCATGGGTGGGCGCCGCAACATGGGGCGAGAGCAGCACCCTGGGATGGCTCCACAGCGGATCATCGGCCGGGAGCGGCTCGGTGCGGAACACGTCGAGCGCAGCGCTCGAGAGCCCGCCGCCATCGAGTGCTGCGATCAAATCGCCATCGACCACATGCCCGCCCCGCGCGCCATTGATAAACAGGGCGCCCGGCGCCAGCGCCCCAAGCACGTTCGCATTCACGACATTGGCGGTTTCGGCGGTCAGCGGCAGCAGGTTGACGAGAATGTCGGCGCCGGCCACCGCCGCCTGCAGACCGTCCCGGCCGGCAAAGCTCTTGGCACCCTCGACCTGGCGGCACGAGCGGCTCCACACCCGCGTCTGGAAGCCGAAACGCACGAAATGGCCGGCGGCCTGTGCGCCCAGCGCCCCCGCCCCCAACACGGCAACGATCCGCTCCCGCGCCAGCTTTTCCGGCTGCGGCGACCATTCGCGTTTGGCCTGCAAATCCTTGTAGAACGCCAGGTTGCGATGCCAGGCCAGCGCATGGCCGAGCACCCAGTCGGACATGCCGTCCGCCAGGCCATCGTCGACCAGCCGCACGATGGGCAGGTGATCGGGCACTTCGCCGCTCGCCAGCAGATGCTCGATGCCGGCATTGAGGCTGAGCACCAGCTCCAGTCCCGGCACCGACGCGATCAGCCCCGGCGCCGGCCGGCCGACCACGATATAGGGTACCGGTGCATCGCCGCGCTGTGGCGCCTGGGTGAAAACCTCATGCTCCGGCAACTGGGTCCGGAACAGGCTGGCCATATGCTCGGGATCGCCCCGCGAGGCAACAAATATCCGTTTCATGACAGTCAGCATGATGCGCCCGCAAGGCCGCATGCAACGCCCGAAAAAATCCGCTTTATCTGCATTTCAACTCATACGAGAGGCAGTCGCGAGAACTGCACAAAATTTGGCCTGGAGGCCCTGTAAAGTCTTGCCCCAATGCCCCAGTCGATACCTCCCCCTGCCAGGGGGAGGCGTCGACTGAAGCATTTGCCAAAAGCCCTCGTCATCGGCGCTAGCCCTACCCCACCAAGTCCAGCTCCCCCGCCCGAATACACGCCACCTGGTGTCGATCCCCCACCGTCTCCAACCCCGGCTCCACCTGCCCGCAAGCGTCGATCGAAAAGGGGCATCGCGTGCGAAACACGCAGCCCGAGGGCGGGTTGATCGGGCTCGGCAGGTCGCTCTTGAGCGTGATCCGCTGCCGCCGCGCCCGCGGATCAGGCACCGGCGCCGCATCGAGCAAAGCCCGCGTATAGGGATGGCGTGGCCGCGCATAAAGCTCGGCGGCGGTCGCGGTTTCCATGATCTTGCCCAGATACATCACGACCACCCGGTCGCAGAGAAACTCGATCACCGACAGGTCGTGCCCGATGAACAGCAGCGACAAGCCCAGGTCCTGCCGCAAATCCTGCAGCAGGTTGATGATCTGGGCCTGGATCGACACGTCGAGCGCCGAGACCGGCTCGTCCGCCACGATGAATTGCGGATTGACCGCCAGTGCCCGGGCGATGCCGATGCGCTGGCGCTGTCCTCCGGAAAATTCATGTGGGAACCGCGCGGCGGCGGTGCGCGGCAGGCCCACTTTTTCCAGTAGGTCGCCGACCCGTGCGGCGCGATCGCGGCGGTTGCCGATATGGTGCAGCAACAAGGCCTCGCCGATGGTCTGGCCCACGCTCATGCGCGGGTTCAAACTGGCATAGGGGTCCTGGAAAATGATCTGCATCCGGCTGCGCAGCGCCTTGAGCTGCGGCGCCGCCATGCCGACCACTTCGGCGCCATCGAATTGTACGGACCCCGCCGTAGGCTCGATCAGCCGCAGCGCGGCGCGGCCCAGCGTGGTCTTGCCCGAACCCGATTCCCCGACCAGGCCCAGAACCTCCCCGCGCCCGACCGAAAAGGACACGCCATCGACCGCCTTGACGGTAAGGCCGGGCTTGAACATGGTCTTGCCGACGGGAAAATGCACCTTGAGATCGGTGACGTTGAGCAGTGGCTCAGCCATCGAGTTCACTCCAGCGGATGCAGCGCGCGCCATGGCCGCTGCCCACATCGAACATCGGCGGCACCGCTGCGCGGCAGGCATCGATCGCCCAGGCGCAACGCGGATTGAAATCGCAGCCCGCCGGCGGATTGCGCGGATCGACCACGCTGCCCGGAATGGCCGTGAGCCGCGCCACCGTCCCCGCCGCTCGCGCCGCCCGGTCAACAGTCGGCATGCTGGCGAGCAGGCCGCGCGTATAGGGATGGCTTGGCCGATCGAACAGGTCTTCGACCGTGGCGTGCTCGACGATGCGCCCGCCATACATGACCGCCACCGTGTCGGCGATTTCGGCGACCACGCCCAGATTGTGCGTAATGAACAAGATCCCCATGCCGATCTCGCGCTGCAGCCGCCGCGTCAGTTCGAGAATTTGCAACTGTACGGTCACGTCCAGCGCCGTGGTCGGCTCGTCGGCGATCAGCAGCGCGGGATTGCAGGCCAGCGCCATGGCGATCATCACGCGCTGGCGCATGCCGCCGCTCATCTGGTGGGGATAGAGGTCCGCCCGACGCGCCGGCTCGGGAATTTCCACCAGCGCCAGCATATCCACGGCCCGTTGCCAGGCCTGCGCCCGCGTCAGCCCCTGGTGCAGCAGCGCCACTTCGGCAATCTGGGTGCCGACCTTCTGGGTCGGGTTGAGGCTGGTCATCGGCTCCTGGAAGATCATGGCGATCTCGTTGCCGCGCACCTTGCGCATGGCATTTTCCGGCTGCTGCGCCAGGTCGCGCACCTGCCCGTCGCGGCCGCGAAACAGCACCTGCCCGCTGGCAATGCCGCCGATGGCGGACGGAATGAGCCGCATCACCGACAGGCTGGTGACCGATTTGCCGGACCCGCTTTCGCCGACCACGGCTACCGTCTGCCCCGCCTCGACCACCAGGTCGACCCCCTTGACGGCACGGACGATACCGCTTTCGGTGCGAAACTCGGTGACGAGGTCGCGGATTTCGAGCAGCGGCGGCGTTCCGGCTGCCATCAACGCAATTGCCCCGCGCGTTCCATCTCCTGCCCGATCCAGGCCAGCGGCATATGCCCATAGCTGAGCAAGGCATCGTGAAAGCTCAGCGTATCGCCTGTCCAGCGCTGGCGCAGCGCCTTGATGCCTTCGACGCCGATCCAATACATCAGCCGCGATCCCGGCAGCATGGAATTGCGCATCACCTCGCCCTCGACCCGGCTCGGCGCAAAGCCGGCTTCACGATAAAACGCCATCGCCTCTTCGAGGCTCCAGTCGCCGATATGCAGCCTGATATCGACCAGGACGCTGGCGGCATTGCGTCGTTCATATTGCTTGAGAAGCAGGATTTCCTCGGGCGTGTAAAAGCCCGGTGCTTCCATCAGCAGGTCTTCGACATAACAGGCCCAGCCCTCGATCAACGTGCCGGCACCCAGAAACGCCAACCCCAGCGCACAATCCGTCCCCGCAATCCGCGCCAGCCGCGCCTCCGCTGCCCGCGCCCGCGTATTCTGCGTGTGATGCCCCACACTGCCATGGTGCACCGAGTGGATAGTCTTGACCACGGCCGTATTGTTGCCGCGCAAAAACGCATTTTCGTCCTCGCCCGGCGGCGTCACCCAATAGACACTCCCTGCCCCCGGATTAAGGGCCGGTGGCGAACGGTAAAACAGGAAATACAGCGGCTGGCTGATCTTGCGGAAACAAGGCGCCATCCAGCGATAATCGAGATCGTATTCCTGCGCCGGCGTCACCAGTTCGTGCCCCGTCGCGATCGCCCTCACGTCCCACAGCGTATAGCTGTCGTGCACTGCTTCGGCGTCGGCCGGATGGATTTCGGCCAGGCCCGCGACGATGTCCTGCCAGTTTTTGCCCGGATCGATCGCCTCGGCCATCTCGACCAGTTCGCCGCCCATCCGATCATAAGCGGCCTGCGCCAGATCGATCGCTTCGCGCGGGCTGATGCTCAACCCATGAGTTTGACTCATGATCAGTGACAAATGGATTTCACCGCAGGCTGGACTTGTGTCGGTCAGGCCATCCAGCAAGCCGGCAAAGGTGTCGAATGCATCGGCCGCCCGGCGCGCCGGCTCGGCCCAGTCGTCGGCGAACTCTTCATGCAACTTGATATCGCTGCGCAGGAAGCCGGCCATAGCCACGGACTCGCGCTGCGCCCGCTGGCACCAGCCCTTGGGCACGGCCACGCCATTGAGGCGATCAGCAGCATGGCCAAGAAATGCCGCAATGCCGTTCAGCCGCGCCACCAGCCCGACGTGCCGGATCGGCGCCGATTGCGGCAGCAGCAGTGAGATAATTGCAAACGCCGCCTCGCCCGAATACCAGGCCGGGTTGTGCAGCCGCGGCCGCGACGTTGCCGCTTCCTTTTGAACCGCGAGCTCCGCCTGCATCATCTTGCGGTCCAGCCGATCGCCAAGCCTTTGCGGCTCGTCGCTGTTGTCCAACAATGCCTGCAGTTTGGCGATGCCCGCAAGTTCCCGCTCCAGTGTTTGCGGACCGGCCAACGGCAGCACGTCGTCATAATCCCTGGACCCCATGAACGTCGCATCCACCGGATGAAACGCCCAATAATGGCTTAGAAACTGATCGACAATAGCGGGGTCGTAGCGTTCGCTCATGCGTGGCTGCCCGGCAGGTCAACCCAGCGGCGCTCGAAATTGGCCCTGATGATCGCATCGACGATCTCCTGGCTCTTGGCGCCATCATAGAACGTGCATTCCTGCGGCCGGTCGTCGAGGATTTCATCGACGAAGTGCCGGACCAGATTGCGATAATAGAGTTCCGGCCATGGCGTATTCAGCGTCGTGCCCGGCGGCAGCGCCTCGGGGCCGATATCATGGGGAATGAACTCCACGGCTTCTGCCTTGGCAAGCTTGAGTGTCTCGGCCGTCCCGAATTCCGAGATCAGGCGCGCCACTGCAGCGCCCTTGGAGCCATAAACCCGCAGCTCGACGCCGGGATAATTGCCCACCGCCACATAGGATGTCTGCAACAGGCCCTGCGCGCCACTGGCATATTCCACCAGCGCCACGGCGCCGTCCTCGACCTTTATCTTTTGCAGCCCGACTTCGCCGCGCACGATGCGTTCGGGAATGAAATTCTTCATGGTCGAGGCGACCGAGCCGAACTCGCCACCCAGCCAGCGCATCAGGTCGATCAGGTGCGAGCCGTAGCCGACGATGGAGGCCGGGATCAGGCTGTTGCGATCGACGCCGGGCGTGATCTGGCGCAGCGGTTCCTGCGGGTCGAGCCATTGCGAGTTCTGCTCGAAGCCATGAATGTGGAAAATTTCGCCCAACGTGCCGTCGTCGATCCACTTCTTGATCTGCCGAATGGCGGGGGAGTAGCGGAAGGTGAACCCCAGCTTGGTGCGCACGCCCTTGGCATCGGCTTTTGCCGCCGCTTCAAAGGCCGGCGCCGCTTCCGTGTGCAGCGGCTTTTCGCTCAGCACATGCTTGCCGGCATCGATTGCCAACAGGCTCAGCGGCAGGTGGGTATGCGTGGGTGTGCAGACGTCCACCATTTGCACGTCAGGATCAGCGATGAGCTTTTCCGGATCGCTATAAACCTTCTTGGCCCCGTACTTCTCGCCCATCGCCTTGGCGCGATCGGAATCGATATCGCACACCGCGATCAGGTCCACCCGCTCATGGGCCGTGTAGCCGGGCAGGTGCGCCTTGTCGGCCCAGGTATGCGCGCCGATCAGGCCGACACCGAGTTTGCTGGTCATGGCAGGGTCTTTCCAATGGCGGCCGCATAGGCTTCGAGTTCGTCGTAGTTGTGGAAGCCCAGTTCGCGCTTACCCTCCTCGATCTCGTAGATCATGGCGACCATCTTCTCGTTGAGCCGCGTATCGGCACCCGCTTTCTTGCCGAATTCGATCAGCTTGCCGGCAAAGGCGCGCGTCTCGGAGGGGCGCTTGCGGTAAACGATATCCCACCAGATGCCCGAGCCCTTCTTCTTGAAATCATGGGCCGGCTTGGTGTCCTGGTCCTTCTTGAGCAGCCAGATCGCATGATCGATATTGGCCAGCAGCTTTTTGGTGTCCTCGGGCGTCTTGACCCGGTAATTGGCCGGATCGAAGAAATCGAAGGCCTGCACGTCGATGCCGTTGGCGTCGGCGATCTCCAGCGCTTCCTTGACCACCGCACCGGCGGTCCGAGCGTATTTCTCCACGCCCAGCGTATCGCGGATCTTGGCGTCGGCCAGTGCCGAAAAGACGATCTGGGCGGAATAGACTTCCTTGGCCCAGATCTGACCCCAGATGCGGTCCGAATACTGTACCTCGGTCAGCGCCGACAGGGCATCACCCAACGCCTTGAGCCGCGGCGTCATCTGCCCGCTGAGTTCGCCGAGCTGGATCGGCCCCTCATGCACGAATTCGATATAGCCGGGGTCGACCAGGGCTCCGCCATAATTGGGGATGGACCCCACGATGATCTTGTCGCCGGGCAGATCCGCCACGTTCAAAGCGGCAACCATGTCGGGTTCGTTGAACCCGTTCTGGTAGGACACGACGAGGCTCTCTGGCGTCAGCAGCGGAATGATCTGTTGCAGCGCTTCGAGCGTGTGTTGCGACTTGGTTGCTATCAGAACGGTACCCAAATCGCCGCTTAGCTGATCGGGTGTTAGCGCCTTGACGCGGACATTCATGTCGCCGCGCACGCCATCAATGGTCATGCCTTCTTTGTTGAGCGCCGCGACATGTTCGGCCCAGCGATCGACCAGCGTCACATCATGCCCGGCCTTGGTCAGATAGGCGCCGGCGAGACCGCCAATAGCTCCCGAACCGATAATGGTGAACTTCATGCCTAGACTTTCTCAATGACGGTTTGGGGAAACATTTCAAGGCTTTGCGGGCTATTGGCGTTGGAATAGAGCGCATCGAGAAAGACTGGCCACTGCTCCTTACTCACCCGCTCGCGCACCCGCCGCACGCTCTCATTACCGGCCCAATAGGACGAAATAAACGGCCCCCGGAACGGATGCGCCGCCATCCGCAAGCGCCCCTGCACCCACGCTTCCTGCCCCATCGCGGTGTCGCGCAGGTAATTGGCCACCTCTTCGCGCGGCATTCCCTCCACCATCAGCATCCAGGCGGCGCTGGTCTGGGCCGCGGAGCGGACGCGGCGCAGTTCCAAGTGGATTTCGTCGTCATTATCTTCAATGAAATCAATGAGATGCGCACCCTGATCGCCAATGCCCTCCTGCACGCAGCCGGTGATCGCGTCGGTGGTGATCAGCAGCGCATCGGCCGGCGCCCTGCCGTCGTCGACCGCCTTCCTGGTCGACAGCAACTGGGTCGAGTGGCCGGGATAAACTTCATGGCATACCAGATGCTTAAGGGCCGCGCGGGTAAAGCTCAGGTCAAAATTGAGATCCATCTTGCCCTGATCGAACGAGCAGCGGGCGGTATAAAACATGCCCCGCACGGGGTTGAGCACCATGTCGTAGTCGCCGGTATCGAAGATCAGCCTGTCGGTCCGCGCCTTGGCATCCGCCATCAGTTCGCGGAAGACCGGCTCGATTCTCTCGGTCGGCACGGCGCGCGCCGCTTCCCAGGCCTGGACGCGTTCGCCGAGCGAACCCGTGACGAACCCCGACTTGCGCAGCAGCGCATCGACCCTGGCGCGGGCATCCTCGATCAGTGCCGCATCTTCGCGGCCGGCCGGCGCGCCGACCAGGTCGGTGACCTTTTCCTCGAAAGACGGGCTGGCGCCGGACAGCATCTTGAGTGCGACCCGGATCGATTTCAGCATGCCCTCGAGGAACACCTTGCGCGGGCCCGCGGGCAACTCGGCCGTGGCGGTTTCGAGCGCGACGATATCGGCCTTGATGGCGTCGCGATCGCCATAGGACCGTGCTTCGACGATGTCCTTGCCCAGATAGATCGGCACCAGTCCCTCGCCGCCCAGCAGGCTGCCCTCGGCCGGCCGGCTCCGCTCGAAGGCGTCGATGCCCATGGTGACGGCGGTCAAGTCGCGCCCAATGGCAAATGAATTCATGACAATCTCGATTGTGGTTGAACGGTGCTCAATGCTCGAAAATGGCGTCCGGATTGCGAAAGGACTTGAATTCCATGGCGTTGCCGGCCGGGTCCTTGAGGAAGAACGTACCCTGCTCCCCGGCTTCGCCCTCGAAGCGCACCTTCGGTTCCATGACGAATGGCCAAGCGGCTGCACGCAGGCGGGCGATCAGATTGTTCCAATCGCTCCAGGGCAGCACGGCGCCGAAGTGATGCAGCGGCACCATGTCGGCGCCAACCCTCGAGGTTGCAGCCGATTTGGGATCGGTGTTGAGGTGAGCGGAAATCTGATGGCCGAAGAAATCGAAGTCGATCCAGTTCTCGGCTTCCCGGCCCAGCTTGCAGCCGATGACATGGCCATAAAAATGGCGAGCCGCATCCTTGTCATCGATCGCGAATGCCATGTGGAAGGGGATCATCGTAAGGCGCCTTGTTGAACCTGAACGGCAAAAAGCTATTCTCTTGGCGAATGCCCGCAAGCCGCATAAAGATCGACATTCGATGACTTGAAAGAATGCAATTTATGCGCGGACGCCTGCTTCCATCGCTCAATGCCATCCGAACCTTCGAGGCGGTGGCACGGTTCAACAGCTTTACCCGGGCCGCCGAAGAGCTGAATGTTACCCAGAGCGCCGCCAGCCGATTGGTTCGCAGCCTTGAAGATTACCTGCAGGTTCCCCTGTTCAGCCGCGAGGGACGGCGTATCGAACTCACCGATCAGGGCCGGTTCTACAATGCGCTGGTGCGTGAATCGCTTGACCTGATCGAGGCGGGCACGGTTGAGCTGATCTCATCCAAGGAAGGCAAGGGCACGCTGTCGATCGGCATGCTGCCGACGTTCGGCACGCGCTGGCTGCTGCCGCGCCTGCCCTCGTTCCAGGAAGCCCATCCCGAGATATTGCTCAACATCCTGTCGAGCGACGGCGAACTGGATTTCACCAAGGAGCGTATCGACGTGGCGATCCGGTTCGGGCACGGGCAGTGGCGGGACGCCATCATCGATCCGCTGATGAGCGAGGAAATCCTGTGGTGTGCAGCCCCAAGCTGATGGACGGACCCTATCCGATCACCACTTACGACAGCCTGCGCAATCATCGGCTGATCCGGCACTCGACGCGGCCCAATAGCTGGGAGCACTGGTTTCGTTCGGTCGGTGCCCATCGCGAGGAACAGCAATGGGGCCCGACGCTGGAACATTTTTTCATGGTCATTCAGGCCGCGATTGCTGGCCTGGGTGTCGCGCTGTTGCCCAGTTTCCTGGTGGAGGACGATATCCGCACCGGCAAGCTGATCACCCCGTTCAGCGACCGGATCGCGGGACCCGGCGCCTACTACCTGATCACGTCGGCGGCCAAGAGCGAATTGCCGCGCGTCAAAATCTTCCGCAAATGGCTGCTGGAGCAGTTGGAATAGAGATTGGTCAGCGCCCGTCGATTTGCCGAGACAATGCCCAGGCATCGATGCGCTGGCCGCTGCTGGCGGGATCGCGGCGTTCGGCGAGCGAAACGAATGCCGAGGTCAACAGCATGGGGTCGACCCATTTGCTCTTGAGATCTTCATTGTAGTTTCGATCGGACATGGGCGTGCGCATATACATGCCCGGGCTGATGGTATTGGCGGTGATGCCGTGTGGCTGGCCTTCCATCGCAAGCGATTTGGCGAGGCCTTCAAGGGCATGCTTTGACGCGCAATAGGCGGCTTCCTCGACAAAGCCCTCGATACCCGAACGGGACGAAACAAAGACGATGGCACCACCACCCTGCGCCGCCATGCCGGGCCAGACGGCATGGGCGAGCTGAAAGCCGGCTTGCAGCCCCACATTAAGGGTCCTGGTAAAACTGGCGAAGGTCTCGTCAACGAAAAGGCGCCGATCGAGAATGGCGGCATTATGAATGAGCGTATCGACAGTGCCGAGTTGCGCCAATGCCTGGGCGATGGCACGATCGGTGTCGTCGGCGCTCGACAAGTCAACCTCGATCGGCATTGCCTTGGAGCCACAGGCCTGGGCGGTATCGGCGAGGCTTGCGGCGTTGTAGTCCAGCAGCGCCAGCCGTGCGCCCTCCTGAGCAAAGCGCCGGGCGATAGCCGCGCCCAGGCCCTGGGCGGCGCCGGTAACGATGACCGATTGTTGCGCGAGTTTAAAGCTCATCGCCGTTCCTTCGGTAGATCGATCCAGGCGCGACGCGTGGTTGATTGCTTGACCGCGTCCAGGACGATCTGGTTGGCCAGACCATCAAAGAACGTCGCGCCCTGTTGCAACTTGCGACCACTGGCGATGGCGTCCGCCAATTCGCGCAAGGCGGCCACCAGAGAGACGTTCCAGATGCCCTTGTTGAGGCCCGGCAGTGCCGCATTGGGATCTGGGACCGATATGTCCTCGAAACCGCCGCCCTCTTTGGAGAAGAGCAGCCGTTCGTCGAGCAGGATGGTGCCTTTGGAGCCGAAAACCTGGACCAAATTGCCGATATTGTTGGCCGCAACGCCGCTCATGAAGACCTGTGCCAAGGCGCCGCTGGCCATCTCCAGCGTGAAATGGGCAAGATCGTCGGCCGTAGCGGTCCAGGGTTCGCCAGTGGCCTTGTCCTGCCGGTCGGGAATAATGGTGAGCGCCTGCCCGACCACGGAGGCTGCCGGGCCCAGCCACCAGCGCAGCAGGTCGACCTGGTGGCTGCCATTGGCGCCCAAGCGTCCGCCGCCGTGCTCGGACAGGCTCCACCAATCGCCTCTGGGGCGGCCGCCAGGATTGGCCCACGACGAGCCAATATTGGCAATGTTGACGTGGCGAATGTCGCCCAGATCGCCATTGCGGATCATGTCCGCGATTTTGGCGCGGTCAGGATTGAAGCGCAGTTCGTGATCGATCATGTGCAGGCGCCCGAGCGCCTCGGCCTTGTCGAGCATGGCGGTGGCTTCACCCGCGTTCATGGCGGTGGGCTTTTCGCAGAGCACATGGGCGCCCTTGTCGAGGGCGGCGAGCGTGATGGGCGCATGCAAATCGGTTGGCGTGGCAATCAGCACCAGATCGAGCGCGTGTTTGTCGAGCATCACGCGCCAGTCATCATAGGCGGCGGGCACGCCGAAGGCCTCGGCGGCGGACTGCGCACTGTCGATGCGGCCGGAGGCGATGGCCACGACCTCGGCGCCGGGCACATGCCGGAGTGCGGGCAGATAGGCGGCGCGCGCAAAGCTGGCGCCAACAATACCGACTTTCATGGGTCTTGCTCTCTGGTTGAACCGTTCAGGCCATGGTCTTGAGGCGCGGGTCGAGGAAGTCGCGCAACCAGTCGCCCAGGATGTTGAAAGACAAAACGGTGATGACGATGGCAATGCCGGGAAAGAAGGCCAGCCACCATTTGTTGGCCATCAACTGGTCGCGGCTATCGGCCAGCATGGCGCCCCAGGTGGGCACGCTGGGCGGCACCCCCAGGCCCAGGAAGGACAGCGACGCTTCCGACAGGATGACGGCGGCGACGTTGAAGGAGGCAATCACCGTCAGCGGCGCAATGATATTGGGCAGGATAGTGCGAAAGATGATCAGGACCGTGGAATCGCCCAGGGCGCGCGCGGCCTCCACATATTCCTTTTCGCGCAGCGACAGGGTCTGGGCGCGCACGATGCGGGCATAGGTCACCCACTGCCCAACACCGAGCACGATGATGATGTTGATCACGCCCGGCCCGAGGATCACGAGGAACATGATGGCGAGCAGGATGAACGGGAAGGCCAGCTGGATATCACCCAGACGCATGATGACGTCGTCGATCCAGCCGCCGAAATAGCCGGCGACAAGGCCCGCGATCACGCCAATGGTGCCGCCCACCAGGATGGCGCAGATGCCGACCAGCAGCGATACGCGGGCGCCATAAAGGAGGCGCGAGAAGACGTCGCGGCCCAGCCCGTCGGTGCCGAGCAGGAAGAAGGCGTTACGACGGCCGGAGGCCAGGGGATCGGCCAGGCGCATCATGATGTCCTGCCGATTGGGATCGTGGGGGGCAAGGGCCGGACCGAAGATCGCCGCTATGGTGACGGCAAGCAGGATCAGCAGCGCCACCAGCGGCCATTTGGCCTGCACCATGCTGCGGATGGCGCGCCGGATTTCGCGGGCGCGGTGCGATGTCGCCTTGGCACGGAGCCTGGCAACGGGCGCAGTTTCAACCGACATCACCGGTCTCCTAGAGTTTCACGCGCGGATCGATCTTGGCATAGACCAGATCGACGATGAGGTTGAGGGCGATGAAGACCAGCGCCAGGATGACGACGGAGGCCTGGACCACGGGGATATCGCGCTGGTTGATGGCGTTGAACACCAGCCGGCCGATGCCGGGCCAGGAGAACACCATCTCGACCACGACGACGCCGCCGAGCAGAAAGCCGAACTCGAGGCCGATCAGGGTCACGACCGGCAGCCAGGCATTGCGCAGCGCGTGGCGGATGACCACTGCCGTTTCCGAAATGCCCTTGGCGCGGGCGGTGCGCACATAGTCCTGACCCAGCACTTCGAGCATGGAGGAGCGGACCAGTCGCGCATTGCGCGAAAGGGAATAAAAGCCGACCGCAACGCTGGGCATGATCAGATAGTAGAGCGCTTGGGGAAGCTGGGTGAAGGCGGTGGCGAACTGGCCTTGCAGCAACGGCAACAGAAACGGTACGTGCCCTGAAATGGGGAACCAGCGCAGTTGCAGGCCCAGGAACATGATCATCATGATGCCCAGCCAGAAGCTGGGGATGGATTGTCCCAGCATCGCCGTGGTCATGATCGAGCCGTCGAGCGCGGTACCGCGGTAAAGGGCCGCGAATACGCCGAGGGGGATGGCTAGCCCGATGGCAAGGATCATGGAGAACAGGGTCAATTCGATCGTTGCCGGCAGGGCTTCGAGCACGGCATCGAGCGCGGGGCGCTTGTAGGACAGCGATTTGCCAAAGTCGCCCTGCGCCAGCTTGCCCAGAAAGCTCAGATATTGCTCCGGCAAGGGCCGGTCGAACCCGAGTGCCACCCGAGTGCGCTGGATTTCATCGGCGGTGGCGCGTTCGCTGACGTAGAGATAGGTCGGATCGCCGCTCATCTGCAGGGCGGTAAAGGTTATCAGGGTCACGCCGATGATAACGATCGCGCTTTGCAGCAGGCGCCGGATGATGAAAGTCCACATTGGGCTGATCCGATGTTCCGGTGGAGGCGGGCGCGCGGTCGGGACCGCGCGCCCTGGGCAGATAGACACGCGAGGCATGCCCCGCGCGTCCGGGTTGATCATGGGGCGAGCGTCGCGCCCTGCAGATAGACGCGCTCGTCGCGGCGCGGGTCCCAGGTGATGCGCTTGGAGACGCCGTAGAAATCGGGCTGGAAGTAGAGCAGCAGCCACGGGCTGTCGTCGTAGAACACCTTCTGCATCTCATCGAGAACGACCTTGCGCTCGGCCGGGTCGGTCAGGGTTTCGAGCTTCTTCCAGCCGTCGAACCATTGCTGGTTGTTCCAGCCGGTATAGTTGGTGCCCGAATCGGGGGTGGCGATATCGGTCATGTCGTATTCGGCCGTCGCGAGGTTACCACCCGAGCCCAGGAAGAACAGCGGGCCGGCATCGTGCTTGTTGATCAGCGGCACATAGACCGACGCGAATTCCATCAGTTCGACTTCGGTCTGGATGCCGATATCGCCCAGATACTGCCCGATCGCCTGTTCCACATTGGCGTCGTTGAGGTAACGGCCACGCGGGCCCTGCAGCTTGATGGTGAACCGAACGCCATCCGCATCGCGGGGGTAGCCGGCTTCATCGAGCAGCTTTTCGGCCATATCCGGATCGTAGGGATAGGGCGTCAGTGCGGCATTGTTGTTGGGGGCGTTGACCATGCCGGTCGCGCGGGTGCACTCGAAGTTCAGCAATTGCTTGCAGATCGAGGGCACGTCGATGGCATATTGCATGGCCCGGCGCACCTCGGGCTTCTGGATGGCGGCGCCGCCCGGCGTCGAGGCGAAATCCTCGCGCTGGTTGAAGCCGACATAGATACGGCGAGTGCCCTGCACCGATTTGACCTCCGCCGCGCCCGAGCCGTTGATGGCATCGAGCTGGTCGGGCGCAACGTTGGTGATGATATCGACATTGCCGGCGATCAGCTCGGCCGAGCGGGTCGAGGCTTCGGGAATGATGCGATAGATGATGGTCTTGAACGTCCCCGGGTCCTTGATCTTTTCGAGCACGACCTGCGAGCCGCGATCCCACGAGACCAGGCGATAGGAACCCGAGGCGACCGGCTTGGCCGATGCGTCCTCAAGGCTCAGCTTTTCGTAAGAATCCTTGCAGTGGATCATCACCTCGCCGATGAGGCTGGGCGCGATGGGATTGCGCGCGGCGATGTTGATCTTGACTTCGCTGTCGCTGACCGCCTCGGCGCCCTTGAAGCCGATCGAGGAGAAGACGAAGCCCGGCGTGCTGCCGGTGAAGGCATTGGCCGGATCGGCTGCCCGGGTGAAAGAATAGGCCACGTCCTCGGCATTGAGGACTTCGCCGTCCTCGCAGGTGAGATCGGACTGCATCGTATAGGTGATGGACAACCCGTCCTCCGCCTCGACATAGGATGAGGCCAGGCTGGGAATGACTTCGCCTTCCGGGCTGATCTCGGTCAGCGTGCCGAAGATGTGGCTGGCGATGTTGGAATTGTCGCGCGAGGAAATCTGCGGCGGATCGAACGTGGAGGCATCGGCGGAAATGCCCACGACGATGGTATCTGCAGGCGGCGCGGCGAAGGCAGGCACCATGGGCGCGACGAGCGCCACGGTTCCTGCCATGAGGAGATGTCTCATGGTCTTCATAGGGACGTCCTTTGCTGGATTGCAGAGTGGGTGGAAGGATGGCCGATCTCTCGCTTCGCATCATTGTCGAGATCGGCCGGATTGATCGCTTGGCCCTGTTGAGCGGAAAGAATGCAGGCTTGAACCATGCGAAGCGAATTGAGGTGGTCACGGCCCGAGCACAGCAGCGGTGCCGTGCCCCGGAGGGCGGCCACGAACGCGGCGAGCAACGCCACCGCGTCGTTGATCCATTGTTCATAAGGCGGCAGCGACACCGGGGTCAGCACCGCATCGTCATGCAAGGCATAGTTGAGCGCGCCGAACTGATCGTTCTGCACGACCACGCCCCGGGCGCATTCGCTGCGCCACTGGAAACCCGGTGTCTGCCAATTGGATTGCCAAAGCCCCTGGTAATTGACCGTCACGCCATTGGCGAAGGTGATGAGCGCCGAGACATTGGCGTCGTCGCGATACATCGACCAGCCGGGATTGAAGGTCTTGCCGAACACCGAGACCGGTTCTGACCGATAGACGTAGCGCATCAGGTCGAAATGGTGGATCGACTGCTCCCACAGCATGGGCTGGTCCATGGTGAGGGGGTATTTGTTGAAATTGGGCTTCCAGCCATCGCGCCAGCGCTCATAGGTGAAGCGGGCGAATTCGGGCGCTCCGACAGTGTCGTCGAACAACGTCAGCGTCTTTTGCGTGACCGGCAGAAAGCGGAAATTGAGGCCCACCATCAGCGGTACATTGGCGGCTTCGGCCATCTCCACATAGCGGGCGGCGCGTTCGACGCTGTCGGCGAGAGGCTTCTCGGCCAGGATGGCAAGACCGGCGGCACAGGCGGCCTCTATCTGCGCCTCGCGACCGCCGGGGGGCGTGGCAAGCAGCACGGCGTCGGCTTCGAGCCGGGCGAGCAGGCCGACGTCAGCGGCAGTGATCGCGTCAGGCCATTGTTCGAGCGCGCGCAGGCGGGCCGGTTCGGATGGATCGACCAGCCCGACGATGGTGCAATCGGGATTGTCGCGAATGACGCGCATCCAGAACTGGGCTCGTGCGCCGAGGCCGACAAGGATGAGGCGCAGCGGGCTCATCGGGGCGCCTCTGCCGCAAGCGTTTGCGCCAGGCCGGCGGCCAGGGACGTCCAGGGATAAAGCGATGGCATGTCCAGCCGGCTGCTGGCCATTGGCAGGCGCGGCCGGGCGCCGCTTGGCTGAATGGACGGGGCGACACCGCCGACGAGGTTGGCAATGGCGGCCGCCAGGTCGATATTGGCGATGATGTCGGCCGATGTCAGGTGCACGATGCCGGTGATCGGAGGCTCGTGGCGCAGCAGGGCTTCGAGAGCAAAGGGCAAGTCAGGCGCGAACGTCCAGTCGCGGCGTTCATCCGGCATCGGCACCATGATCGGCGCGCCAGCCACGGCAGTGTCGAGCCAGCGTCGGACCTGGGAGACGATCATCCGGGTTTGCCGCGGGGCCTCGTGGGGGCCATAAAGAGGGCCGAGCCGCACGGAGACGGCGCGGAGCAAGCCGAGGCCGGCTGCTTCCGTCGCCTTTTCTCCTGCGCGCTTGGCCAAAGCATAGGGGATGTCGCCCCGCGCCGGCGTGGTTTCGAGATGAATGGCATCACCATCATCGAGCCCGAAGACGCCCGAGGACGACAGGAACACGAAGTCGCGGGCGCCGCTTGCCGCCGCGAAATCCAGGCAATCGAGCAGCAGGTCGACATTGGCCCGAATGTGTTCGGACTCGCTCAGGCCGAGATCCGCCGGTGGGGTGGTAATGGCGGCGCCGTGGATGAGGAGGTCGAATTTGGGCAAGCAGGCTAGGGCGTTGCGGGTCAGGGCGGTCTCGACCAGGGTGGCGCGGGACAGGCGGGTACGAGTGGGCGCATCGAAGCCACGGTCGAGCGCGGTCACGGCATGGCCCATGGCCAGGAAACCCTCGACCATGTGCGATCCGACGAAGCCGCCGGCGCCGGTAACGAGAACATGGGGCGTCATGACATGATCCCCAGCTCTTCGGGAGTGATCTGGGAAGCGGACCGGGTGTGGTCGGAAATCAGCGAGATGGCCATGATCATGTCGCGGCGCTCGATGGCCTCGATGATCGGGGGATGATTGCGGGCAACGGCCCGCAGATCACGATTGGCGCTGTTGCGCAGCGCCATGATCTGGCGGATGCGCAGATAGAGATTGTCCCAGAGCGAGAGCATCAGATCGTGGTCGGCCAGCTTGATCAAGGCCCGATGGAAGGCTTCATCGGCGACGTTGAGGGCGGCAAGGTCGCTGCGTTCGGCCGCGGCGAACATGGCGTCGGAATGGGCGCGCAGTTCGGAAACATCGGCTTGCCGCTCGACAACGCGGCGAATGGCAAAAGCCTCGAATTGTTCGCGCAGGCTATAGAGTTCCTCGACCTCCTTGAGCGTCAGCGGCTTGACCCGCTTGCCCCTGTATGGCTCGCTCTCGATCAGGCCGTCTGCTTCCAAAATCTGGATCGCTTCACGCACCGGGGCACGCGAGACGTTGAGCTGTTCGGCCAGCGCCATTTCGACCACGGGGGTTCCGGGTCGCATGGTGCCGTTGAGGATCGCCTGGCGGATGATATCGGCGACCGAGACGCGCAGGGGCACGTTTTCGATGCGCGGGATGTCGGTGGCCGTCTGCTCGGTGCTCATGGCTCGCCGGCTCCGGCGAGCAGTTGCACCGGCTCGATATCGACCATGACGTCATCGTCATTGGCGCCGCGCCACATCAGCACGGCGAAGGCCCCTACCCGGTCGAGGACGCTGGCGCCGGCATGCCACACGCCGCGGGCATAGACGATACCGACCGAACCGGGTAGCAGGAAGCTGATGAGACCTTGCGGATCGGGCGAGCCGTCGGGCGCGGACGGTGCGACCGCGACGAGGTAGCGCTCGACATCGAGCGGCACGAAACATTGGGCCGCGTGGGGGTGCCGCTCCAGCTTGGTCAGCATGACTGGCAGGCTTACCGGCGACACATTGTTGACGTGGAACACCGCTTCGAGCGCCTCGCCACCCAACCATTGCGAATAAAACCGGCGCTGGCCGGGCTCGGCCGGCTTGTCGATGAACGTGCCGAAGGGGGCGAATGCGTCAGCCGAAGGGGCGGTGCCGACAACCAGGCCGCGGGTCATGCGGCCACCTCGCTGGGGGGCATGACCGCGCGCCAATGGGCGGCGATATCGGCGCGGCGCGCGATCCAGATATCGTTGCGCCCGGCGAGATGATCGAGAAATTTGATCAGGCCGGCAATGCGGCCGGGATGGCCGATGACGCGGGGGTGCAGGCCCACCGACATCATCCGCGGCGTGGCGCGCCCTTCGGCGGCGAGCACGTCGACGCTGTCGATCAGGAATTGCGCATAGTCGGCCGCATTCTGGATGCCGCCGCTGCCCAGGATCTTGGCATCGTTGGTGACCAGCGAATAGGGCAACACCAGGTGCTGGATGCCCCCCACGTCCAGCCAATAGGGAATTTCATCGTTGTAGGCATCGCTGTCATAGCCATAGCCGCCATGTTCGACGACCAGCCGGCGCGTATTCGCACTGGGGCTGTAGCGGCAGTACCAGCCCTGCGGTGCGCGGCCCGTGGTGCGCTCGATGCTGGCATGTGCCCGGGCGATATGGTCGCGCTCGGTGGCCTCGTCGAGCCGGTAATGCTCGATCCAGCGATAGCCATGGGCGACGAGGTCCCAATCGGTATCGGCAATGGCGCGCGCGACATCGTCGTTGCGCTCCAGGGCCAAAGCGGCGGCGAACACAGTGAGCGGCAGGCCGCGTTCGCGAAACAGTCGGTACAACCGCCAGAAGCCGACGCGCGAGCCGTATTCATACATGCTTTCGGAGGCAAAATCGCGGCTGCCAGCGGGGACGCGGGCAGCGTTGACCTCGATCAAGGCGGTTTCCGAACGCCCGTCGCCATCGGCGAGAGAATATTCGGAGCCTTCTTCGTAGTTCAGGACGAAATTGACCGCCACGCCGGCATCATTGGGCCAGCGTGCGGTGGGCGGTCGATTTGCGTAGCCGACGAAGTCGCGCATGTCTTGCCCCCAACCGGACATTTTACGGCGTCCAGTCACGCGGTCCCTCGACCTTGTTGAAGAAACAGCACCAGTCGCCGGTATTCACATTGGGCAGCGCCCGCAGGCCGAAGAACATGCCGTCCGCCGGCGCGACCAGATGGGCCAGTTCGTCGCCGAAGATGTTGAGGATCCTGGCGAGACTATCGCCCTTTTTCATCGGCTTGAGGAAATCCACGCCCGGCGTCGGCACGAAAATGCCCGAGGCCGGCGCCAGCAAGGCCTCCTGCTGACCTTTGGTCGCATCCTTGGGATAGGTCGGGGTGCCGGGATACATCTTGTAATGGCGCAGGATATTGATGATCGATTCGGCCAGGTGCCGTGACACTTCGGCGAACTTTTCCGGCGACGTTGCCGAGCGTCCGCCCAGTTCGACCGTGATCCCCGTCTTGCCGATTTCCTTCATCTGCGCCATCGGCGAACCCTTGGGCAGGAAATTGCTCATGATGCAGCCCCAGCCATCGCCCATCGCCATGGCGAGTTCGACCGAGGCCGGCGTCTCATCAACGAAAATGGCCTTGGCGAGAAACGAGTGCGCGCCGCCCGAATGGATCGAGATTTCGAAATCGGCGACCTTGCTCATCCATTCCGAATGCGCCCAGGCGACGCGTTCGCTGAGATAGCCATTGGCTTTCCCGGGATAGATGCGGTTCATGTCGAACGAGAACGTATCGAGCGGATTGCCGCGATTACTGTTTTCGAACGCCATGACGTTCATCACCGGCACCATGACAAGGGTGCCCGACAATTGCGTCGGATCGACATCCTTAAGCGCCATGGCGCAGGCCATCGGGCCTTCGGGCTCGTCGCCATGGATGGCGCCATCCACCCAGAAGACCGGGCCGGGCTTGGCGCCGTTGACGATGACCAGCGGGATTTCGACCTTGGTGCCGCCGGCCAGTTCGGTCACGGGAATGACACCGCGGACGATGGTGCCGGGCGCAGCGGTCGCGGTACCGACAGTGATGCTCTCTGCCTCAGACATGCCCATCAAATCCCCTTGACCGCTTTGTAGTGTTCGAGTTCGTCGGGCGTATAGACCTGCATGAATTCGATCTCGATGCCGCCCGCGTCATTGTCGAGGAAGGCCACGAACCCTTCGGGATGGGCATGAGAGCCATAGACGCCGCAGGCTTGGCAGATGCGCAGGTCCGCCCCCTGCGACTTGGCGTGTTCGAGCGCCGCATCGATATTGTCGACCGCGTAACAGATGTGGTGCAAGCCTTCGGCATTGCGCTGCTTGATCCAGGCATCGAAGCGCCCGCCCTCCTCCATGGACTGGCAGAGCTGGTATTCGATGCCGCCCAGCTCAAACAGCGCCACCCGGTTCTTGGACTTGGCATAGTCGATTATGGCCGTATCGGTCGGCACATCGAGAAAGTGCGAATAAGCCGACAGTGCCTGCTTGGCGTCGCGCACGGCGAATGCCATGTGCTTGATGGAGCGGACATTGGGGTTGGTCGATAGGGCAGACATGATTGCTCCTCAGGCTGCGGGCGCTGTGCGCTCGGCGCGGATGGCGGTAACGACGGTTTGGATGCGGGTCATGGCTTCGCGGATGCGCTCGACCGGCTGGGTCAGCGACATGCGGACGAAATCGTCGGTATAGTCGCCATAGATCGTGCCGGGATACATCAGCACCCGGCCCTCCGCGAGCAGCCGCTCGCAGAACACGCTGGCCGGTAGGCCGACCGCGGAAACATTGGCATAGACGTAAAACGCCCCCTGCGGCTCGGCATAGGGAATGCTCAAAGCATCGAGGCCCGCGCACAGCGCCTGGCGGCGCTCGTCATAGATCAGGCGCATCTGCTCGACGCAATCCTGCGGGCCGGTCAGCGCCGCGAGTGCGGCATGCTGGCTGACCGAGGCGGTCGAAATGGCGAAGGCATGGTTGATCTCGGCCATGGCGACGATCAATTCGCGCGGCCCGGCGAAATAGCCGATGCGCCAGCCGGTCATGGCATAGGCCTTGGAAAAGCCCGACAGCGTAATGGTGCGCTCGCGCATGCCGGGCAGCGCCGCCACCGGCTGGATGCGCTGGTTGCCATAGGTCAGGCGCGCATAGATCTCGTCGGAGATGACGATCAGGTCGTGCTCGATGGCAAGCCTCGCAATCTTCTCCACTTCGTCAGGCGCTGTGACCGTGCCGGTCGGATTGTTCGGATTGATCAGCACCAGCACTTTGGATCGAGGCGTGATGGCGGCTCGGACCATCTCGGCGGTCAGGGTGAAATTGGTGTCCATCCCCATCCGTACCGGCACCACCACCGCGTCGGCAATCTCGGCCGCCTGGCCATAGGGATTGTAGCCGGGGCACGGCACGATGATCTCGTCGCCCGGATTGAGCAGCGACAGCGCGATGATGAACATGGCCTGCTGCCCGCCGGGGGTGACGACAATCTCGTCAACCGCATAATCAGCGCCGCCATAGGTTTTGATGTTTTCCGCGATCGCTTTACGCAGAGCCGGCAGGCCGAGCGGGTGCCCGTAATGGGTCTCGCCCCGACCCAGGGCATCCTGGCCGGCCTTGACGATATGGGCGGGCGTATCGAGATCGGGATCGCCGCGGCCCAGCTTGATGACGTCGGTCAGCCCTTCGGCGATGTCGGCCATCCTGGTGATGATATGGGCGTCCTTGAGCTTGACGCGATTGGCCAGGCGATTGGCATGGAGGTCGCTCATCTGCATGTTCCCCCTCCCCTAGAGACTGTAGAGTTCGGAATATTTAGCCGTGAGGTGGGCGATATAGGGCTCGGGATCGAGCTTGCGCCCTGTCGCCTTGACCAGCAGCTCGTCGCGCCCGTAGCGACGACCGTGCTGGTGCACGTTTTCCACCATGTAAGCCCGCAGCGGTTCATAATTGCCGCTGGCGAGCCCATCGGCGATGACGTTGTCCTTGCTGGCCGTTTCAAACAATTGCCCGGCCATGACATTACCGATCGTGTAGTTGCAAAACGTGCCGATCTGGCCCGATGACCAATGCACGTCCTGCAGCGCGCCATGAGCATCGTCGGGCACATCGAGCCCCAGATACTCCTTGATCTTGGCGTTCCAGGCTTCGGGCAGGTCCTTGACCGCGAGCGAGCCGTCGATCAGCGCCGCCTCGATATCGGTGCGCAGCATGACGTGGAAATCATAGGTCAATTCGTCCGCCTCGACGCGGATGAAGCCGGGCTTGCAGCGGTTGACGGCGCGGAAGAACTCTTCCGCCGTCACATCGGCCAATTGCTCGGGATAGAATTGCTGCGCCTCGGCGAAATTGACCGCCCAGAATTCGCGACTGCGGCCGACCTGGTTTTCCCACAGGCGCGATTGCGATTCATGCGCCCCGAAACTGGTGCCGCCCACTGCATAAAGCCCGACGAGATCGGTGGCAAAGGGCGTGCGGGTATAGGCCGGATCGACGCCCTGCTCGTATAGCCCGTGCCCCGCTTCGTGCAGGGCGCCAAACAGGCTGGCCGCCACATAATTGGGATTGAACCGCGTGGTTATGCGCACGTCGTTGCGCGTGAACGAGACCTCGAACGGATGCAGCGTCGTGTCCAGCCGGCCGCGATTGAGGTCGTAGCCGACCTTTTGCGCCATAGAGAGCGCGAATTCGTGTTGCCTGTCGATCGGGTAATGGCGTTCGAGGAAGTCGAAACGCGGCTGATCCTTACTGCCGATCGCCTTGACCAGCGGGATCAGGCCCTCGCGCAGACGATCGAATAGGGGCTTGAGCGTCGCGACCGTTTCGCCGGGCTCGAAGCGGAACATCAAGGCATCATAGGGATGCTCGCCATAGCCGATGGCCTCGGCCAATTCACGGTTCAGCGCGACGGTCTGCTCGAGCATGGGCGCGAACTGGCTGAAGTCGCTTTCCGCGCGCGCCTTGGCCCAGATGGCGTGGCCGTTGGCGCCCAGTTCGACGCGGCGGCGGGTCAGCTCGGCGGGAATGGCCAAGTGGTAGTCGATGGCTTCGCGCACATGGGCTACCATGACCTTTTCCACAGCATCGTCAGCCATGGACGCCGTTTCTGCCTCCGCGCGGTCGAGTTGGCTGCGTGTCGCAGCCGAAACCAGCAGGTCACGGGTCAAAACCGACAGCGTCGCCAACTGCTTGCCGCGCGTTTCGTGGCCACCATGGGGCATCATGGTGCGGGCATCCCAGCTCAGGATCGACTGGCTGTTCAGCAGGTCGTTCACCTGCCCCACCGTTTCCATAAGCTGTGCATAACTCATTGTTCCTGCTGTCTTTCCTGTTCGATACGACGGTTTTTGCCGCTTTGTTGATCGGGCGCTTGACGACGCCCGATCCGTGTGCACATTTGTCGGCTATCAGATTGTCGACAATCTAACGAGTTAATGTTGGACAGGGAATTTGGCGGTTGTCAAGCGATGCAACCGGGGCTTTGGAAAATAGTGGAACCGCATAAATGAGCATCGATCTGGGGGGCCTGACTGCCAATTCCGACGCGCTTGTCGCCATGGCGGTGTGCGGTTTTGTCAGCACGCCATCGTTGCGCCCGGGCCACTACACGCACTATCCCGACGGCCGGGGTGTCATTCTGCCCGGCATGTTCGGGGTAACCTACAATGCCAGCGTCGGCGACCGCGCCTTCGGCTGGGCCGGGGATCATGTCGAACCCGGCGTCTCTATCGCGCACCCGGACGAAAAGTCCGACATGGCGCTACATTATCTCAGCTGCGTCGGCAACGAAGCGACCGTCATGTCCGGTCTTGCCAAGGGCGCCAAGGGCACCGTGACCGGCGAGCACGCCCGGCTGCTCGTCGCCTTCCCAGACGATGTCAACGACCTCCTCAATATCGGCGACCAGATCCAGATCGAAGCGGTCGGCCGGGGTATCGCGCTCGCAGAGTTCCCGCAGGTCGAATTCAAGAAAACCAGCCCCAAGCTGCTTGAGGCTTTGCGCCTGACCCGCGCCGGCAATGGCGGGCTGAGGCTCCCCGTCGCCATGGAACTGCCCATAGAAATCATGGGTTCGGGCGCCGAGCTCAATTCGGAGTATGTCGACCAGGACCTGATGAGCGGCGACCGGGCGCTGATGGCCGATCTCGGCATCGATCAGATGCGGCTGGGCGACATCATTGCCATCCGCCATGCCGACCATCATTTCGGCCGCTCCTATCGCGAGGGCGCCGTCTCGATCGCCATCTGCATCCATGGCGATTCCATCATGACCGGCCATGGCCCAGGCATCATGACGCTGATGAGTTGCGCCGAGGGCGGCATCGAATTCGAGATCGATCCGAGGGCCAATATCTCCAACTACTTCCGAATCGGAGCGCTCGCATGACCGTGTCCTTGAACGAAGCCGACCTCGTTGCCGTCTCGGTCGGCGGCGTCATCGCCCATCCGAGCTTTCCCGGCCTGCCCGCCGAACCCTATCGCCTCGCCGCCGACGGCACGCCCTTCCTGCTGCCGGCTTGGGGTGGCATCGTCTACAACGTTTCGGTGGGCGATCGTGCCTTTGGCTGGGCGGCCGATTGCATCCATCCAGGCGTCTCGATCAAGGGCACCGACGACTTGCGCAATCGCGGCCTCAACGTATTCGCGTGCCTGGGCAACACCGCCACGGTTATGACCGGCCAGGCGCAAGGCGCCAAGGGCGTCGTCACCGGCAAATCGGGGCGGTTTTCCGAGCAGGTCATCATTCACTTCCCGGTCGAAACCCGCAAGAAAATGGCCGTGGGCGATCAGATCCTGGTCAAGTCCTGTGGCACCGGCATTTCGATCGAAGGGCACGAGGCGATCAACTGCAAGGGTCTGTCGCCGGACCTCCTGAAGGCCCTCCCCAAAAGGCAAGAAGACGGCGTGCTCAAGTTCGGCGTCGTTGCGACCGTCCCCGCCTTCCTCGTCGGCGCCGGCGCCGGCCTCACCAGCGAAGGCGGGAGCCTTCACATGCAGTCGACCGACAGGGCGGCGCTCAAGGAGGCCGGGCTCGACCAGCTCAAGCTGGGCGACATGGTGGCAATCGAAAATACCGACAGCCGTTACAATCACGGCTACCTGCGCGGCGCGATGAGCATTGGCATTGTTGGCCAGACTGACGGACCGCGCTCAGGTTACGGCCCCGGCATGACCGTGATCATGACGGCGCCAAAAGGCGAACTAGGGTCCTACCCCGACGCCAACGCCAATATCGCCTCCCTGCTCAAGCTCGAGGCCTGATCCCGTGGGCATACCCCTGACCAACGTCGACAAGCCAAGCCTCGAACGCTTCATGGCGCAAGGCTTCGAGGCCCTCGGCCTCACGGCCGAAGACGCCAAAATTTTCGCCGACGCGCTGATCTTTTCCGAACTGCGCTTCCATCCCGGCCACGGACAGGGCGTCCGCCGCCTGCGCCGCTACCAGGAGCGCATCGCCGAAAAGCTGGTCGACCCCAGCGCCCCTTGGGAGATCGTCAAGCAGAGCCCGGCCCTCGCGCTCGTCGATGCCCATAACGGTATCGGCACTGTCGCGGCCGCCAAGGCCATGAAGCTGGCGATCGACAAGGCCAAGGTCTGCGGCATCGGCCAGGTCATCGTGCGCAATTCGACCCACTACGGCTCGTCGGCCGTCCACGCCTGCCAGGCCATGGAAGCCGGCTGCGTCGGTATCGCCTATACCAATGCTGGCCCCGAAATGGCGCCCTGGGGCGCGCGCGAAGGCGCCGTCGGCACCAATCCCTGGGGTATCGCCGCGCCGACCAATCTCGGCTTTCCCGCCGTTATGGATTTCGCCCTGACCACGGCCGGCAAGGGCATGATGCTGTGGCATTCGCGTGAGGGCAAGAAGATGCCGCTCGACTGGGCGCTGACCCCCGATGGCGAGATCACCGACGATCCCGATGCCGCCATGAAGGGCGCGCTGCTCGGCATCGGCGAATACAAGGGCTATGGCCTCGCCTTCATGACCGACGTTTTGACCGGCGTCATCGGTGGCGGCGGCTTCGGGCTCACCCCCTATGCCGATCAGGCCAAGCTCGACGTCTCGCACAGCCTGACCGCCGTGGATATCGAATGGTTCATGCCGCTCGAAACGTTCAAGGCCCGCATGGGCGAGTTCTCCGCCATGGTCAAATCGCGCCAGACCCGCCCGGGTTTTTCCGAAGTACTCATTCCCGGCGAACAGGAAGCCCGCCGCGTTGCCAAAAAATCCGTCGGCGGTGTGCCGCTCGACGATGAAGTGCTGGCGGACCTGCAGGCATTGGGCAAGGAACTCGGCCTTTCCGCAGAAATCGCCGTCCTCGGCCCCTATCAGGACCAGCGGCTGTGATGGCGCTGGCGACCGTCGTGCCGACTATCCCGTCAATCAGCGCGTCGTCGCGCTCTAGCATGTCCTGAGGAGCACCATGCCTGAACCCGCAGCCTGGCATTACACCAAGATCACCAAGCCGATGTTCGACACCAAGGCGGTCGACCAGGTGCTCACCGGCCGCATCATTACCGCCGTCGGCGACGAGGTGATCAAGGATGGCTTCGTCGAAGTGATCGGCGGCAAAATTACCCGCGTTGGCAACCGCGCCGACATGGGCACAACGACCGTGCCGGTCACCGATACCGGCGGCAAGACGATCATGCCGGGGCTCATCCAGTCGCATGGGCATCTGTCTTGGGACGGTATCCATGAGCTGTCCTGGCAGTCCATGTATGACAGCCGAGAGATCCGCGCCTACAAGGCCGCCGGCAATATGCTCAAGTGTCTCCGCGCCGGTGTGACGCTGGTCCGCGACCTCGGTGTGCACAATGCCAATCTGTTCGCCAAGCAGGCCGTCGCCCAAGGCATTTTCCCCGGCCCGCGCCTGCTGGTTTCCGGCGAAAGCATCATCCAGACCGGCGGGCATACCTATTGGGTCTGCCGCGAAGCTTCGGGCGCCGACGAGATGCGTCGCGCGGTGCGCGACCAGGTCAAGGGCGGCGCCGACCTCATCAAGATCATGGCCTGCCACGACACGCTGGAATTCACCGATGCCGAGCTCGAAGCCCTGATCGACGAGGCCCACCGCAACCGCCTGCCGGTCACTGCGCACGCCACCTACGATGCCTGCATCAAGCGGGTCGTGGAATTCGGTGTCGATTGTGTCGAGCATGGCGGCTCGATGAGCGACGAGACCATCCAGCTTTTGCTCGACAAGAAAGTGCCGATCGTCACGACGTTTTCGGCGCTGGTCATGCAGGCCAAGCCCGACATCGCCAAAGCCTTCGGCATTCCCGAATGGAAGGTCGCCGAGCGCCAGAAAGCCGTCGCCGACAAGTCGCGCTTCGATGGGCTCGTCCGCGCCGCCAAGGCCGGCGTGCCGATCGTCTTCGGCACTGATGCCGGTAGCCCCGCCGTCGAGCACAACGTAATCGCCCCGGAACTCGATTTCATGGTCGAAGTCGGCGTCTGCCCCAACCGGCTCGATGCGCTCCGCGCCATCACCATCCGCGCCGCGCAACTTTCCAAACTCGACCACAAGATCGGCACGGTCGAAGCCGGCAAGGAAGCCGACCTGATCGTCGTCGACGGCAAGCCCGACGAGGACCTGTTTGCGCTGGAACGCGTCGTGATGACCTTCATCGCCGGCAAGAGGATGCATTGAGATGAGTGTTCTCAACGACCGCATGGCGCCCCGCATCACCGAGGATGACGGATCGTTCCGCACCAGGATGCTGGCCATCGCCGCGACCACGACCGATGTCATCGCCATGGGCCGCGGCGATCCCGATTTCCACACGCCGGCCCATATTGTTGCTGCCGCCAAAAAGGCCATCGACGAAAACAAGCACCACTACACCTCGCCCTATGGCATTCCCGAACTGCGCGCGGCGATCGCGGCCGACTTGAACAAGGAATACGGGCTCGACTACACTGCCGAGGAAATCGCGGTCACTGCGGGTGTGCAGGAATCCATCACGCTCCTGATGCTGGCGCTGATCAAGCCGGGCGATGAAGTGCTGCTGACCTCGCCGCGATTTACCACCTATGACATGGCGGTGAACCTGGCCGGCGGCGTGCCGATCCCGGTCCCGACCTTCGAGAAAAACGACTTTGCCCTCGACGTGGCCGAGATCGAAAAGCGCATCACGGCCAAGACCCGCATGTTCGTGCTGGTATCGCCCAACAACCCGACCGGCGCCGTTACCCCGCCAGCGGAAATCCGCAAGATCGCCGATCTGGCGATCAAGCATGACCTGATCATCGTCTCCGACGAGATCTACGCCAAGATCATCTACGAGGGGAACGAGCACCTCTCCATCGCCACCCTCCCGGGGATGAAGGAGCGCACCATCACGCTCAACGGTTTCTCCAAGACCTATGCGATGACCGGCTGGCGCGTGGGCTATCTCGCCGCTCCCGCCGACTTCGTCACCCGCATTACCGATACCCGCCACACGCTCTCGATCAACACCTGCACCGTCAGCCAGTACGCGGCGCTTGCCGCTGTCACCGGCCCGCAGGAGCCGATCCAGGCGATGATCGACGAATATGCCCGGCGCCGCGCTTATCTGCTGCCCGCGCTCGACGCCATGGGGCTGACTTACGGCAACCCCGGTGGCGCGTTCTACGTCTATATCAATGTCTCGGGCACCGGCATGACGACCCCCGATTTCTGCGAAAAGCTGCTGCGCGAGACGGGTGTCATGCTGTTCCCCGGCACCATGTTCGGCGATCATGACCCGAGCTATATCCGCATGTCGTTTCTCCAGCCGCTGCCGCTGATCGAGCAAGCCGTCGAGCGCATGACGGGTTTCATCGCCAAGCACGCCAAGGCCGCCGCATGAGCGACAAGCCCAATCCCGCCGACAAATTCGTCGGCATCCAGGTCAGCCCGATCAACTTCATCGACGAAGGCGTCGAGACCGTGCTCGACATCCTCAAGGAGCGTGTCGGCGTCAATGTGCTGATGCTGGGCACAGTGTCCTGGCTCGGCCTCAAGACCGGCCGATCCATCTCATACAAGCTCGATGGCTGGCCCGACCACGGCGTGCCCGAGCCCTTCGCCATGAAGGGCGGCGCCTATTTCCAGCCCGATCCGAAGTACTACACTGGCACCTTCATCAAGGATTTTCGCGCCAAGGACTCCGAGTTCGAGGGCAAGGACATCCTGGACATGGTGATCGCACCCGCCCACGAGCGCGGCATGAAGGTCTTTATCGAATTGATGGAGCCGTTCTTCAAATATACCGGTCATGGTTCCACCAATACGGTCGACATCCCCAACCTCGCCCAGGCCATGGAGGTCGACATCTTCGGCCGCCTCGGCAGCGATCCGTCCACCAGCCATCCCGATTATCGCAACTGGATCCTGTCTATGGTCGAGGATCAGGTGCGCAATTACGATATCGACGGCGTCATGTGGTGCAACGAGCGCAATTCGCCGCTCGATACCCTGATCCAGGGCGGCGCACCGGGCGATTTCTCAACCCATGCCCGCAAGGAAGCGACGGAACGCGGCATCGATGTCGAAGCCTGCCGCCGCGCCCTGCTCAACCTCTACGACTTCATGCAGGACGCTGCATCCGGCAAGGACTTCGCCGACGGCGCGTTCATCACTTTCATCCGCACTTTGCTCGCCAATCCCGAAGCGCTGATCTGGGAAAAGTTCTGGCTCGAGCGCAACAAGGACCTCGACCGCGAACTTTATGGCTTGGTCAAATGGTGCAAGCCCGGCCTGTCGTTCGGGCTCAATGTGTGGAACCGCAACCACTTCAACATCTTCCGGCGCGCCCAATGGCCGTGGGAAGAGCAGACGCTCTATGCCGACTGGGTCAAGCCGATCACTTACCAGCACCAGGCCGGCGAGGTGTTCACCAAAGAGCTTGGCTTCTTCCAAAAGACCATTCTGCGCGATTTCTCGCCCGATGAGGCCACCGCCGTCCTCTACCGCATCCTCGGCCTCAAGGAAGCGCCCTATGCCGGCGTCGTTGCGGCCGGCATGGACCCCGACACCTATGTGTTCGGCCAATGCGCCGATGCCGTTCGCGGCGTCAATGGCAAGGCCAAGGTGTTCATGGGCCTTGGCGTCGATGCCCCGCGCGCCAAGCCCGAGACTGCCAGGATGACCCCCGACATCGCCTACCGCTCGGTGATGGCGACCTATCGCGCCGGCGGGCATGGCGTGGTGCTGGCGCCCAATTATGCCAGCATGCACCTGACCAATCTTGATGGCGTCGCCAGGGCCCTGACCGAACTGGGACTCAAATAGTGGCGGCCTACGACACCATCATCCGCAATGCCGAAGTGCTTACACCCGAAGGCCTTGGTGACCATGACGTCGCGCTGGCCGATGGCAAGATCGCCGCGCTTTTGCCGCGCGGCGCCGGCAATGCGGCCGAAACCATCGACGCCACCGGCCAACACCTCCTGCCGGGCGCCATCGATATCCACTTTCATATCCGCGCGCCGGCCTATCCCGATCGCGGCACCGTCGAGAGCGAAACGCGCGCGGCGGCGGCCGGCGGCATCACGACGCTGTTCGAAATGCCGATTTCCAAGCCGTGCTGCAATACGGCCGAACAGGTCGAAATTCGGCGCGCCCATTTTGCCGAGCATGCGCTGATCAATTTCGGCCTTTATGCCGCGCCCGGTGACCTGACCACCGCCAGCGTCGCCGCCATGGCCGCCGGCGGGATCGTGGCTTTCAAGATTTTCACCACCACCGCGCCAGCGGGGCGCGATGACGAATTCCTCGGCTTGTCGTTTCCCGATGAAGCTGACCAATTAAGGGCGCTCAAGGCCGTCGCGGCTACCGGCCTGCCCATCGTGGTTCATGCCGAAAGCGCTCAATTGCTGGCCAGTCGTAACCATGCTGCCAGGGCAATGGATCCGGCTGATGCCGCCACCCATCTGGCGGCGCGCCCGGCGATCTGCGAGGCGGTTGCGGTCGCCAAACTGCTGGCGATGAACATCGAGGCGCAGGCCAGGCTTCACATCGCCCATGTCACCAGCGCCCTGACCGTGGACGTATTGCGCCGCTTTGCCGGCAGCTCCGACTTTTCCGCTGAAACCTGCCCGCACTATCTGTTCCGCACGCAAGCGGACGTGGCCCGCGCCGGCGTGTTCGCCAAGATCAATCCGCCGGTGCGCAGCCAGGCTGATCAGGACGTCTTGTGGTCGGCGCTGGCCGATGGCACGATCGGGCATGTCACTACCGACCACGCCGCGTTCTCCTATGCCGAAAAGCTCGCAAGCGCGGACAATTTTATCAACGCCCCCCCTGGCACACCGGGCTCGGAAGTGCTGGTGCCTGCTATGCTCGATGCCGTGGCACGGGGGCGGGTCGGACTTGAACAGGCCATGGCACTGCTGAGCGGCAATGCCGCCGAACGGTTTGGTCTGGAGGGCAAGGGGCGCATCGCGGTTGGCGCCGATGCGGACCTGATGCTGGTGGACATGAAGGGCGTCACTGAGATCGGGCGCGACACGCTGCTGACCTTTGCCCGCGATGTCGCCCAGCTTTATTACGGCGCTCGCTTTTCGGGACGCATCAGGGGCACGCTGGTCGGTGGCCGTGTGGTTTACGATGGCGTTCCCGTCGGTGAACCCGGCTGGGGCCGCTACGTTTCGCCGAAACACCGGACGTCTCAGTCGAATACAGTGAGTGCCTGAGCATGACCGTTTTGCCTCGGAGGCCTCCGACATGACATCAACTCCCGTGACCGCCCCGCCTTTGCTCGAAGTGGATGACCTGCAGACCTCCTTCATCGTCGGCGAAGGCCAGGACGTGCGCGCCGTCGATGGCGTCAGCTTCGTGGTCAAGGCCGGCGAAACCCTCGCCATCGTTGGGGAATCCGGCTCAGGCAAATCGGTCACCAGCCTGTCGATCATGCGGCTCCTGCCCAAGAAGGTCGGCCGCATCTCGCGCGGAACCATCCGGCTGCGCGGCAAGGATATGGTGGGCCTGTCGGAGCGTGAGATGCGCGCCATTCGCGGCAATGATATCGGCATGATCTTTCAGGAGCCGATGACCAGCCTCAATCCCGTCCACACCATCGGCACCCAGATCGCCGAAGTCGTTGTCCAACACGACAAACTCAACAAGAAAGCAGCGCACCAGCGCGCCATCGAGATGCTCGAACTGGTCGGCATTCCCGAGCCGGCGCGGCGAGCCGACCAATATCCGCATCAAATGAGCGGCGGCATGCGCCAGCGCGCCATGATCGCGATGGCGCTGGCCTGCGAACCGAGCGTGCTGATCGCGGACGAGCCGACCACGGCGCTCGACGTGACCATTCAAGCGCAAATTCTTGATCTGATGCGCAATCTGCAGGCCCGGATGGGCATGGCGATCGTCTTCATCACCCACGATCTGGGCGTTGTCGCGGAAATGGCGGACCGGGTGGTGGTGATGTATGCCGGGCAGGTCGTCGAGACCGGAACGGTCGCGGAAATCTTCACCAAGCCGCTGATGCCCTACACATCGGGGCTGATGCAATCGATCCCCCGCATGGGCGAGTCCGAGGTCAAGATCAAGCTGCAGACCATTCCGGGTTATGTGCCGCTGCTGACCAAGCTGCCCGGCGGATGCCGGTTCCGCACGCGTTGCGCCTTTGCCCAGGAGCGTTGCGCTGCCGCCGAACCGCAGCTCGACGTGCTTGAAGGTGGACGCAGCGTGCGTTGCGTGCGCTGGCAGGAACTTGATCTCAAGACAAAGGCCGTGGCATGAGCCTGACACCGGACATGGTGCCCCTCAAGCGCAGGGACACGCTGCTGCAGGTCACCGACCTCACCAAGTATTTTCCCATCCGCGGCGGCGTGTTCAATCGGGTCGTCAACAACGTCAAGGCGGTTAACGGCGTTAGTTTCGCCATCGAGCGCGGCGAGGTGGTGGGGCTCGTGGGTGAGTCGGGCTCAGGCAAGACCACTGTTGGCCGCACCGTGCTGCGGCTGGAGGAGGCGACCTCGGGCACCATTGATTTCGACGGCGCCGATATTGGCACGCTGCCCAAGCCGGCGATGCGGCGTTATCGCAAGCGCATGCAGATCGTCTTCCAGGACCCCTATGCCAGCCTCAACCCGCGCGAAAAAATCCGCACCATGCTGGGCCATGCGCTGGCCGTGCACAGGATCGGCACCACCGCCGATCGCGAGGACCGCATCGTGGCGCTGCTCGAACAGGTGGGCCTCTCCGGCGACTATCTCGACCGCTTCCCGCATGAATTTTCCGGCGGGCAGCGCCAGCGCATCGGCATTGCTCGCGCCCTGGCGGTGGAGCCCGATTTCATCGTCGCGGACGAGCCGGTCTCGGCGCTGGACGTGTCGATCCAGGCCCAGGTCGTCAACCTGCTTGACGATCTCAAGGCCAAGTTCAACCTGACCATGCTGTTCATCGCCCACGATCTTGCCGTGGTGGAGCATATCAGCGACCGGGTCATCGTGATGTATCTGGGGCGCATCATGGAGATCGCGCCCACCCGAACGCTGTACCGCGCGCCCAACCATCCCTATACCAAGGCCCTGCTCTCGGCCGTGCCAAATCCCGACATCACGGCCAAAAAAGACCGTATCATCCTGACCGGCGACATCCCCAGCCCGATCAATCCGCCCTCGGGCTGCGTGTTCCGCACGCGCTGCCCGATCGCCATTCCCGACTGTGCCAAGGTCGTGCCGGAGCTCAAGGAAGTTTCGTCCGGCCAGTTTGCCGCCTGTATCCGCACCGCCCCCTGATATTGCCGACCAGGACATTGCCATGACCGACCTCGACGTGAAATTCGACCGCTACTACAGCTATGACGAGATGACCGAACGGCTGCGCGCGCTGGTCGCGGCCTATCCGAACTTGGCGACGATGACCTCGCTGGCCAAGAGCTTCCAGGGCCGGGACGTCTGGCTGATCGAGATTTCCAATCCCGAGACTGGGCCAGCGGCTGAAAAGCCTGGTTATTACATCGACGGGCAAATCCACGCCGAGGAACACGCCACCTCCGCCGCCGCACTCTATGCCGTGTGGCACCTGCTCACCCAATATGGCAGCGACGAGGAGGCCACCCGCCTGCTCGATACCCAGGTGTTCTATATCATCCCGCGCATCAATCCCGACGGGGCCGAACTCTCGCTTTTGCCGCCCTACTACAATTGGTGCGGCAATGGCCGGTTCATGCCGGGGGCCGATCGGCTGGAAGGGCTGATCCCCGAGGATATCGACGGCGACGGCTATATCGTGTGGATGCGCGTGCCGGACAGCAAGGGCGAGTGGAAAAAGAGCACCGGCAATCCCGATATCATGGTGCAGCGCCAGCCCGGCGAAGAGGGCGGCGACTATTATCGCATCTACCCCGAAGGCTCGGTTCGTAACTTCGACGGCGTCACCGTGCCGGTCGAAAAGCCGTTCGACGGCAACATGAACCGGAACTTTCCCACCCATTGGTCGCCGCAGGAATACGGAGCCGGCAGCCATCCGCTCTCCGAGCCCGAAGCCTTCGGCATGGCCAAGTTCATTCTCGACCATCCCAATATCTGCGGCATGTGCGCCTATCACACCCATGGCGGCATCATCCTGCGCCCCTCCATGACCAAGCCCGACGCGGCCATGAGCGCCCGCGATATCAATCTCTACAAGGAAATCGGCAAGGTCGGCACGGCATTGACCGGCTACCCGACGGTCTCGATCTACGAGGAATTCACCCCGGACAAATCTGTGGTGCGCCGCGGCGGGCTGATGGACTGGACCTATGAGGAAATGGGCATCATCTCCTTCGGCACCGAGCTCTGGGACCTCGAACGCACCGCCGGCGTGCCCAAGGAAGGCTATTACAACCTTTATCCGCGCAACGAAGCGGTGCAGCAAAAGGTCTATGACTACGTCAAGGCCAACATGGCCGAGAAAGGCTGGCGCGATTGGAAGAGCTTCGATCACCCGCAACTGGGCAGGATCGAGATCGGCGGCATGGTCAATATCTGGAGCTACCGCAATCCACCAGGCAATCTGCTGGAAGACATGGTCCGGCAAAACGTGCTGTTCAACCTCAAGCATGCCGCCGCTGCGCCCCGGATCAAGGTCGACGCGGTTACGGTCACGGCGTTGGGCGGTGATCTCCATAAGGTTCGCGCCGTGGTTTGCAATCACGGCTATTTGCCATCCAACCTGTCGGATGTTGCCATCGCCAATAAAGTTGCCAAACCCGTCCGGGTCGGCATTGCAGTCGATGGCGGCGAGTTGGTGATGAATCCACAAACGGCCGATCTGGGTCATCTGGCCGGCCGCAACGAGCGCCTTTATCCGTGGTCACCCTGGGGCCAGCAATGGACCGCCAATGGCCGGCCCGTGGAATGGCTGGTGCGCGCGTCAAGCGGCAGCAGCGTTACCGTCACCAGCCACTCCGAAAAAGGTGGCACGGATCGGGTCACGGTCCTGATCGGCTAGCGCAGGTAGTCAGCGCGAGATGGACACATCGCCACGCTTCTTCTGGCGGGCGATCAGCAGCATGTGGCCTTCAAGGGCCGCCTGCAATTGGGCGAAATCGGTTTCTGGCTTGGCGATTTCGGCCAGGATCCAATCGCGAAAGGCCTCGTGCTGGCGCGGGATTTCGTCCAGATCCTCATCGCGGAAGCGCTCGAAATTGAACACGATCAGCACATGGCGCGCAATGGTATCCCAGAGCGTGCCGACAATGGGATTGTTGGCGACCTGGCGGATGACACGGTGAAATTCGAGATCGGCGACCAGCGAGTTTCGCCGACTGCCCGCCTTGGCCGAAAGCTTCATATTATTTATGGGGGCTTGCAGCACCGAAGGATCGCCCATGCCCTGGCGCCAATTGTCGATGGCATCGCGCAGCATGAAGGATTCAAGGCTGAGTCGCACTTCCATGATCTGCTGGGTGACATGGGGATCAAAGGCCGCGACGCGATAGCCCCGATGACCGCCGCCGCTGATGATCCCCTGGGCATGGAGCACCTTGAGCGCCTCGCGAACCGGCACTCGACTGACGCCGAGCTTTTCCACCAGCGTGGTCTCGACGATCCGCTCTCCGGGAGAAATGATCCGCGTGGCTATCGCCTCGGCGATCGTATCGGCAGCGCTTTCGGACAGCGAAATCCGCTTTGGCTGCGGCAGCTCGACAAGGGCGGAGTCGCCGTGCACAGTCATGCCTCCTCAACAGGCGCTTCGCGTTGCGAGCGCCGTCATGGGTGGCTTCTAGCATCAGCGCCGACAGCCGACAACTTCGTCTTGAAATCGCACAAGCATGGTTCTCGCACCCAAGCCTTTCACACGATCTTGGAGAGACAATACCGTCGTCGCAAGTGCGCGCTACAGACGTTCAACGACAGCGAAGTCGTCCCGGTAAATGCCGACGCTGAGCGTGCCGTCGGCGGCGACGGTGCCGCGATACATGCCTTCGGTATTGTGCAGCAGTTCCATCGCACCCGTCGCGTCGATGGCGATCAGGCCGGCCCCGCAGCCATCGCTGGTCAGTTCAGCCATTGCGACCGCTACGGCGTCGCCGAGGGTATCAGAACGGTAACGAATTCGTGCCGCAATGTCGTGTGCGGTACCGCGCCGAATGAAGAATTCGCCCTGCCCCGTGCAGGACACCGCCACCGTGCCATTGGCAGCATAGGTCCCGGCGCCGAAGATCGGCGCGTCCCCAACCCGGCCGACACGCTTGTAGGTATAGCCCCCGGTCGAGGTGGCTGCCGCCAGATTGCCGTCGTCATCGCACGCCACGGCGCCTACCGTCCCGTGCTTTTCGGCTTCGCTGCGCGGCCTGTTAAGCAAGCCGGCCCGCTCCTCGTCGGCGCGTTGCCAGTGCTGCCGGCGCAGTGTGGTGGTGAAATAGGATTGATCAACCATTTCAAGGCCCTGTTCGCGCGCAAACAGGTCCGCCCCGCTGGCGGTGAGCAGCACGCAATCGCCAGTTTCCATCACGCGGCGCGCGACGCGGATCGGATTGCGAGTTGCGCGCGCCGCGGCAATAGCTCCTGCGGCAAGGGTCCGACCATCCATGATGGCGGCGTCCAATTCATGATCGCCGGCGGCATTGAGCACGGCGCCGTGGCCGGCGTTGAAGCTGGGATGATCCTCGAGCACGACAACAGCCGCCTCGACCGCATCGACCGCCAATCCCCCATCGTTCAGCACGGCCCAGCCGGCACGCAGGGCATCCCGAAGGCCGTCGCGTGCGGCCTGGTAGCTTTGAGGCGTAAATGCGCTGCGCGGAATCGTGCCGGCGCCGCCATGGATTGCAAGACTTGCCATTGGATCGCTAAACTCCCGCGATTGATAATAGGCGAACGATCGATTTACCGGCCCAGCTTGGACCCAAGTGCATAAGCTGCCAAGCTTATTAGGCCCAAGGATTGCCAGAAAACAGGATGGAAACGGCGTGAACATCTCGGATATGAACTGGTTTCAGGTCGAGACCTATCTGCAGTCGGACGATCGCGCGATCGTGCCCCTGGGCTCGACCGAGCAGCACGCCTTTCTCAGCAACAGCGTGGATTCAATCCTGGCGGCGAGACTGGCGCAAGAAGCGGCCGCGCCGTTGGGCGTGGTGGTTTTCCCGGTGCTGGCATTTGGGATCACGCCCTATTTTGCGACCTTTCCCGGCAGCATCTCGCTGCGGATGGACACCTATGCCCGCATCATCGTGGATGTCCTCGATAGCCTGGCGACGTCAGGATTTCGGCGCGTTCTGTTCGTCAACGGGCATGGCGGCAATACGCCCGGCCAGACCGCAGCACTGGAGTGGCTGAACAGCCATGCCTATTGCCGCATTCGCTGGCACAATTGGTGGAACGCACCCAAGACCCTGGCCAAGGTTCATGAGATCGATCCCATTGCCTCCCATGCTTCCTGGATGGAAAACTTTCCCTGGACCCGATTGCCCAATATCGGCATGCCGGCAGAGCGCAAGCCGATGGTCGATCTCGACAAGCTCAAGACCATGGGCGCGCCGGCGGTGAAGGACTATCTGGGAGACGGCAATTTCGGCGGCCACTACCAGCGCGCCGACGATGAGATGCAGGCGATCTGGGAGGTCGCCATTGCCGAAACGCAGGCGCTGATCCGCGACGGCTGGGCCTGACATGCAGTTTGATTTCACCGGCAAGAGCGTCATCGTTACCGGGGCGGCGCAGGGGATCGGCCGGGCCATTGTGGCCGGCATGGCGGCAGCCGGCGCACGGGTCGTTGCGCTTGATCGCGACGCAACTGGTCTCGAACAGGCCAGATCGGCCGGCGCGATCGAAACCATTGCGGTCGAGTTGGGGGAGCAGAGCACAGTCCAGACGGCTATTGCGCGCGTAGCAGCGGCGTATGGCGGCGTGGACATTCTGGTGACCGCCGCAGGCGGCGTGCGCGGTCAGGTCGCGCAACAACTGGAGGCGGTGAGCGAGCAGAGTTGGCGCCAGTTGTTTGAAGCCAATGTGGACGCCGCATTTTTCTGTGCGCAGGCGGTGGCGCCGCATATGAAAGCCAAGGGATCGGGCCGCATCGTCACCATCGCGTCGGGTGCGGGCCTGCGGCCCAGCCTCACCGGCATCCAGGCCTATAGCGCCGCCAAGCATGCCCTGGTTGGTTTGACCAAGCAGTTGGCGCTCGACCTGGGACCGCATGGCATTACCGTCAACAGCGTTGCGCCAGGGTTTGTGCTTTCTAATCCCGCCACGCAGCGGCAGTGGGAGAGCTATGGCGAGGCCGGCCAGCAAAAGCTGATCGAAACAATCCATATGCGGCGCCTCGGTCAGGCAGAGGACATCGCCAACGCCGTGATGTTCCTCTGTTCGTCGGCTGCCGGATGGATATCGGGGCAAGTTCTGAGCGTAGATGGCGGACGCGCCTGATCGCGACCGCATGCCCGCTCTGGTTGGAGGTGAAAGGGCCTAAAGCTACTGCGCGCGATAGGTCCACTGCCGGCGGCAGGGATGAGTGTACACCAATTGCGATTGACTTTGATTGAGTTACTGATTTATTTTGACGCGTAATGATGTTTTTACGTCGAACAATCACTGGCGTTTAGGCATATCCGATACGGCGGGCGAGGACATTGGCATGGCGACCATCACTCCAGCAAACCTCGGCCAACGCTATGGTGTGGTGGACATATTCAACGATATTGACCCGGGGGTGCCGGGCGGGGGCAAGGTCTATGTCGAGTACAGGCGCGTCACCGATCTCGGTCCCGTGCAGTTTTGCGGGCGAAGCAAAGATATGCCGATGTTCAAGGGCGAGCGGCTAGACTAGCCGCCGGGTCCCTTATCGCAACCGCAAGACAGGTCTGGCCATGATGCAGCCGATCCAGAAGCGCGCCATAGATCTGCTGATCGAGCTTAAATTATTGCCGCAGGGTGCTACGGCCGAGGTTCAGCCGCTCACCGGCGGCGTTTCGTCCGATATCGCTTTGGTGCGCAGTGCCGAAGGCAATTTCTGCGTCAAGTTCGCACTGACCCAGCTCAAGGTCGCTGCGGTTTGGACGGCACCGGTGGGGCGCAACGCGGCGGACTATGCCTGGCTGGATTATGTTGCAGGATTTTCGCCCGAGCGGGTTCCCCAACTCTTTGGCCAAAGCGACAGGCTTGGTGGCTTTGCCATGGCTTACTTGGAGCCAACCTCTTATCCCAATTGGAAAATCGAGCTGTTGGCGGGACGTGTCGATCCGACCTTCGCCGGCGCCGTTGGCGCGGCGCTGGCCGCGATCCATGCCCGTTCGGCGAAGGATCCGGCAGGTCGCGCCGCCTTCGACAACAAGGGCGATTTCCGCCAGTTGCGGCTCGAGCCTTATCTGGTTCACATCGCCGGCCAGCATCCCGATCTTGCGCCCTTGCTGGATCATTTGGTCAAGGGGCAAGACGCGGCCCGCATTGCGCTGGTGCATGGCGATGTCAGTCCAAAAAACATTCTGATGGGTCCGCGCGGCCCGGTGTTCCTTGATGCCGAATGCGCCGTGGAGGGCGATCCGGCTTTCGACATCGCCTTTTGCCTCAACCATCTGGCGATCAAGGTAATGGCACCCAAGGGAGTGCCTGAGGCACTGTCCGAAACGGCGCGCGCGCTCTGGTCCGCCTATGTCGATGGCGTCGTCTGGGAAGACAGGCCGGGGCTCGAGGCGCGAGTTGCGCTGCTGCTGCCGGCGCTGATGCTGGCGCGCGTCGATGGCAAATCCCCGGTGGAATATCTCGACATGCGGCAGCGCGATCGCCTGCGTGACCTGGCACGGCGCCTGTTGCTAGACCCGCCAGCGGGGGTCGAGGCCATCATTGGCGCCGCCCAGAACAGTGGAACGCACCCGTCATGAGCTTGACGACAATTACCCAGATCCAGGCTCGTCGAGTCTGGGACAGCCGCGGTCGCCCCACCGTCGAGGCCGATGTGCGACTGGCTGGTGGCGCATTGGGGCGCGCCATTGCCCCAGCCGGCGCCTCGCGCGGGACGCGCGAAGCCATCGATCTGCGCGATGGTGGCACCAGGCTAGGTGGCCGGGACGTGCTGGGTGCCGTCCATGGCGTTAACACGCTGGTGGCAGATGCGCTGCGCGGGTTGGACGCTGCCGACCAGGCTGGCGTAGATGCTGCCCTGATCGCGCTCGATGGCACAACCAACAAGGCCAGGCTGGGCGGCAATGCCACCGTTGCCGTGTCGCTGGCGGTGCTGCACGCGGCAGCGGCGGCTGCAGGAGTGGCGTCCTGGCAGCATGTCGCAGCCCAATATGGCGCCACTCCGTCCTTGCCTCTGCCCGAAATCCAGATTTTCGGCGGCGGCGCCCATGCCGGTCGGCGGGTCGATATCCAGGATTTCATGGTCATGGTGCCAGGCGCAGCCTCGATCGCCGAGGCGTTCGAGATCACCGCGGAAATCTATGCCGCCGCCGGAGACATCCTGGCTACGCGCGGAGCCTTGCGCGGCGTTGCCGACGAGGGCGGCTGGTGGCCGGAATTCTCGTCCAACGAGGCGGCGCTCGATACCCTGATGCAGGCCATGGAAAAAGCCGGCGAACGGCCGGGTGACAGGGTCGTCATTTCGCTCGACGTTGCCGCATCCGAATTTGGCGCCAAGGGGCAATATCGCCTGGCGCTGGACGACCGCTCGCTCGACAGCGGCGCGATGATCGACCTGCTGGGCGGCTGGCTGGACCGCTATCCGATCGTCTCCATCGAGGACCCACTGGCCGAAGACGATCTGGAGGGGCTCAGCGCCTTCACCCAGGCCTATGGCGATCGCGTACAGATCATCGGCGACGACGTGCTGGTGACTAATGCCGCCTTGGTCGAGCGCGCCGTAGCGGCCAAGGCGTGCAATGCAATGCTGCTCAAGGTGAACCAGGTCGGGACGGTCAGCGAAGCCATTGCCGCCTGGCGCACGGCAGCCGCAGCCGGCTGGCCCTCCGTGGTTTCGGCACGCTCCGGCGAAAGCGAAGATGTTTCGATCGTGCATCTGGCCGTGGGCCTGGGTGCCGGGCAGTTGAAGGTTGGCTCGTTCGCCCGCTCGGAACGGCTGGCCAAATGGAATGAATGCATTCGCATCGAGCAATTGGCGGGCCTGCCCTTTGCCGCAGGTGTACCGCTCGCCAAGACATGGTGGGGGCAGAGCACACGTCAGGAGATTGCGCCATGAGCCCAGCATCGGATCGTCTTGCCGGCAAGATTGCCTATGTCAGCGCCGCCGCCCAGGGGATCGGCGCCGCCATTGCGCAGCGCCTTGCCGCGGAGGGTGCGCGTGTCCTGGCCAGCGACATCAATGGCGCGCAGCTGGCCGGTTTGACGGGCAAGCGCATCGAAACGGTGACGCTGGATGCCCGTGATGGCGATGCGGTCGCCAGCGCCATCGGCGCGTTCGGTCCACTCGATATCCTGGTCAACTGCGTCGGCTGGGTGCATCACGGCACGGTGCTCGACTGCTCGCCGCAGGATTGGTCCCGCTCGTTCGCGCTCAATGTCGACACCGCCTATTTCGCCATCCGCGTGGCGTTGCCCGCCATGCTTGAGCGGCGCGCCGGCTCGATCGTCAACATCGCCTCGGCGGCATCGTCCATCAAGGGTTTTGCCAATCGCGCGGCCTATGGGGCCTCCAAGGCGGCGCTGATCGGGCTGACCAAGGCTATCGCCGTCGATTGCGCCAGCGCAGGGGTGCGCTGCAACGCGATCTGTCCGGGTACAGTGGATTCGCCCTCGCTGGGCGAACGCATTGCCGCCATGCCCGATCCGGTGGCGGCCCGCGCCGCCTTTATCGCCCGCCAGCCGATGGGCCGTTTCGGCACGCCCGAGGAGATCGCGGCACTAGCCGCCTATCTTGGCGCCGACGAAAGCGCGTTCATGACCGGCGCGACCCTGCTGCTCGATGGCGGGGCAACGGCCTAGACTTTTACCGCTGTCTCAGACGAGCACTACACTCACCGCCGCCGGAAGACTGGAGCGCGTTTTTCCTTGAACGCGGCACGGCCTTCGCTGGCGTCTTCGGTGGTGAAGCAGATGGTCTGCAGGTCCTTTTCATAGGCGATGGCATCGTTGAGCGGCATGGTCCAGGCGGCTTTCAGGTTGAGCTTGGCGGTCTCGGCGGCGATCGGGGCGCGAGCGGCAATAGTGGTCGCCATGGCTACGGCAGCGTCCAACAGTTCTCCCGGCGGGACGACACTGGACACCAGGCCCCAACGCTCGGCGGTGGCGGCATCGATGGAGTCGCCGGTCAGGATCATCAACGCGGCATTGGAGGGACCGACGGCGTGGGAAAGGCCGGCCGCCATGCCGCCGCCCCCGATCCAGCCCAGCTTGATCTCGGGCGCCGCAAAGCTGGCAGTGGTTGCCGCGATCCGGATATCGCATGCCATTGCCGTTTCCAGCCCGCCACCCAGCGCATAGCCGTTGATCGCGGCAATGATCGGCTTGGGGAAGGTGCGGATGGTGGCGCAATAATCAGCACGGTTGCGGAACGCCCAGGGTGTATGAAATTCATCGAGCTGGCGGATGTCGGACCCGGCGCAAAAGGCGCGCTCGCCGGCCCCCGTCAGCACGACACAACGTACCGCATCGTCGATCGCGAAGCGTTGCAGCACCGTAACCAACCTGTCGGCCATGGCGGGTGTCATGGCGTTGAGCTTGGTGGGGCGGTCCATGGTGAGGATGGCCACTGCGCCCCGGTGCTCGACGCCGATGGTTTCGCTGGGGGTGTCGGTCATGGCTGCAGGTTTCCTCTGGCGGCATGGTAGCGGGTGTTGATTTCGGCCACGATGTCGGGTGCCGGGATGCCTCCGGCGATGGCGCTGCGCAAGAACGCCGAGGCCCATTCCTGGAACGCGATGTAGCCGGCAAAGCGCGGCCGAACGATCGCAGCATCCATGGTGGCGCTAGTGTTGCGATAAAAGCCGTTCCAGTGGGCATTGATGCTGTCGCTGGTCCAGGCACTGCGGGCGCTGGGCTGGCCGTCGTGAGCGGAAATGAACCCTGCCTGGGTACTCTCGCCCATGAGCCAATCGAGATGGGCCAGCAGTTGGGGTGTCACCTTCGCCCGTGTTGAAATACCAATGCCGGTGCCGCCCAGGGTCGAGCCAGGATGGCTGTTGAGGGCGGCTCGGGGCGCTTCGGCAAATGCAATGGCGTGGCGGCCCGCTGCCGGCCGGCCATAGGTGACGTAACCGAAGATCAGCGGACAGAAGGCGACATCGTCATGGCGCGCCATGTGTTCGAGAATGCCGATGGGATTGGCCGGCAGCAGAGTCGGCCGGGCGCGGGCCATGAGGCGCGTCAGCAACTCGACCGCGCGGATGCCGCTGCGTTCATCGACAAAGCAATCTTCGCCCCAGGACGCGGGCGACGGGCTCAGCGCCACCGCCACAGACAGAATGGCGAGAATTGCATGCGGGCCGGCAATCGATAGGGCAAGGCCAAGCCAGTCGGCGGCTTCCTCCACGGCATCCCAGGTCCTGGGTGGTGCGCTCATCAGGTCAGGGCGCCAAGCCAGCACCTGGGTTGCCGCATCGAGCGGCAGCGCCCATTGCCGCCCGACATAACCGTAGCTGGCAAAGCTCCGGCCGATCGTGCGCCGGGCAATTGCCCCCAGCGCGGCACTGTCGAACAGCCCATCGAGCGGTTGCAGGCACCCCGCGGCCACCGCCGCCCCGATATGGGGATGGTCGAGCACCACCAGGTCATAGCGGGCGAACAATTCCTCGATCGGCGCGGATTCAAAGCCTTCCAGCGGCTGCTTATCCCACACAATGGAGAGGCCATGCATGGGCGCCATGGTTCTGGCGGCGGCGGCCAGTGCATTGTAGCCGCGGGGATGGTCCCAGGTCAGCGCGCGGTATGCCGGCATGCTCATGGCTGCGGGCCGGCCACCGCGCCCTGCGCCATGAGCTCGGCAATGCGCCGGTCGTCGTAGCCGGCCTCGCGCAGTACATCGGTGGTGTGCTCCCCGGCCAGCGGCGCGCCGCGCGCCACCGTGCTCGGAGTCTTGGAAAAGCGGATGGCAAAGCCCGGCGTTTTCACCCGGCCTTCGGTAGGGTGGTCGTACTCGACAAAGGTGCCATTGTGCTTGATCTGCGCGTCGACGACCAGGTCGGCATAGCCATAGACCGGTCCGCACCAGATGCCGGCATCGCCCATCAGCTTGAGCCATTCGGCGCTGGTCTTGCTCAATAGACGCTCGCGGGTAATGGCAAACACCTGGTCGCGCAGCGCCCAGGCATCGCGCTCGTCGTCCATGGCGAGAAAGCTCGGCTCGCCGATCACCGTGCCCAGGGTCTTGAGGGCGGGAAAGGCCACGATAATGTAGCCGTCCGCGGTGGCGAAGGTGCCGTAGGGCGAGCGGATATAGGCATGTGCATGTGGCTCGGCGGACCGCTGCTGGGGCTTGCCGGCAACGGTGAATACCGACAGTTCCTGCATCTGCAAGGTGGTAATGGCGTCGAGCATGTTGACCTCGACCAGTTGCCCTTCACCCGTTCGTTCGCGATGCAAGAGCGCTGCCAGCACGCCCTCGAAGGCGGTATAGGCCGTCACCGCATCGACCAGGAACTGCCCAGCCGGCGTCGGCGCTTCCCCATCCCGCCCGGCCGACAACATCGCCCCCGACAGGCCTTGCAGCAGCAGGTCCTGCCCCGGCCGATCAACGTAGGGACCCGTCTCGCCATAGCCCGACATCGACACATAGACGAGCTTTGGATTGAGGGCGCTCAGGGTTTCGTAGTCGACACCTAGCCGCTTGGCCACGCCGGGCCGATAGTTCTGCAGGAACACATCGGCGTGCTTAACCAGGTTGGCCAGCACCGCCTTGCCGCCTTCTGACTTGAGATCGACGGCCAGCGAGCGCTTGTTGCGGTTGAGCGACAGGAACGAGACGTTGATCTTGTTGCCCTTGGCTCCACCGGCGGAAACATGGCGCTGCCATTCCCCGTTCAGCGGCTCGACCTTGACCACGTCTGCGCCCAGATCGCCCAGCCGCATCGCCGCGAACGGCCCCGCCATGGCGATCGAACAATCGAGCACGCGATAGCCTGAAAGAACACCCATTCTCGCTCCGAATCTTAAGACATGACCCAGCCGCCATCCACATTGATGGTCTGGCCGGTGATGAAGGAAGACGCCTCGGACGCCAGGAACATCATGGCATTGGCAATATCGGCCGGAGCGCCGCGGCGCTGGATGGCCTGATGGTCGTAGATGCGCCGCTCGTAGGCATCGAGGTCGGGATGAATTTTTTCGGCGTCGGTGGGAAAGGCACCCGGCGCTATCGCGTTGACGGTAATGCCCCATTTGCCGAACTCCCGCGCCCAGGCGCGGGTTAGTCCAATCAGCGCCATCTTGGTTTGGATATAGGGGCTGAGATCGGCCCAGCCGCCACTGACGGTCACCGAAGAGACGTTGACGATGCGGCCCCAGCCTTTTTCGCGCATGCCCGGCAGGGCGACCTGCACGCAGACGATGCCGGCTTCGACATTGACGCGGTGGACGCGCTGAAAGTCGGCGATGGAATAATCCTCGAAGGGTTTGCTGGGATAGATCGCGGCATTGTTGAAGACGACATCGAAGCCGCCATGCTGCTTGGCCAGGCCATCGAGTTCGGCGCGCAGCCGATCAAGATCGCTGAGATCGAGAGGCTCCAGCCATAATCCATGGAGGTCTTCCGCCGCGGCGGCCTCAAGCAGGGCCGCGCCCTTGGTCGCATTGTTGTCGACAGCAATGACCCTTGCCCCGGCCCGGAGCAGATGCAAAGTCGTCGTCAGGCCCAGCCCCCCGGCGGCCCCCGTCGCGAGCACCGTCTTGCCGGCCAGAGAGCCAAAACTGTCGCACCCGCTCATGACCGGCCTTCGATCGGCAGGTGATTTTTGGATGGGGCGGGATAATCCTCGTCCGGCTGCATGGCGATGCCGACGATACGAGCCTCGACGGCGGCGATGGCGGAAGCGCCATCCAGCACGCGGAACATTGTGTCGTAGCGCCGCTCATCGGCGTGTTCGAGCCAGGTCATTTCTCCGCGATCGCGGGCGGCCCGGTTGCCGAGTACATGGTTGCTGGATGGCTCGATCCCCAGAGCATACTGGCCTGCCTGCAGGTTCTGCCATTCATATTGGCAAGGAAATTGGGCTTTGCTGGTGGTGACTTCCATGCCGAGACCCAGGCGATCGTTGACCAGCGCGACCGGCACCAATCCTTGGGCATCGGCACCCATTTCGTGCTGCCACACCTGCTCGCTGAAATTGATCTGCGGACCGGGAAGCGTGCGGTAGCCGACGCCCTGCGCCTCATAGTTCGCGCCGGCATGGCCTGCCCACACCACGTCGCGGATCGGCGCAAGGTAGCGACTGCCCTTGTCCAAAAGGGGATAGGCCAGGTTGATGTGATAGCAATACATATGCGGGGTGCGGTAAAATCCACGGTTGACGACGCGATCGCTGAGGCGAATTTCGTTGCCGCCGACATCGGCTTCGATGCGCCGTACTAGGTGCAGGTTTTCGGCGAACACGGCGGCCTGCTGCACGATACCTTCGGCCCAGAGAATGCATTTATCACCGTCCCAGCGCTCGCCATAGCCCGTCAGCCGGGCTGGAATGGCGCTAACCCGGCCGTGCAGGGGATGGAGGACGCTGGTGCGACCGGGATAGTGATAGGTCTCGGCCGGCACGGTGTCGGGAAACAGGATGTGGTCGAGCCCACATGTGACCAGAAGCCCCGAAAACGAGCGCGCCCAACCGATACCGCCTTCGGCTTCCGCGTCATGCAGGCCGGGATGGCGAAACCCCGACGGAGAATGCCAACCTATTGCCTGGCCACGAAAATCGCAATCGGCAAGGTCCAGTGCCCGATCAACCAGGGCGGTGAAACGCAAGCCGGTTCCGGTGCGAAATTCGAGCATGCGAATGCCGCGCTCCAGCCCGTCACCCAAGGTCATCAGCCGCACTCCGGCGACCTGGTCGGGCGATCCGGTACGAGCTGCCAGATCGCTGCGCGACAGGCTGGCGCCGTAAAGTTCTACCATGTCGCCTGCCCTCGCCCTCACGTCCGGCCGCACCTGTTCCGGCGCATTGAAGGCACGATGATGGACGTTGATTGATATGTCAACATCAATCAAAAAATCAATCAAGATGCATCGTGGTTGCTCTGTTTCGCGGCGCATCTGTTAACAATTGGAGTGACAGAAGCCGTATTTTTGCCGATTGCGATGCCCGAATGAGAAGCTTTACAAACCCATCAAAATACATCAACTGTGGTGTTTTAGAATTGCTGTCCGGATCCTGATTTGCGCCCTACTCTTGTCCACATCGCTCGCGAAGCCGGCGTGTCCAGCGCCACGGTCGATCGCGTGCTCAACGACCGGCCTGGCGTGCGCGCGAGTACCAGGGACCTGGTCATGGAAGCGGCGCGGCAGGTCGGCTATGTCAGCGCGGTGCAATCGGAATCCCCGCAGCCGATTGCCAATCTGGCGCTGGATTTCGTGCTGCCCGCCGGCACCAACAGTTTTCTCGAGGACTTGCGACAGCAATTGATCCGGCAGGGCGAGCAAACGGCAAATGTCAGCGTTCGGGTGCATTCGATCGAGGGGTTCAATCCGTTCACCCTGGCTGAGACGCTGAAGCGGCTGGAAGGCAAGTCCAGCGGCGTGGGCATAGTCGGGCTCGATCATCCGACCGTTCGGGAAGCTATCCGCGCCACGACCCTATCGGGGGTTCCGGTGATTACCCTGCTGTCCGACATCCATCACGTGCCGCGGGCCGGCTATGTCGGCATCGACAATCGCAGCGCCGGGCGGCTTGCGGGGTATTTGACGGCACGATTGCTGGGTCCCGGGGCCTATCAGGTGGCGCTGTTTGCCGGCTCCTTGTCCTATCGGGGGCATGAGGAGCGCGAGGCAGGGTTCCGCCACATCATCGCCGAGGAATTTCCCGAGATCACCGTGATCGATCTGACGGAAGTCAAGGACGACAATGAACAGGCCTATCGCGCCGCCATCGCGCATCTGGATGCCCATCCCAAGGTTGCGGCCATCTACAATATCGGCGGCGGCAGCCTGGGCATCGCGCGGGCGCTGGAGGAGCGCGGCCGGGCACAGTCGATCGTGTTCGTGGGGCACGAACTGACCCCCGTGCACCAGAGCCTGCTGCTCAGCGGCACCATGGATGTGGCGATCGACCAGAATGCGCGCGTCGAGGCGCGCGAGGCCATTGCCCAACTGGCCAAGGTCGCCCATGGCGAGGCCTGGGACATGCATCCGCTGCGCATTGCGGTGTTCTTCCGGGAGAACTTGCCGGGAGATTGAGAGGGCGAGAGTCGCAACATTGGCGTCAGTCAACCCCCACCTTGATCCTCCCCCTGGGAGGGGTAGGTGTTGACTGAGGCAGTTTACCAAGGGACCTGGTGATTGGGCGATAGGCTCGCCGGCAGGAGAGGCGAAGAGTGGCTCTCCTGTCGGTTTGAGAGATCTACACCCCCAGTTGCAGCAGCTTGTCCTTGACGAACCGCTTGGCGCGGGGGACGTCGCTTTCGTCGAGGTGCTCGATGATCAGGGGGATGTTGGAATGCTTTTCCGTGAGGCGCTTGAGGTAGAGATCGTAGTTGAGCGCGCCAAGGCCGGGCGCCGGTAGTTCGATCTGGCCGACGCCGCGGAAGGTGTGGCCTTCGGAGGCCTCGTCGTCACCGATATCGGCGTGCTTTTCGCTCGTGCCATGGGTGGTCATCATGACGTCCTTGGCGTGGGCGATGGTGACCTTGTCGGCCAGCGTGTCGAAGATCTGATTGAGGATCTTGTCCATGTCGCCGATATTGTGGGCCTCGAAATAATTGGTCGGGTCCATGAGCAGGCCCAGGCCCGGATGATCGACCTGGGCGAACATGCGGACGGTTTCTTCCACTGACCCGACGACGTTGTTGACGTAGGTTTCGAGGCAGAACACGGCGCCGTGGTCATAGGCGGTTTGCGCCAGGTCGGCGATGACGGCGCGGCATTCCTCGAAGCCTTCCTCGGTCTTGTTCTTGGGGTGATGAATCCAGTCGCTCTCGGTGTGGAAGGTGCCGGTTTCCGAGATCACGAAGGGCGAGCCGAAATCGCGCGCGTGGCGGATCACCTGCTTGAGCTGCTCGATCTTGGCCTGGCGCTGGCCCAAATCCGGATGAACGATATTGGCGTAGCCCGAGACGGCGCAAACCGGCAGCTCGTGCTGGCGGAAGGTGTCGCCAAGGCGACGCGCCGTCTGCTTGGTGATGCCACCCTTGGAAAGGTCGATATCCTTGAAGTGCAGGTCGAGCTGCACGGTGTTGAAGCCAAGCGCCTTGATCCGGCGGGCGGTTTCTTCGAGCTCATGGGGAAAATAGCCCGTGAAAATGCCAAGTTGCATCATGGTCGTGCTGTCCTTCTACGCTTTTGCGGTGGTGGGAAATTCGGAAAGCCTGACGGTGCGGCCGTCGGCGATGGAGCGGTAAGCGGCCTCGACCAGCGCGGCCGTGCCCACATTGTCGGCAATGGTCAGCAACGGCTCGGTGCCGGTGCGCACGGCGTATTGCAGTTGCTCCATCACGCCCACGAAAGCGTCGGGGAACCACATGCTGTCCCAGGTGGGGGTGATCCATTGGCCGCCGGTTTCCGTGTTTGATGCATAAGTCAGCGTCGAGACCGCGCCGGTGGGCCAGCCGATGGTGCCCTGGGCAATGCCCTCGGTGCCCTCGACGCGCCAGCGGATGAACGGGTCGGCGGTAAAGCCTGAATTGCTGGGGCCGCTCCACACGTCCTCGAGCGAGAGCGCCAAGAGGCCCGAGGGAAAGCGCAGCGTCGAGACCACCAGCCCGTCAGTGTGCTCGAACCCGGTGCGTGGATCGGGCCGCACCACGGCGGTGACCTCGCTGGGGTCACCGAACAGGAAGCGCATGATGTCGAGATGATGCACGCTCATGTTGAGCAGCGTCAGCCGATCATATTGCTGCAAAAACCCCTGCCAATGGGGAATGGCATGCATGTTGATTTCGGCAAAGACCGGAATGCCCAGGGCGTTGCGGTCGAGGAGCTCGTGCAGCACGCGCATGGACTGGTCGAACCGCATGTTCTGGTTGACCGATACTAGCTTGCCCGATGCCGCTGCAGCTTCGCGCAGGCTGATGGCCTCGTTCAGCGTCAGCGCCAACGGCTTCTGGATCAGGACGCCTTTGACATGGGGTTGCCTGAGCGCATGGCGCAGCAGATCGGGCTGCAGATCGGGGGGGAAGGCCAGGTCGACGATCTCGACATCGGGGTCTTCGATCAGTGCGAAAGGCGTATCGTGCACCTTGGCGATGCCGTGGCGCTGTGCCACCGCTTCGGCACGCGCCCTGGTGCGCGAAGCAATGGCCACGACCGGGAAGCCGGCGCTGCGGTAGGCAGGAAGATGGCACTCGGCCATGATCATGCCGGCCCCGATGCAACCGATGCGCACATCGTTGACCCGCACCGGCGGATCGGGCGTAAATTGCAACAGGTCCGACATCGCGTTCTCCCCCGGCTTTGCGGTCAAGCGGTTTCGAGCACGCTGACCGGCGCGGCGCCGTCGGCGATGATGCGGTCCAGCGCCTGCTGGATAATGGCGGCACGGGCAAAATCCGGATCGCCGTTGATGCCGGAGGCAATGGCAGCGGCGAACTTCTGGTAATTGCTCAGCACCGGCGGGCAATCGACAACTTTCCAGGCATTGGTATGCACGTCCGCACCCTGGCAGATGCTCAGCTTGTCGCCCTCGGCACCGCCTTGCAGCAGCAAAGCGCCCTTGTCGCCATGCACCACGATGCGCAATTCGTTGGCGAAGCCGGTGGCGAACCGCGTTGCCTGGATGGTGCCGAGGGCGCCGTTGTTGAGTTCGGCAATGGCGATAAAACTGTCATTGGCGTCGAACACATATTCGCCGATACGGCCGCCGGGTGCCTTGTCGAAGGTCTTGGTGCGCGGCGACATGCTGGCGATGTCGCTGGCGGCCGCATAGGTCGCGGCATCGACGATGTGGATGCCCAGATCCCCCACCGCACCCTTGGAGCCGTGCGCCGAGGACAAGCGCCAGAGGAACATCTGCTCGGTCTGCCAATCGCCCCAGTAATTGCCCACCAGCCAGCTTTGCAGGCACGAGGCCTCGAAATGGCGGATATTGCCCAGAGCGCCGGAGGCGGCAATCTCATGGGCCTTGTTGAGCGTGGCCATCGAGCGGAAGGTCAGGTTGACCATATTGATGATGCCGGCTTGTTGCGCCGCGTCGGTCAGTTCGCGCGCCTTGGCGTATTCCGTCGCCAGGGGCTTTTCGCAGAACACGTGCTTGCCGGCGGCGATCAGCTGCATGGTGGTGTCATAATGCATGGCGTCGGGCGTCACATTGGCCGCAGCATCGAACTGCCCCCAGGCCAGGGCGGAGTCCAGATCGTCGAATTGGTTGGGAATGGCGTGCTCGGCGGCGAAAGCGGCCCGCCGTCCCGGATCGGTCTCGACCAGCCCAACAAGTTGCACGCCGGCAATGGCCTTGAAGGCTGCGGCATGGGTCGCGGCCATGCGGCCGCCGCCGATGATGATCAGTCTGGTCATGAAGTAGGCCCCTTGGTGGCGTTGAAGACTGTGCGAGTCACTAAGTGCCGTTGCGTCGTCACTTGATGCTCCCGGCCAGCATGCCTTGGATAAAGAGCTTCTGGAATGCCAGAAACAGGATCAGTGGCGGCAGGCTGGCCAGGACGGCCGCGGCGTTGAGCCCGCCATAATTGACGCCCCAGGCCGAAATGAAACCGAGAATGGCGGCGGGCACGATCTGCAAATCCGGGGAGACGGTGAAGGCGAAGGAGAACAGGTAATTGTTCCACGACGTGATCCACATGAACATGCCCACCGAGATCAGCCCGGGCGCGGCAAGCGGCACGACGATGAGCAGCAGGACCTTGAGCGGGGAGGCGCCATCGACGCGGCCGGCTTCCTCGATCTCCGTCGGGATGGCGAGGATGAAGCCGCGGATCATCCAGATGGCGAAGGGCAGCGTGAAGATGGTGTTGGCCAGGATCACCGGCCACAGCGTGTTGTAGAGCCCAAGCGCCCGCACGAACAGGATCAGCGGGATCAGCACGGCAATGGCCGGCAGCAGCGGCAGAAACAGCAGCAGCGTGCTGATGCTTTTGCCGGGAAACGAGAACCGGGCAATGGCATAGCCGGCGGCCAGCGCGATGGGCAGGCCGAGCACCAGCGAGCCGGTCGACACCAGGATGGAATTGCGAATGTTGTTCCAGAACTTTCCGGCGGTGAACAAGAACTGGTAGTTTTTGAAAGTGATCGCCTCGGGGACGAAACCGGCCGTGCCCGGCTCGACCAGCGAGGTGCGCACCGACCAATACAGCGGAAAGGCGATCAGCACGAGCACCATGGCAAGCCCCGCGATGCCCAAGGCAAGATTGGTGGATTTCATGCGCCCTGCCCCCGGCGCCCGAAGACGAAAATCTGGATGAGAATGATGAGGATGCTGAGCACCACCAGCACCACGCCCAGCGTCGCCGCCTGGCCAATGTTGAAGGACACGAAGGCTTCCTTGAAGAGGCGCACGGCCACGGTTTCGGTAGCGTTGCCGGGCCCGCCACGCGTCACGGCAAACACGCCCTCCGCGTCGTGGATGGTAAAGACGCTGATGGCCAGCATGGACGAGAACAGCGCGGTCCTGGTCAGCGGCAGGGTGATGAACCAGAATTGCTGCCACCTGCCGGCGCCATCGAGCCGGGCGGCCTCATAGACTTCACGCGAAATAGAGGTCATGGCAGCGGCCAGCAGCAGCATGATCAGGGGGAAACTGCGCCAGGCCGAATGCAGGACAATGACGGCCATGGAGCCAGCCGCGGTCAGCGTTGGATAGACCGGCTCGCCATAGATCCAGGTCAGCAGATCGATGATCGGGCCGTCGGTGGGATTGAGCAGAGTGCGCACGAGCAAAGCGCTGACCACCGGCGCCATGACCCAGGGGATGATGAACGTGGTGCGCATCAAGCCGGCCAGGCGAAAGCCGGAACTGACCAAGATGGCCGTGATGTAGCCGAGCGGGATCGAGATCGCCAGATTGCCGCACAGATAAATGACGGTGTTGACGATATCGAGCCGGAACCGGCCTTCGGCAAACAGATCGATGAAGCTCTTGAAGCCGACGAATTCAATGGCGCCGTTGAGCGCGGTTTCATGAAAGCCGTAGTAGAACAGGGCGATCAGCGGGAAAATCAGGAAGCTGGTCAGTAGCACGATGGTGGGTGAGACCAGCGCATAGGCAAACCCATATCTGGCAAGTCCGCGCTTCTTGGCCGATCGAGGCATTGCTTGGTCCATGCTGGTTCGCCTGGCTGGTTTGCGCTGGAGGGCAGACGCGATAGCTCCGCGCGGCGTTCGTGGCAGCTCACTCCGCGCGGAGCCAAATTGGCAAGTGGTGCAGGCTACTTGCCCGCGTACTTGCCATTCCAGTCTGCTTCGACCTGGGCGAGCAAAGCCGTGATATTGCCGCGATCTCCTGCCAGGGCTTCCTGGATGGCAGCGGCCATCGCGTCGGCCAGTTCCGGGTAGTAGGGCGTTGCGGGCATGGAGCGGCCCTTCTTGGCGGCTTCAAGCCAGGTCTGCCAGAAGGTGGAGCTGTATTCCGGCTTGTCCCAGGCCGACAGGCGCGCGGGGAGCCCGGCATCGGGGAAGGTCGCGAGGTTTTCCGGGCGCAGCGCCACTTCGATCAGCTTGAACGCCATGTCGGGGTGTTGGCTGAGGCTGTTGATGGACAGGTTCCACGAATTGGCGAACTGCTCACCCTTGCCGCCGGGCTGGATCATGATATTGGCCGATTGAACGGCGCAAGCCGCGCTGGCCGGAAAGCAGTCCTTGACCATGCCGAGGGTTTCGAGGCCCGCTACCCAATAGCTGCCGAAACCAACGGTTTGGGCGGCCTCGCCGCGGGTGAAGATGTCATAGGCCAGGTTGCCGTAATCGGCATCGGATGCATAGGCATAAGGCGGCGTGATCTTCCAGGTGTGCACCGCGTCATAGAGCCATTCCACGGCCTTGACGCTGGCGGGGCCGGCCACCGTCGCCTTGCCGGTTGCCGGGTCGTAGAAATCCCCACCGAACTGCCACACCAGCGGCGCGTAGGTGGTTTCGATGGTGGCGCGCGAATTGCCCATGAACAGGCTGAGTGGCCAGACCTTGCTGTCATGGGCGAGCAGCTTTTCGCTGCCGGCCACAAGCTCGTCGAGGGTGGTGAACGGCTTGTCCGGATCAAGGCCCGCGGCGGCGAACAGGTCGCGGTTATAGACATTGCCGCGTACATGCACGCCCAAGGGGACGCTGAGGACGGCATCGCCGAACTGGCCGGCCTTCCAGCCGGCGCTCCAATCGAGATCGGCGCGTTCGGCGGCCGGCCAGGCGGCCATCAGCGGCGCCATGTCGAAAAAGTCGCCCGTGGCGTTGTGCTTGGCCATCAGTTGGGGCGAGCTAAACATCACGTCGTGGGGCACGCCGGCGTTGAAATCGAGGATGGAGCGCTGGTCTACTTGATCCCAGGTCGAGGATTCCTGCTCGACGGTCCAGCCCGGATTTTCGGCCTCGAACTGGTCGATGACCTTGCCGACCCAGTCATTGTTGAGTTGAGCCGACTGGTCCGAGGAGATCGAATAGATTTCCATCCACTTCAGCACGCCGCCGTCCTGCGCCTGTGCCAACGGCACTGCCGCCAGCATGGCGACCAATGCGACACCGGCCATTGCTGCGCGCCGGGTAAGCCGCGCATCGACCAGGCGCGGACAGGTGGCCGAATTCTTCCAGGCTTTCCTCATCAATCCCTCCCTCTGACGGCCCGAAGGCCAGCGCCTCCACTATCCGACCTGCGCTCTACGGCACCTGGTTCGGATCTGTGTGGCTTATGCGGTGAAATACATCACAACAATTCATTTACGTCAATAAGGCCCATCATAAGGTTATGACGCTCTTAAGGTTCTGATATTGAACATATATTTGGATTCTTATGTTGATTTTTCGCCATCTCAGCATTCGATTTACACCGCGCAACGAGGAAATTTCATCTCAGTCTGAGGGAATAATGATTTGAAATACATCATTCAAGGGTACTCATTCCTGCGCTATTGTGGCAATGGAAGTGCATGGCACAATGTGACGGAATACAGATGGCAACGCTGACAAGCAGCGATGATCGTCACACGCGCCGATGGCTGCGGCCTGTCGGCGGCATGAACATGCGATAATGTGCAGGATTGGCTGGGGCGCCAGGATTCGAACCTGGGAATGGCGGCATCAAAAGCCGCTGCCTTACCGCTTGGCGACGCCCCAACTGGCGCGGTTCGTACACGGTTTGCCGGCGCTTCGCAATATTGGCGAGCGGGTTGTGGAAGCGCTTGAACGGGAGGGTAAGCGCGGCTATAACCCGCCGCATCGCCGAGCTTTTTGCCGGACCGATGATGACGGAGTATAGCGCAGCCTGGTAGCGCACCTGCTTCGGGAGCAGGGGGTCGAGTGTTCGAATCACTCTACTCCGACCAATCAAGCCCGGCCTCTCGCGAGGTCGGGCTTTTCGTCACTTTCGATATTGGAAACCGGCTTAGCCGGCGAAGCGCTGGGCTTCCTGAGGAGTGGGCAGGCGGCCGTCCGGCGTCATGTGGTTGACGGCATCCGGCAGAGTCTTGGCGAGACGGTCCAGGAGTTCGGCACGCGAAAGGCCGGTCTTCTGGGTGAGTTCGGTGATGGTATCGTCGCCCAGGGTCTGTTCGAGGTCGGATGAATCGACACTGGCATTGGCGCCGGAGTTGACCCAGCTATCGGCCTTGTCGCCGTGGCCCGACTGGCGGAAGCGATCGACGAGGTCGCCAAGGCCGCCGCTTAGCGCACCGCCGGCAGACGCGCCGCCCAAGCCGCCGAGAAGGTCACCCAACCCGCCGGACTGGCGGTTGGCAGGATCGCCGGACTGATTGCCCAAGCCACCCAGAAGGCCGCCGAGCTTGTCGCGATTTTGGTAGCCTGCCACGGCAAGCATGCCGAGAAGAGCCACCATGGAGGGCATAGCATTTGCCATTTCAGTCTCCTGTTGTGTCGATCAGGCGCGGCGGCGGGAGATCAGGCCCCAGACGAACAGGACGATGATGGCGCCAACGATGGCACCGATCAGGCCAGCCCCTTCGCCGGGCGAATACCAGCCAAGTGCTTGGCCGAGGTAGGACGCGACGAAGGCGCCGACGATGCCAAGAATTGTGGTCATGATGAAGCCCGACGGCTCATTACTGCCGGGCATGATGAATTTGGCGATGATGCCAGCGATAAACCCGATGATGATTGTCCAGAGAATGCCCATTTGACGCTATTCCTTGTTGAAGCCTGCCACTGCAACGCCAATCGCCGCGGCTGGTTCCAGCGCGTCAGTTAAACAAAAAGGCCGGCGCGAGGCCGGCCTTGATCAGCGATGAATCTGGCGTATCAGCGCTTGGCGCCGAACAGGCCCCAGGCTCCGGTTACGGTGAGCGCGGCAAAGGCCATTTTCAGCACGTCCCAGATGATGAACGGCTTGATGGCGCCGTCAAAGGCGATGGCCACGAGATTGCCGCCGGAGAGCCAGGCCGGCAGCGTCCCGCCGCCCTGGGTGATCAGATTGGCAACGATCAGCAGCCAGGCGAAGCCGAGCGCAAAGGATACGGCGTCGGCGACCAGCATGACCGCGAACAGGCGCAGAGGCCGTTGGGCCGCACCCCGATCGGCGGCACGGCCAATGATATAGGCCATGGGCAACCAGCCGACGATAAAGCCGAACGACGGGCTCATGACATAGCCAAAGCCGCCGCCGGTGGAGAAAACCGGCAGGCCCGACAGGCCTTCAACCAGGTAAAGCGCGACGGTGGCGACGCCAATACGCGCGCCGAAGGCTGCGGCGAGGGCGGCAACTACCATGCTCTGCAGGGTGATGTGAACGGGCCAGACGGGCACATTGATCTTGGCGGCCACCGTGAGCAGCATGGTGCCCAAAACAACGGTGGCAAGGCCCATGGCGAGCTTGGCGGCGTCCGATTTCGGCTGGAACGTGCCGAGCAGCGTATTGGGCGTGGTCAAAGTCACAGCCATTTCATACCTTCCATGGATCGGGAACCGGCATCCCCGCTCGGGAGCATCTCGATTCAGCGTGCTAAACTCATAATCGGTTGGAATATCGAGCGCAATGGCGTCCCCTGCCCCGGCCCTGGTCTTTGACACCAGCTTTGATCCCCAGACCGGAGAGGCGGTACCGATCGTGCCGGGCCTGGTGCGGGTCACCGCGCCCAATCGGAGCGTCTATACGTTCAGCGGAACCAACAGCTTCGTCGTGGGGCACGATAGCGTCGCGGTCATCGATCCCGGGCCCGACGATGCGCGCCACGAGGCAGCACTGGCGCGAGCAGTGCAAGGGCGGCGTATAGAGGCGATCATTCTGAGCCACACCCATCGCGACCACAGCGCCTCGGCGCGGCGGCTGGCCGATCTGTGGAGCGTGCCGCTCTGGTTCGGCGGGCAGCACCGACTGTCGCGGCCGTTACGGCGCTTCGAAGGCAATCCGATCAAGGGATCATGCGATTGGGACCTGGTGCCGGACCGGGTGCTGGGGGACACAGATTTGCTGGAGGTGGGCGGCGTGATGCTGAGCGTCGCGACGACGCCGGGGCATTGCGCCAATCACCTGGCGTTCGGACTTCGTGGGACCCCGCCGCTGCTGACGGGCGATCATATCATGGGATGGAATTCGACGCTGGTGTCGGTGCCAGACGGGTCGATGGCGGATTACCTTGCGTCACTGGACAAGGTGTTGGCGCTGGAGTTTACCCACTATGTGCCGGCGCATGGCGGGCCAATCACGGACGGGCCACCCTACGCTAAAGCGCTTCGAACGCACCGGCAGGCGCGCAACGGGCAAATCCTTGAGGCCGTGCGCGGGGGGGCGCGAACCGTTGGCGCAGTGGTGTCGGCGGTTTATCCCGATATTTCGCTGCCGCTGCGCGGCGCGGCGGCCATGGTGGTCAAAGCCCATGTGGAATATCTCGAGGACACCGGCACCATGGAAGTGCGGCGTGGGGTACTCGGCACCAGGCTGCTGGCGGTATGAGGCGTCATGAAGCAGGCGCCGCTTCAAGCGGTGATGTAGTAGCGGCGGGATCGGTGTCGACGGGCTGGTTGGCATTGGGATTGTCGCGCAACAGCGTGGTCACTTCGGTATCGAGCGCAACAAGGAACGCCTCGATACGCGAGCCGTTGGAGCCGAAATCATGCCAGGCGTTGATGGAGGCAGAACGCATATCGACACTGGCGCCCTCAGCCGTGCCCGCTACGCGCAGCACGGCTTCCTCGCGCCAGCCGGCCAAGGTGACGATGCGGGCGTCGATCAAGCCAGTGCCGGCGGGCGTGGCGGGCGCACGCTCAAGCCCGATGTCCCAGCCGTGCTCGGTCACCATGCGCAGGACGATCTCATAGGCCTGCTGGGCGTCAAGGGGATAACTGCGAGTCTTGACGTTAGGGAAAACGGCTTCGAGCTGGGCCGGAGGCAGGGTTTGAGCGGGCGGCATCAGAGCGGTGTCCGGCTCGAGCACGAGGGGCAACAGGCTACGGTCGGTGGTGGCAATGTCGGTGGCCGGCGGAAAATGCAGCGCCAGCGAGGCAAACCAGGCGACCGGCGCGAGGCAGGCCAGCCCCATCAGCACGCCGGCAATGGCAAGCCCCCAACCCTGATCGCCGGTGGACCAGAGGCGGGCCAGCGCGAGCAGCCCGACCAGCACCGCCAGCGCCGCGACAGTAGCGGCCATTGCAGCGGCAACGGCGAAGATATTGCTGGCAATCAGCTGCCCGCGATGCAGCAATACGGCGAACACGATCAGTGGAATGGCGAGGCTGCCCAGGCGGCGCGCCAGGATCGCCCATTTGGATGTTCGGATGAGAATGCGCACCAGGCCGATTCCGCCAAATCGATCAGGGATAGAGCCGCGTATTGGTCCAGCCGGCGTCGGGCGCCGATCGGGTGAAGCGAACACGATCGTGCAGGCGGAACTCGCCATCCTTCCAGAATTCGATGCTGGAGGGCACGATGCGGAAGCCCGACCAGTGGAGCGGGCGCGTGACGAGGCCGGTGCCCACCGAGGCAGTCAGGTCGGCGACCCGATCGATCAAAGCCTGCCGGCTTTCGAGCGGGCGCGACTGGGCGGACGCCGACGACGCAATTTGGGAATTGCGGTGGCGGGAGGCCCAATAGGCGTCGGCCTCTTCGGGCGTGACGATTTCTACCGGGCCGCGCATGCGGACCTGCCGGCGCAGCGACTTCCAATGCATCAGCAAAGCGGCGCCCGGATGAGCCTGCAATTGCCCGCCCTTGGCGCTGTCGAAATTGGTGAAGAAGGTAAATCCCCTGATGTCGCGGGCGTTCAGCAGCACCATGCGCAGATCAGGCAAGCCATCGGTATCGACACTGGCCAGGGCCATGGCGTGCGGATCATTGGGTTCGGCCTCCCGCGCGAGGGCGAACCATTCTTCAAACAGCGCGAAGGGATCAAGGTCCGTCCGGTCGCCGTCATCAAAAAGGCGTTCAGTCAAGGTTTGCAGCATGGCGGCCCCTTTACAGTGCAATTGTGCCCATACGCGGCCGCAAAACTGGACAAGGCGGGGGGCGCTCGCCATATAGGACAGGAAACCGGGGTGAAGCAACGCCCGCACTCACTGACAGGACACGATGCGAGATCCATATACCGTGCTGGGGGTGACCCGCTCGGCGAGCGAAAAAGATATTAAGTCCGCCTATCGCAAGCTGGCCAAGACGTATCACCCCGATCAGAACCCGGAAGATCCCTCGGCACATGAAAAATTTGCCGAGGCTACTCACGCTTACGACTTGTTGAACAATCCCGAAAAGAAGGGGCAGTTCGACCGGGGCGAGATCGACAATGACGGCAATCCGAAATTCGCCGGCTTCAACCCCGGCAGCGCAGCGCGTGGACGCACGGCAGCGAGCGGGTTTTCGGCCGAGGACATTCTCAAGGAGTTCATGAGCGGCTTTGGCGGCACACCGCGCGGGGGCGCGCGGCCGGGTGCCGGCGGCGCACAATGGGACCCGTTCAGCGGGGCTGCCGCACAACCGGGCGGCGGGCGCGTGAAGGGCGAGGACGTGGTGGTGACTGCGGCCGTTTCGCTCGAGGATGCCCATAATGCCGCTTCGGTTCCGGTACGCATGCCAAGCGGTAAGGTATTGTCGGTCAGGCTGCCGGAGAAGGTGGAAGAAGGCCAGCAAATCCGGCTCAAGAGCCAGGGATCGCCCAGTCCCCTTGGGGGCGAGGCGGGGGATGCGCTGGTCACCGTGAAATTCCAGAAATCCAGGCAGTTCCGTCGCGACGGGGCCGACCTGCGCACCGATGTTCCGGTGGCTCTTTATGAAGCAGTGCTGGGCACGAAAATAAGGGTGCCGACCCTGAGCGGTTCGGTGGAACTGAATTTGCCGCCCGGCGTCGATACCGCCAAGGCGCTGCGGCTCAAGGGCAAGGGGCTGCATGGCGATGGCGATCTGTATGTGAATTTGAAGGTCGTACTGCCGCCGGGGGGCGATCCCGATCTTGAAGCGCTGATGCGTTTCATGCGGGAGAGCAAGCCGTACAAGGTTCGCGACTAGGGGCGCGGGGCTGAAGCGCGTTCGAGGCGGTCATTGATCGCTTCGCCCAGGCCGTCGAAGGGTATGGGCGCCACGGCAATGGTCGCGGCGCCCGACGCATCCAGATCATGCAGCATCGAGAACAGGTTGCGTGCGGCTTCGTACAGGTCGGCGGCGGGCGACAGGTTGCGCGTCGGGCCGGCGAATCTGGGGGCGGGGCCGAAGGCGAGAAAGGCTTCACCCGGCTGCGGCACGGCGTTCAAGCGAACGATTGCGCGTGGGGCATAGTGGCTTACCAGCATGCCCGGAGCGGCAATGGGGGCGTCTTTGGGCGCCACTTCGATGGCTTTGCCGATCGCCGCCTCGATGTCGGAGCGAGCCAGGGCTCCGGCTCGCAACTGGACCAGGCGATCCCCATCGATCCGCACAATGGTGGACTCGACGCCGGCCGTGCAGGGTCCGCCATCGAGCACCGGCACGCGGCCGGCAAAGCCGTTCCGCACCTGATCGGCCGTGGTCGGCGACAGGCGCCCGGACGGATTGGCCGAAGGCGCAGCCAGTGGCCGGCCGGCAGCGCGGATCAGCTCAAGCGCCAGGGGATGGGCGGGAATGCGGATGGCGACGCTGTCGAGACCGGCAGTGGCAATATCGGCCAAGCCATTGCCGGGTTTGGCTGGGAGCACCAAAGTCAGCGGGCCGGGCCAGAAGCGCGCCAGCCGTTCGGCCAGGGGCGAAAACTCGGCAAGGGTATTGGCCATGGCCAGATCGGCGACGTGAATAATAAGCGGATTGAAGCGGGGGCGGCCCTTGGTGTCGTAGATGGACAGCACCGCGTCGGCATTGGTGGCGTCGGCGCCCAGGCCATAGACGGTCTCGGTGGGGAAGGCGCAGAGTTTTCCCTCACGCAAAAGTGCGGCAGCAGTGGCGATATCGAGAAGCACGCTCATGGGTGGTGTTTGACAACCGGGCGGCGGCGCGTCAAGACGAGATGAACAGCGCGAGAAGAGTGCAATAGTGACGACACTTCTCATCAGCCAGGCCAATTTCGAAAACCACGTAACGCCCCAAGGGCACCCCGAACGGGCCGATCGCATCCGTGCGGTCGAGGACGTGCTGGCCCAATCGCGGTTCGACAAACTGTTGCGACGCCCTGCCCCGTCGGGCGACCTGACGCTGGCGGAACTGGTGCATTCGGCCAAGTACATGTCGATCCTGCGCAATGCACGGCCGGCCGAGGGGATCGGCCAGATCGACGGAGATACGTTTATTTCGTCGGCCTCGTTGGAAACCGTGGGCACCGCGTTGGGCGGCGCGCTGGCGGCGCTGGACGCGGTGTTGCTCGGGGAAGTCGACAATGCATTTTGCGCGATACGGCCGCCGGGGCACCATGCGGAAATCGACAGCCCGATGGGGTTTTGCTTGGTCAACACCATTGCGATAGTGGCGCGCGAGGCGCAGCGCAAATACGGGGCCGAGCGGGTGGCGATCATCGATTTCGACGTGCATCACGGCAACGGCACGCAGGATATTTTCGAGGACGATCCCAGCGTGTTCTATGCCTCGAGCCATCAGATGCCGCTTTATCCGGGGACGGGCAAGGCGAGCGAAACCGGCGTCGGCAATATCACCAATGCGCCGCTGGATCCCGACACTGACGGCGCGGCGATGCGCGAGGCCTATATCGGGCGCATCTTGCCGGCACTGGCAAATTTTTCGCCCGATCTGATCCTGATCTCGGCAGGGTTCGATGCCCATGAGCGCGATCCCCTGGCGCAGCTCAACTGGACGGCGCAGGATTTCGGCTGGCTGACGGGCAAGCTGATGGACATGGCCGAGCGCACCTGCGGCAACCGGATTGTGTCGCTGCTGGAAGGTGGCTATGACCTCAAAGGGTTGGCCGGGGGTGTTTCGCATCACCTGGCCATGCTGATGGACGGCGCCAGCGGGCGGCTGGACGAATAGGAATTGTGCAATGGCCGAAGCGAACGACGACATCAAAGTGCTGAGCTTCGAGGCGGCGCTGGCGCAACTGGAAGAGATCGTGGGCAAGCTCGAAAGCGGGCGCGCGCCACTGGCCGAGTCGATTGCAATCTATGAGCGCGGTGAAGCGTTGAAAGCGCATTGCGAAGGGCTGTTGCGCACGGCGGAAGCGCGGATCGAGAAGATCACGCTGTCACGCGAGGGCAAGGCCATCGGAACGGAGCCGCTGGACGCCTGAGCGCGTGCCGGTGCGGTTGGCGCTGAATATCAGGGGCTGAGCCCAATGCCAGGACAGTCATGACGCAGTCCCCGAAGACCCTGCGCACTTTCAGGATCGTGCTGTGGAGCCTCGTCATCCTGGTGGCGATTGGCGCGACCGGGCTTTATCTGTTCCGGCCCCCCGCCCGGCCGCTGGGTGTGACGGGCCAGAGCTTTGCGCTGGCTTCGACCAAAGGGGGCCAATTCACCCAGGCGGACCTCGGCGGCAAGCCAAGCCTGGTGTTTTTCGGCTACACGTTTTGCCCTGATGTGTGCCCCACGACGCTGGCCGAAACGACGGCTTGGCGGTCCCAATTGGGGATATCGGCGGACGATCTGCGCATCATTTTCGTGACTGTCGATCCGGAGCGCGACACGCTGGACACCGTCAAGGGCTATGTCGAGGGGTTCGATCCCTCGATCATCGGGCTGGTCGGCGACCAGGCGCAGACCGATGCGGTCAAGAGGGCCTTCGGCGTATTCTCGGAAAAGAAGGGCGAAGCGGGCGATCCCTATTATATGGTCGACCACACAGCGCTGGTGTTCCTGATGGGTGCGGATGGGACCTTCGAAGGCACGATCGCCTATGACGAAGCCGGCGACGCGCCGCTGGCCAAGATCAAGCGGTTGATCGCCTCGTGAATGACCGAATCAGGCTGGATTTGGCGCTGGAGCAGCGCGGCCTGGCGCCCAGCAGAGCGCGGGCGCGCGATGCGATTTTGCGCGGTACGGTGACCATCAATGGGGCAACCGCACTCAAGCAGAACCAGATGGTGGGCAAGGAGGACCAGTTGGCCCTCAGCGATCCGGCGGCCAACTACGTGTCCCGGGCGGCGCTGAAGCTGGTAGCCGGGCTTGATGCCGCGGGGATCGTGGCGGCGGGCAAGGTGTGCCTCGACGTCGGCGCCTCTACGGGCGGCTTTACCCAGGTGTTGATGGAGCGCGGAGCGACACGGATTTATGCGGTCGATGTCGGCCATGGCCAATTGCACCAGCGGCTGCGCGGCAGCGACCGGGTGGTCAATATCGAGGGCGTCAACGCGCGCGACCTGACGCGCGAGCAGATCGCAGAGCCGGTCGACGTGCTGGTCTCGGATGTGAGTTTTGTGTCGGTGACCAAGGTCTTGGCGGCACCCCTGGCATTGTGCACGCCGGGCGCGATGGCGGTGATCCTGTTCAAACCGCAGTTCGAAGTGGGGCGCAAAAACGTCGGCAAGGGCGGTATCGTGACCAGCGCGCCGGCGATCGCCGAGGCGCTGGATGCGGTGATTGCCTTCATGGCGGCGCAAGGGTTCGCTCATCGCCTGTCGGTGGCGTCACCGATTACGGGGGGCGATGGGAACCGGGAAACGGTAATGGTGTTTGGGCGGGACTAGTTTCGCTCGAACCCCACCGCACCCTCCCGACCGGTCTGGCCACGATGGCGCAGATAATGGTCGGCGAGCACGCATGCCATCATCGCCTCGCCCACCGGGACGGCGCGAATGCCGACGCAGGGGTCGTGACGGCCTTTGGTGACGATGTCGGTATCCACATTGGCGCTCGTCACGGTGTGGCGTTCGGACAGGATCGAGGAGGTCGGCTTGACGGCGAAACGGCAGACGATGGGGTCGCCGTTGGAAATGCCGCCCAAAATGCCGCCGGCGTGATTGGAAAGGAAATAAGGGCGATCCGGGCCGGCGCGCATCTGGTCGGCATTGTCGATGCCGGTCAGGCTGGCGGCTTCAAAACCGGCGCCGATTTCAACCGCCTTGACGGCGTTGATGCTCATCATGGCGGCGGCCAGATCGGCGCTGAGCTTGCCATAGATCGGGGCACCCCACCCGGCGGGCACGTTTTCGGCAACGACTTCGATCACGGCACCGACCGAATTGCCGGCCTTGCGGATGCCGTCGAGATAATCGGCCCACAGGGCGGCCGCTTGCGCGTCGGCGCAGAAGAAGGGGTTTTGCCCGACCTGATCCCAATCGAAATTGGCGTAATCTATTCTGTGCGGGCCGATCTGGACCAGGCTGGCACGAATGGTGATGCCGGCAAGCACGGCCCGCGCCACGGCACCGGCAGCCACGCGGGCCGCAGTCTCACGCGCGGACGAGCGGCCGCCGCCCCGATAGTCACGGATGCCGTATTTCTGGTCATAGGTATAATCGGCGTGGCCGGGGCGGTATTTGTCGCGGATTTCGGCATAGTCCTTGGAGCGCTGGTCGCCATTTTCGATCATCAAGGCGATCGGCGTGCCGGTGGTGCGGGGGCCATCGGTGCGCTCGTCCTCAAAGACGCCCGACAGGATGCGCACGGCGTCCTCCTCCCGACGCTGGGTGGTGAAGCGTGATTGGCCAGGCTTGCGACGATCAAGATCGCGCTGGATCATTTCAGGCGTCAGCACGATGCCCGGCGGGCACCCATCGACAACTGCGCCCAGCGCCGGGCCGTGGCTTTCACCCCAGGTGGTGAAGCGGAAAAGCTGTCCGAACGTATTGAAAGACATGAAGCGGCCCCATGATTGAGGGCGTTTTAGGAGCGGGCGACGGGAAGGTCAATCGAGCTCCTTCAACCGGCGTTCGGCCTCGCGATAGGCATCGCTACCGTCCCGCCTGCCGATAGAAATAATCATCACGGTAATCGTGCGATCGAAAACTTGGTAGATCAGCCTGTAGCCATCATCGCGAAGCTTGATTTTGTAGCAATCCCGCATGCCGTGAAGTACCGCCGAGATGACGCGCGGATTGCTTAAGCGCTCTTGGAGCTTGCGAGTGAACTTATCCTTGAGAGAAGGATCGAGTTTACGCCAGTCTTTGGCAGCCTTGTCGGTAAATCTAAGTTTATAGCGTGTCGAGGTCATTGATATCGACTTCGATCGACGGCTCGTTTTGGCGTTCGAGAATGGAGCCGATATCCTCGAGGTCTTCCAGGCAATCGAGCATATACTCGTAAACTTCGGGCTTGAGGATGTAGGCGGTGACCCGGTTATGGTTGAGGACAGCCACAGGACCATTCTGCGCGGCCGTTATGACCGATGAGGGATTTTTCTTGAGATCGCTCACCGACACCACTTGTTGCGAGCCAATACGCTGGACGTGCTCATTCATACGGACACCTCAATTCAGACCAATAAAATGACCTGAATTTAGCGCTAAATCAAGATCTGTTCACTGCGGAGCAGTTCCATCCTGCCCGGCGTGAAGTGCATAATAACGTCTTGTGGTGGGGCCCAGTTGACGGCTTCGAGAATGGGGGCGAGTTCGATCAGCACGCGCAGGGTGCGGGCAATACCGCCATGGGCGACCACGATCGAGGGGCCGGTCATGGTGGCAGCGAATTGTTCGAGGCGCGCTTCCACGTCGCGATAATTTTCCCCATTTTCGGGGCGGTAGTCCCAATACGTCTCGGTTCGCTTGCCCGGCACATGGGCCATGTCGTCCGATAGTTCCTCGAGCAGCACACCCTCAAGGACACCAAAGGAAATCTCCATGAGACGCAGATCGTATTTGACCGCCGGCAGCGGCGTGGTGAACGCCGCGCGGACGCGGTCCATGGTGTCGCGCGTGCGATTGAGAGGCGAGGCGTGCCATTCAAAAGCCATCGGATCAAGGCCGCGCGCGGCGAACAATGCGGCAAGCGTTCGCCCGTTCTGATCGGCCTGACCCTGCCCTTTTTCATTGAGCGGAATGTCCTTGCGCCCCTGATAGCGGCGTTCGGCATTCCAGGGGGTTTCCCCATGGCGGATGAAATAAATCTCCGGCCAGATCAAGGCTGTCATGGGCTTAAACTCGGGTGCTGCAGGCACCCGTCCTATACGGCGAATTTGACAAGCGGGCGACTATTCGCCCGCTTCGCGTTTGGCAACGTGGTGACGCCGAAGCGGGCATCGGCGTAGTGGGTTTCGCCAGTGACACAGCCCGCCAAATCGGAAAGCAAACCCATCGACGCGTTGCCGACCTTCGGTCAATCGTTGCGCCGGTTGTGGCACAGGGCTATGCAACGGGCAAGTTTGCCCTATGGCTCCACGATCAGACAAACCGGGTTTTCCATGGCTCTGGATGCAAGAGAAATCATCGCTGAATTGAGCACTTTGCTGGGGCCGGAAGCGGTTATCGGCGAGCGCGTCGACATGGCCCCCTATCTTGCCGAACCGCGCCGACGTTTCCACGCGCCGGCAGCGGCGGTCGTACGGCCGGCGGACGTGGCGCAGGTGCAGGCCGTCGTTCGGCTGGCCAATGCTCACGGCATCGGCCTGATCGCGCAGGGCGGCAATACCGGGCTGGTCGGCGCACAGGTGCCGATGCGCGGCGACGAGGTCATCATCAGCCTGGCACGGCTCGATGCGGTACGGTCGTTGGACGTTGCCGCCGGGACAATGACCGCCGAAGCCGGGGTTATCCTGGAAAGCGCCCACAAGGCCGCCGAAGCCGCCGGCATGATGTTTCCGCTGTGGCTGGCCTCGCAGGGGTCGGCGCGCATCGGGGGCGTGCTGTCGTCCAATGCAGGCGGGGTGAACGTGCTGGCGTTCGGCAATGCGCGCGAATTGTGCATGGGGGTAGAGGCGGTGCTCGCGGATGGGCAGCTTTACCGGGGGCTGAATTCACTCAAGAAGGACAATACCGGATACGATCTCAAGGACCTGCTGGTGGGCGCGGAGGGAACGCTGGGGATCATCACGGCGGCAACCCTGAAGATCTTCCCGCAGCCCGAGGATCACGAGACGGCGCTGGTCAATATCGCATCGCCCGAAATGGCGCTGGAATTGTTTCAACTGCTGCGGGCGCGGGCCGGATCGCGGCTAAACGCGTTCGAGCTGGTTCCGCAGATCGGTCTGGAGTTCCAGTTGCGGCACACCATGCTGACGCGTGATCCGACGGCCGGAGCATCGCCCTGGTATGCGCTAGTCGAACTGTCACGGATGAAGGGCACCGAACCAGGGGCGCTTGAGGCAGCGTTGGAGGCGGGGCTGGACATTGGGCTGCTGGAAACGGCAGCACTGGCCCAATCGGTTGCCGACCGAACCAACATGTGGGCCTTTCGCGAGCAAATGAGCGAGGTTCAGTCGCGCGAGGGAGCATCGATCAAGCACGACGTTTCCGTGCCGATCGCCGCTATCCCCAAGCTGATCGCCGAAGGCTCGGCGGCGGCAGCGCGGGTGATGCCGGGCATTCGCCCGGTGCCGTTCGGGCATATGGGCGATGGCAATATTCACTTCAATTTCAGCCAACCGATCGGGGCCGACCCGAAATGGGTGATGGCACAAGACGACGCCGTGCACGAGGCGATATATGAGATCGTCCTCAAGCTGGGCGGCTCGGTTTCGGCCGAGCACGGCATCGGGCAGCTCAAGAGCGAGCTGCTCAAACGGGTCAAGGACCCGGTGGCGCTGCAGATGATGCGCTCGATCAAGTTGGCGCTCGATCCGAAGGGGATCTTGAACCCAGGCAAGTTGCTGGGGTGATCAGCAGATTGCAGTAACGATGCGGCCCCGTGCTGAAACGATGGTGCGGCGCCTGCATCGTCACCAAAAAGTACCTACTTGATCGAAATTGCCGGCGGCCCCATGTGCGGGAAAATGGACGGTTTGCCGTTTGGAGCCCGAATGCTTGACGATATCGAATTCATGGATGACGCCACCCGGCCCAGGGCGCCGAAGCTGGAGGGACTGACGGCAGCACAGCGGGCGCCAGGGCGACATCTCAGGATGATCCACGATCACCTGCGCGAAAATATGCAGGCCATTGGAATGCTGATGGAGCAAGCCGCAAGGGGAGCCGTCTCGGTGTCAGAGATCGAGGCGCAGACGGCGGATCTCGCCATTGTCGGCAATTATAGGCGCTTCGGTAATCTGTGCGGGCGGCACTGCCAGATCGTCAATACGCACCATTCGATCGAGGAATACGCGATTTTTCCGGAGTTGAGCAAGCAAGGCGAGGCGTTCCGGAAGGTCGCGGAGCGGCTGCAGGCCGAACACGTCGTGGTGCACGCATTGCTCGTGCGCCAAGTCGACACGCTCAACGCGCTTGCACGGGAGCCAAGTACGGCTCGATTCGATGACGCGCGGCAGGTTTACGAGGCGCTCGGGCGCGTGCTGCTGTCACACTTGGGATATGAGGAAGACGAAATCGGCGATGCGCTGGGCTATTTTGGCATTGGGGTGTGACTGCAGACATCCGGCCCTACGTTGACGCAGCTCGCTAAAACAAATCCATCTGTGCGCTGGCCGCTTTATTTGGCGCTGTCGGGTGCGGCTTCACGTCCGACATGGGTTCAATCAAGCCTTCGTCGTCATACTTGGCAGAATTGATGCGGGTCGAGACCGGATGGAATTTCAAGGCGCCGTTGTCGAGCGGTATGGCCAGCTGGCGGGCAGTTCGGGCATCGACGCCGCGCACGTCGAGCCATTGCGCGATGGCTTCGCACTGCAGGATCGCCGGCATGCGGTCGTGAATTGGGGCGAGCTGGTCATTGGCGGGCACGGTGATGGTGGCAACGGTATCGACCTCCTCCCCCTCGGGGCCCGACCAGATGGCATAAAGGCCGGCCAGCGCCATGGGGCCGCCATCGGCGGTGGTGATGTAGAAAGGCTGCTTGGATTTATCGAGATTGGTGCGCCATTCATAATAACCACTGGCGGGAACGACGCAGCGGCCGTGCTTGAGCAGGTCCCGGAAGGCCGGCTTTTCGGCCATGGTCTCGACCCTGGCATTGATCAATAATGGCCATTCGCGCGGGTCCTTGACCCAGCGCGGCACCAGGCCCCAACGGGCGAAATGAGCCTCGCGGCGACCCGACTCTTCCCAGATGGCACAGATCGGCTGGGTGGGTGCAATATTGTAGCGGGGGATGAGATCGACCGATCTGAGGAGGTGGAATAGCTCCATCATCAGTTCGGGCGGCAGGGTGGAGGCATAACGTCCGCACATGTTTTGGGTCTCCTCGCGCCTGATCGATAGATAGGCTGGGCCTACCCGAATCGCAAATGGAGCCGCCATGAGTTCCTCGCCAAATGCCGCCAGCGTCGCGCTGGTCCGTGAGCAGCAGGTGTTGCTGATCAAGCGCGCCTATGCGCCTTACCAGCATTTATGGACGCTGCCGGGCGGGCGGATCGAGGCGGGCGAAACCATCACCGAGTGTGCTGCCCGCGAGATCAAGGAAGAGCTGGGGCTGACCGTTTATGGCTTGCGCCCGGTTCTGGAGCAATGGTTGGGACAGGACAAGACGTTTCGGCTCGCGGTGTTCGCAACGGAAGGGTTCGATGGCGCGATCGTGCCATCCGATGAAATCGCCGATCATGGCTGGCTCGATCGCAGCCAAATCCTTGGCCTGCGCACGACCGCAGGTCTCGGTGATGTGCTCGAGGCGGCATTCGCCCTGTTTGAGCGAAGCTGATAGAAGCGCTGGCACACCCGGTATCGATGTGGACATTCAGTTGAAATTTCGAATTCTTGCTGCAGTGCTGATGCTTTCGGCCATGCCTCCGGCCTGGGCAATCGACCCGTTATATCAGCCGCAAATGGAGCGGCTGGCCGAAATCATGGGGAGCCTGTATTTCCTGCAGCCGCTGTGCGAGGCCGGTACCACCGACTGGCGCGGGCAAATAGACGACCTGATCAATCTCGATGATCCCGACGAAGACCGACGGCAGCGGCTCGCGGGGGCGTTCAATGGTGGCTACACGGCGTTTGCGCGGTTTCATCGTGCCTGTACGCCCGCGGCGAAGGAGGCGCTGACGAGACTGTTGGCGGAAGCAGAGCGGGTAGCACGCGATATCCATACCCGGTTCGCCGAGTAATCCTTTACGCATTAAGTCTAATTGCATATGGACTGTTAACCTTCGAGTTACTTCCTACGCACCCGTCCTGCCTTGCTCATGGTAATCCCCACGCAATGACGATCAGCAAACCCATGTTTCCCCCCGTCGAGGGCGTCGGCTCTCCGGACCGCGGCCATAGCGAGCGGCAGCTTGCACTTGAATATCTGGCCGAGGCCTGGAACACCGCAGAAGACGATGGGGTGGAGAGCGCCGCGCTGGCGCATGCCTCGCTGTTTGCGGCGCTGGCTACTTTCGTCAAGCTGCATGGCGACGAGGGTACGGCAGAGCTGGTGGCGTTGCTGCCCGACCGGATCCGCTCGGGCGAATACAACCTGGATCGTGTCCTGCAATAGGACAACCGTCTTAGGTCGATGGCGGTAAAGCCTCGAGGAAGCGCATGGGCTGGCCGGTCGAGGGGGTCACGAGCTCGCCCTGCCACATGACGGTTTTGCCGCGCAGGATGGTGCCGACGGGCCAGCCGGTGACCGAGACGCCATCATAGGGGGTCCAGCCCGCGCGCGATTTCACGTCGGCGTTGCGAATGGTTTGCGTCCGTTTGAGATCAACGATGGTCAGATCGGCATCGTAACCGACAGCGATGCGGCCCTTGCCGGCAATGCCGAACAGGCGATTGGGGCCGGCGCTGGTCATATCGACGAAGCGCGCCAGCGACAGGCGGCCGGCGTTCACATGATCGAGCATGATCGGCACCAGCGTCTGCACCCCGGTCATGCCGGAATGGGAGGCGGGATAGGGGTGGTCCTTTTCCTCGCGCGTATGAGGCGCGTGGTCGGAGCCGAGGATATCGGCAACGCCACTGCGAACCCCGGCCCAGATGGCATCGCGGTGAGCGCGATCGCGCACCGGCGGGTTCATCTGCGCATAGGTGCCGAGGCGGGTGTAGGCGGTCTCGTCCAAGGTCAGGTGATGCGGGGTGACCTCGACGCTGGCGAAGTCCTTGTGATCGGCGAGAAAAACCATTTCCTCGCCCGTCGAGATATGCAGCACGTGGATGCGCTTGCCGGTCTTGCGGGCAAGGGTGACGAGGCGCTTGGTGGAGCGGAGCGCCGCTTCGGGATCGCGCCAAACCGGATGGGACGACGGGTCGCCGGGGACGCGAAGATGTTTGCGCTCCTCAAGCCGGTATTCATCCTCGGAATGAAAGGCAGCGCGACGCGAGATGGCGCGCAGGATGGCCTCGACACCGTCATCGTCGGGGACCAGCAGAGAGCCGGTGGACGAACCCATGAAGACCTTGACGCCGACACAGCCGGGCAGCTTTTCGAGCGCGGCAAGCTCGCCGGCATTTTCATGGGTGCCACCCACATAGAAGGCGAAATCGCAGTGCATGCGGTTGGTGGCGCGGGCGATCTTGTCCTCGAAAGTGGCGCGCGAGATGGTCAGCGGACTGGTGTTGGGCATTTCAAAGACACCAGTGACCCCACCCATGACGGCGGAAAGCGAGCCCGATTCGAGGTCTTCCTTGTGGGTCAGGCCGGGCTCGCGGAAATGCACCTGGGTATCGATGACCCCGGGCAGGATGTGCAGGCCACCGGCATCGACGATGGTGTCGGCGGTGTCGGCCGCCAGGGTGCCCAGGGCGGCGATGCGACCGGCGCGAAAGCCGATATCGGCGGTCCCTTCCCCATCGTGGTTGACCAGCGTGCCATTCTTGAAAATCGTGTCGTAGTGCGCCATGTCTTGGGTCCGCCCAGCCGGTCGTCATGGCCGGTTTAGCGGATGGGGCGCCGGAAGGGCAAGCGAACATGACCATCCATTTGCGTGCCGATCGCGCCGTGTTCCGGTTTTCCGGGCCTGATGCCCATAAACTGCTCAATGACGTGGTGACGGGACCGATACCCCTAGCCGAGGGCGCCGCCGCATGGTGGGCGCTGCTGTCGCCGCAGGGCAAGATCCTGGCCGAAGGGCTTGCGGGTTGGTCGGACGAAGCCTTACTGCTTGATGTGCACCAGTCGGTGGCAGATGATTTTTTCAAGCGCATGAGACTGTATCGGCTGCGGGCCAGCGTGGTGATCGACGATCTGCGGGCAAGTCATGTGGCGGGATGGGATGACGGGTTTGACCGCTTGGGCGGGCGGGTAATCGCACCGGCAGACGGTGCGGCAGGCTGGACGCAAGATGATGAAGACTACGCACGGATGCGCATTGCCGCGGGAATTGCCGAACTGGGGCAGGATTTTGCACCCGACACCAGTTTTGCCCACGACATCGGGATGGACCTGCTGGAGGGTATCGACTTCGCCAAGGGCTGCTATGTCGGCCAGGAAGTGGTCAGCCGGATGAAGCATCGCGGCACGGCGCGGCGGCGGCCGGTGATCGTGCGGGGGATCAAGGCCGATGCGGGGACGCCGGTGCTGGCAAATGGGCGCGATAGCGGCACAATCGGGCGCATCGTCGACGGCGCAGCGGTCGGCATCGTGCGGCTGGACCGGTTCGGGCCCGGCGTGGCAGCGACAGTCGGTGACAAGCCGGTGACGCTGGAATTGCCTGACTGGGCCCGCTACGGGCTGGGCGAGGCGAGCGCTGAGGACGCATAGCACCGGCATTTGAAGAATCGCGGCTGCAGACCTAGGGTCGCGCGACGTTTTCATCTGGGGGCAGCATGGCGCGCGCGAAAGACCGGGCCTGGCAACGCATGTTGTCTGGCCGGCGGCTCGATATCCTGGACCCCTCCCCGCTCGACGTCGAATTGAGCGACATTGCCCATGGACTGGCGCGGGTGGCGCGCTGGAACGGGCAGACGATTGGCGACTATCCGTTTTCGGTGGCGCAGCATTCGGTGCTGGTGCTGGAACTGTTTCGCGCACACAACCCGGATGCAGGGGGAAAATCGCTGTTGCAGGCGCTGCTGCACGATGCGCCCGAATATGTGATGGGCGACATCATCTCGCCGTTCAAGGCGGCGATGGGGGGCAATTACAAGGATGTGGAAAATCGCTTGCTGGGTGCGGTTCACCTGCGTTTTTCACTGCCGGCAATGCCGCCTGCGGCCTTGACCAAGCAGATCAAGCAGGCCGACCGGGAGGCGGCGTTCTTCGAGGCCATTCATCTGGCAGGATTCGAGGCACCCGAGGCCCGCAAATTGTTTGGCGAACCCAGCATGCCGGCCTTCGACGTCGACGCTTTCGACCGGCTGATCCGCCCCTGGCCGACCCATGAAGCGCATGATCGGTTCGTGGCGGCGTTTGACGCCATCGACCTCTGAAGAGCGTGGAGATTAACCCTAACACCGGATGAACTTTGCTCGCGTGGAGCGACTATGGTCAATGAAGTGCTAAGAGAGTGAAAGCATTCGCTTCATTTTGGGACAGTCGCCATGGTTCTGCCGGATCGTAAAGTGTTGCTGGGCGTGGTTCTGGGCGCGGTATGCGGTGCGGGCTTGACGATCGCCGGTCCGGGTGCGGTCATGGGCGCGATTGCCGACGAAACGCAAACGGGGATCGATCCCACGAGCCTGGTGAAATTCGAGGGGCGTGACTACGACGTCCAGTATGAGGACTGGGTGGATACGGAGCCCACGGCCAAGAGCCGGGTCAAGAAGATCGAATTCGGCCGCGTCAGCTATATCGACATTACCACGACGGCGACCGGCGCCTATTCGACCGATGCGATGTTTTCCGTCAATATCCAATATCCCGGCATTACCGTTGAGCCGGTGTCGGCCCAGATTGCCAGCGCTGTCTCGGTGATCGGATTTGGCGGCCATTGGGTGGACCTGCCGCTGGCGCCGGGGAATTCATTCGTTTACACCGGCAGCGGCGACCATGCGACGATCAGCGGCAATGGTTTGACCTGCGTATTCACGCAGCACTCGACGGGCTGCTAGGCGGTTTCAGCCGAACAACCAGCCGCGCTTGAACTTATAAAAGATGTGCATCCCGATCTGGGTGACCTTGGTCATGCGCGGCGCCCAGGCGGGGCGCACATAGCTGGCGTGATAATGGGTAGCGTCGGCCACTTCGGCCAGATACAGCTCGCCATCGGTGACCTTGGTGGCGATTTCTTCGGCCTGGGCCCAGGATTTCTGGTCGTTGATGGTTTCGGGGTGGCCGTCGCAGGCAAACGAGAACTGGCAGGAATTGCGCTGCGTCTGGTTCTGGAACACGACGCCGCAGATGGTGTTGGGATAACGGTGATCCTTGACGCGGTTGAGCACCACTTGCGCCACGGCGACCTGGCCGCGATAGCTTTCTCCCCGTGCTTCAAAATAAATCGCGGTGGCGAGACACCAGAGTTCCTTGGTCGAGGCGACCATGACGGCGCCCGTGCTGTAGGCTCCGGTGACCGGTGCATTGGCGCGGGCATAAGCCAGTTGGTCGGATGCGACCATGGGCAGCGGTGTGCCGGTGGTGGGCGCAAACCCGGCAATGGCCTTGAGCGCATCGGAATCCATCGCCGGATCGAGGGCAGCAACGGCGATGCGCGGCTGGTCCTGGCCGGCAACGACAATGACGGGATCGGCCGCGGCGAGTTGCGAGCGATTGGGGAGAGCATTGGGTGTAGGACCGGCGCGCAGTTCGGCGATACGCATGCGGGCGCGCTCGAAGCTGTGGGCGATAGCCAGTGCACTGGGTATGGCCCGGACACGATCGGATTTTCCGGCGCGATTGGGGCCGGTGAAGCTGGCAGCGTCGAAAAGGCGATCGAGCGAGCTGGTAGTGATGGCGTCAATGCCGGGCGGGGCGAGACTAGCCTCGATGATGGACGGCGCGGATTTGCCCAGCTCGCGCGGCAGGTCGGCAGCGGGTCCATGAGCCGCCGCAGTCAGGCCGGCAAAGCTCATTGCGCCAATGACGCCCAAGGCCAGAAATCTGGCAATGGGATGTCCGGTACGAACCGCTCTAGCCGCGCCCTCGCGGGCGGCGGGCCGGTGTGGATGGGCCATCAATTGCTACTCAACACTACGCAACAAAACTACTGATCGGCGAAAGTGACGCTAAAATGCCGACAATCGGGATGATGTCTTATTAGGGTTAGCAGGCGGTAAACGGCGAGTGGGGCGATGGCGTGAGGGAATGAGGGCGCTGATGTGACGGGAGATTTTGTCGCAGGGCGGCGACAGCCTAGTCGCAGGCAGCGCGAACCGGGGCAACGGCTTCGTTGACGCCGGCCAGGCTGAAGCGCACCGTCAGCGAGCGCGAACTGAGCGGGGTAACGCGAACGGTCAAGTTGTTGGCGCCTTCAAGGCTATCAAGGAAGGCCGGCGCATCGCGATCGATCATCAGGGCGGTGTTGTTGTCCGCGGTGGGCAGGGTGCGGCTGCGCGCCGCCTGAAGATCGAGCTGCAGGGTAATGCCGGCATCGTTGCCGATAGCGGACATGGCATTGCCGGCAAAGGCAAATTTGACCGAAAGGGCACCTGCGGCGCAGGTCACGGTCATGACCGCCGGCTGCCGGCCGCTGGGACGGGCCGGGATCAACTGCGCTGAGTTGATGGTCACACTTTGGCTGGATACGGCGGGGACGGCGCGAAACAGGCTATCGTAGCAGGCCAGCCGCTCCGGGTCGCCGATGATCGCGGCGCACGCCGCGCTGCGCTCTTGGGCAGCAATTGGCGCATTGGGCAGCAAAGACATAAGCAGCAGCGTCAGAACCGGCAGAGATTTCAAGAAACGTCCTCCCATCGTGCCTCTTTCGAGCGAGGCCCGCTTGCCTGACATATAGGGCAGGAGGGCCGGATAGTTAAGCCAGGGCCTGGGCCAGGGTCAGCCGGGCAACTGGCACCCGATAGGGTGAGCAGCTGACATAATCGATACCGAGACCGGAAAAGAACCGCAACGAGGCCGGATCGCCGGCATGCTCGCCGCAAATGCCGATCTTGAGGCCGGGATTGCTGGCGCGGCCACGCTGGATGGCAAGGGCGATCAGTTCGCCGACGCCTTTTTCGTCGATGCTGACGAACGGATCGCGCTCGTAAATGCCCTTACGTTGGTAGGCGGCGAGAAATGTCGGGGCGTCGTCGCGCGAGATGCCGAACGTGGTCTGGGTCAGATCGTTGGTGCCGAAAGAAAAGAAATCGACCATGGGCGCGATTTCGCCAGCGCGCAGACAGGCGCGCGGCAGTTCGATCATGGTGCCGAATGAAAACTGGACCCGCCCCGAGCGCAGCAGGCCTGAATTGGCAACGATGTCGTTGACCTTGTCGCGCACCCAGGCCACCTCGCTGACGGTGGACACGAAAGGCACCATGACCTCGACGATCACCGGTTCGGCCTGGGTTTCGCTGGCGGCCCGCACTCCGGCCATCAGCGCCTGCATCTGCATCTGCAGGATTTCGGGATAGGTGATGGCGAGGCGGACACCGCGGTGTCCGAGCATGGGATTGACCTCGGCGATCCGCTCCAGGCGCAGGCGCAAGGCCCGCACGGCCAGCCCGAGAGAGTGGGCGGTCTCCTCGATATCCTCATCGGTGCGCGGCAAAAATTCGTGCAGCGGCGGATCGAACAGGCGCACGGTAACCGGCAGCCCCTTCATGGTGGCGAACAGGGCCGAATAATCCCCGGTCTGGAAATCGACCAGGCCATGCAGGGCCCGCGCGCGATCATCCTCGTCCTCGGACAGGATGAGTCGACGCAGCGCCACCATGCGCTCGGGGGAAAAGAACATGTGCTCCGAGCGGGCAAGGCCGATGCCTTCGGCACCGAAGCTGAGCGCAGTGCGGCCCGATTCGACGGTTTCGGCATTGGTGCGCACCTCGATGGTGCGGCTGGCATCAGACCAGCCGAGCAGCGTGCCCATGGCGCCCCCGATATGGGGTTGGGCCAGGGGCAAGACGCCGGCATACACATTGCCATCGGAGCCATCGATGGTGATCCGGTCACCACTGCGCAGTTCGCGATCGCCGATCCGGCAGACCAGCTCGGCGGCATCCACGAACAGGGTGCGCACGCCTGCCACGCAGGGTTTGCCGGTAATGCGGGCGATCACCCCGGCGTGGCTGGACATGCCGCCGCGCGCGGTCAGGATGCCGGTGGCGGCCTTCATGCCTTCGATATCGGCGGGGCCGGTTTCGTTGACGACGAGGATGCAATGCTTGCCGCGGGCGCGCAGGCGGGCTGCGTCCTCGGGATTAAAGACGATCACGCCGCTGGCGGCGCCGGGCGAGACGCCCAGGCCCGTGGCGATGGGTGCCACGCCCTCGGTGGAGCGGAGGCGCGGATGCAGCAATTGCGCCAGGCGAGCGGGATCGACGCGGCTGACGGCGTTTTGCGCCGACCAGACCTTGCGCGCGACACGATCGACGGCCGCTTCGAGTTCGGCGGCGGGGGCGGCCTGAATACCGCGTGCCGACACGAAGCTGACCTTGCCGTTCTTGATGGCCACGAGGCACGTCATGTGCCGGCCTGCCTTGGCATCGAGCAGGCTGACCAGGGCATCGATGCCGGTGGGCAGGCGGGGTAAAGGTGAGCCGTCCACCGGGGCGGGACCGAGGCCGCCCGTTACCGCATTGCGGGTGAGGAATTGTTCCAGCTCGCCATCGGCGGTGGCCTGGACCAGGACGATTTGCCGCGCCCGGTCGTCCTCCTGACGGGGGCCGGCCCAGGCCTGGCCAAAGCCATAGGAATCAAAAGCGTTCTTGATGGCCCGCGCCAATGGGCGGCTGGGATCGACCGAATCCTCGGGACTGGAGGGCGGCACCAAGCCGGTCCTGGCATTCATCAGGCCGCCATTGTGGCGCGCTGCCGAAGTGCGCACCGTCAAAGGCGGGGCCTTGGCATCGCCGCTGACCAGCTTGAACAGGCAGGCGATCCAGTGGGTGCGCAGGCGGGTATCCTTGCGGCTGCGCTCGGCCTGCAGCGCCTCCCAGGCGCCGCGGGTAATGGCGATGGTGGGCACGGTGGGAAAGCCCGCCTCCCCAACGCGGAAAATCCAGCGGGCCTTGCCGGCCAGCAGCTTGAGCTGCGCCGCCGAAAGGTTCGCTTTCCCCGTGGCCGGGGCAATCGCAAACATTTCCTGCGCCAAACTCACCGCTCAGTTCCTGCCATCGTTACCGCCGCATATTGCCCATGACGGCCCTGCCCCGCAACAGGACTTGACTTGGCCACACTCAGAAAGCATCTGATCTGGAATGGAAAAGCGGCCACAACTCGACATCCTGCTGTGTGCCCCGCGCGGCTTTTGCGCCGGGGTCGACCGGGCTATCCAGATCGTGGAACTGGCGCTGGAAAAATATGGCGCGCCGGTTTATGTGCGCCACGCCATCGTGCACAACAAATATGTCGTGGATGGACTGCGCGACAAGGGCGCGGTGTTTGTCGAAGAGCTCGATGAAATTCCCGACACCGGAGCGCCCGTGGTGTTTTCAGCCCACGGCGTACCCAAGAGCGTGCCGGCCGATGCGCGCAACCGCAACATGTTCTTTCTCGACGCCACTTGCCCGCTGGTGAGCAAGGTTCACGTGGAGGCGCAGCGCCACCATGCCGAGGGGCACGAAATCGTGCTGATCGGGCACAAGGGGCACCCTGAAGTCGTGGGCACGATGGGACAACTGCCGCCCGATGCGATCACGTTGATCGAAACGGTGGCGGACGTGGCGCGGTTCGAGCCGCGCAACCCGCAAACGCTGGCCTTCGTGACGCAGACGACGCTGTCGGTGGACGATACGCGCGAGATCGTATCGGCATTGCAGCAGCGTTTTCCCGCGATCAACGGGCCGCACAAGGAAGACATCTGTTACGCGACCACCAACCGGCAGGAGGCGATCAAGGCGGTGGCGCCGGAAGTCGATGCGATGATCGTGGTTGGATCGTCCAATTCGTCCAATTCTTTGCGGCTGGTGGAAGTGGCGGAGCGGGCGGGTTGCAGGATATCGATGCTGGTGGACCGGGCCACCGAAATCGACTGGAGCCGGCTTGAGGGTATCAGGACCTTGGGCGTTTCGGCCGGGGCGTCGGCCCCCGAAAAACTGGTGGACGAGGTGATCGAGGCATTTGCCCAGCGCTATGACATCAAGGTGACTGCACGGGTGACGGCGCGTGAAAATATCGCCTTCAACATTCCACGCGAGTTGCGCACGATCGAGGCGGCGGTGGCGCGATGAGCGATCTGCGGGTTCTGGAAACCGAGCGGCTTGTGCTGAGCGGCTGGACGCAAGAGCAGATCGAGGATCTGGTGCGGCTGCATGGCGACCCCATGGTGGCGCGCTACCTGGATGCAGAGGGGAAACCCTGGAGCCGGGAGAAAGCCGCAGCCCGGCTGTCGCTGTGGCACGACAATTTCGTGCAGCACCGGATGGGCAAGCTGCGTCTGGTGCGCAAGAGCGACGGCGCTTTTATCGGCCGGGCGGGGTTCGGTCTGTTCGGGGACCAGCAGGAGCCGGAAATCGGCTATGCGCTGCTGCAGGATTATCACGGCCAGGGCTATGCAACCGAGGCCGCGAGCGGCTTGCGCGACTGGATTTTCCGGGAAACCGACCGTACCTATTTCCTCGGCTTCGCCGATGTGCGCAACACGGCGTCCCTTGCCGTGCTGGCGCGGATCGGCATGAGCAAGACCCATGTCGATGTGATTGACGACCAGCAATGCCAGTTTCACATCTTGCACAAAGGCCGTCCGTGAGCGAGGCCGTCATTATTCATACCGACGGGGCCTGCTCGGGCAATCCGGGCCCAGGCGGCTGGGGCGCCATCCTGCAATATGGCGACAAGCGACGCGAATTGAGCGGCGGGGCGCCGCTCACCACCAACAACAAGATGGAGCTGACGGCGGCGATCGAGGCCCTCAATGCGCTGACGCGGGCCTGCACCGTGGAGCTGCATACCGACAGTCAATACGTCAAGAACGGCGTCCAGAGCTGGATCCACGGCTGGAAAAAAAACGGCTGGCAGACTGCCGACAAAAAGCCGGTCAAGAACCTGGAACTCTGGCAGGCGTTGGATGCAGCAAGCCAGCGGCACACCATTACCTGGCGCTGGGTCAAGGGCCATGCCGGCCATGATTTGAACGAGCGCGCCGACCAGTTGGCCAATGAAGGCATGGCGCCCTTCAAGCCCAAGCGCCGCGACGCCTTGATGCCGCCGGTCTAGCCGTTTCCCCGCCCTCGGGGAGAGGGAAGGCGCCTCAGGCCCGTTTCGGCAGCAGACCCTTTATCGCCTTCCACGTCGGCGACACGACATAGCTCGCGACCGGGATCAGCAAAGCCCCCAGGAACAGGCCAAAAAAGAAATCGACCACGGCTGTGGCAAGCCAGCCGGCCAATGCGGCAATGGCGGGCAGCGCCTGCTCGGCCCAGTGGGCGGCTGCCTCGATGACATGTTCGGGGCCTTCGATGCCGAACTGGATCAGGCCATGGGCGACGATGCTGCCGCCGACCCAGGTCATGGCCGCGGTGCCGATCACGCTCAGGACCTGCATGAATATCGGCATGAACCGCACGATGCCGCGGCCGGTCGCGCGTCCAAAGCCCGTGCGCGCGTGGGTTGCGGTCCAAACGCCGAAGTCGTCGGCTTTGACGATCAGCGCCACGGCACCGTAAACCGCGATGGTGATGCCAATGCCTGCAATCGCCAAAATGGCGGTACGGGCCCAGAAGTCGGGAACCTCGATGGCGGCCAGAATGATGGTCATGATCTCGGCCGAGAGGATGAAATCGGTTTTGACGGCGCCAGCCACTTTTTGATCTTCGAGCGTCTTGGGGTCAATCGCGGCCGGCTCAAGCCCGGCCTCGTGCGCCTCGGCATTGTGCGGGGCCAGCGCATGAAACACCTTTTCGGCACCCTCGTAGCACAGATAGGCGCCGCCGATCATCAGCAGCGGGCTGATGAGCCAAGGCGCAAAAAAGCTCAGGACCAGCGCGGCCGGCAGAAGAAAGAGTAGCTTGTTCTTGATCGATCCCCAGGCGATCTTGCCGACGATGGGCAGTTCCCGGTCCGCCTCGAAGCCGTGCACATAGTTCGGGGTGACAGCGGCATCATCGATCACGGCGCCCGCGGCCTTGACGCCTGCCTTGGCGGCTTGGCCGGCGATGTCATCCAGAGAGGCCGCGGCGACCTTGACAAGGCCGGCAACGTCGTCGAGCAAAGCGAGAAGTCCGATACTCATGGTCGATCCTTGATAGCGGCACTGTGATTTGGCATCAGCCCATCCCGGGCGCAACGTTGCAGCCATGAAGAAAGTTCTGCTCGCCACAGCCTTTAGCATCGCCGTCACACTGCCCGCCCTGGCACAGTTCCCGCCACCGGGTGTCTATCAGTGCGTCGACATGAACGGCACTGCGTTCGGCGTACTGAGCTTGCAGGTTGCAGGCGACTATCAGTTCGACAGCAGCGTGACGCTGGGTGGCAGCGGCCAGGTGGCGTCCTCGGGCAATAGCGTGAACGCTGTCAGCGGCCCGCTGGCCGATATCGGGCTTGCCGGCAGCTTTACCACCGACGAGCGCGGCGAAGCGTCATTCATTTTCACCACCAACATGGGCAGCCTGCTTTGCGCGTTGCCGCAATAGTCTTAGCCGGCGACCTTCGAAAAATCGGCGACCAGGTGCATGGTGTCGCGTAGGCGGCCGAGCAGGTTGAGGCGGTTGACGCGAATTTTTGAGTCTTCGTCATTGACCAGGACGGCGGTGAAGAAGGCATCCACCGGACCGCGCAGGGTGGCCAGTTCGGCAATGGCGCCTTTGTAGTCGTTGGCGGCGACATGGCTTGATACCGCAGCATGGACCGCGTCGACGACGAAGGCCAGGTCGGTTTCCTGCGGGAGCCGCAGCAAGTCCTGGTCGACGGTGCCGTTGTAAACGAGGTTGAACTTTTTTTCTTCGGCAGCCAGGATATTGGCGGCGCGGCGATAGCCGGCGAGCAGGTTGACGCCATCCTCGGACGACAGCAGGGCCGAAAGCGCTTCGACACGGCGAATGATCTCAAGAATATCGTTGCTATCGGCTGCAATGGTGGCATCGACCAGATCGTGGCGGGCGCCGGCATCACGCAGCGTCCCCTTGAGGCGGTCGTGGAAGAACGCCAACAGGTCCGGTTCGACCTTGAGCGGCACGCGCAGAGCATTTTCGGCGATGATACGGATCACGCCCAAAGCCGCACGGCGCAAGGCAAAGGGATCGCGGGAGCCCGTGGGCTTTTCGTCGATAGTCCAAAAACCGGCGAGCAGGTCGAGCTTGTCGGCCAGAGCCACAGCGATAGCAACGGGATCGGTGGGCACCTGGTCGGTGGGGCCAAGCGGCTTGTAGTGCTGCTCGATGGCATTGGCGATATCGGCAGGCTCGCCCTGGGCGGCGGCATAGTAGCGGCCCATCAGACCCTGCAATTCGGGAAACTCGCCGACCATGTTGGTCACCAGGTCGGCCTTGGCCAACATGGCGGCGCGCTGGACGCGTGCAACATCGGCACCGACCAAGGGAGCGATGTCGCCGGCCAGCTTGACGATCCGCTCGACGCGCGCGAACTGGGTGCCCAGCTTGGCGTGGAACACGGTATCCTCGAGCTTGGGCAGGCCGTGTTCGAGCGGAATGGCCAGATCGCCCTGGTAGAAAAACGCCGCGTCGCTGAGGCGGGCACGAATGACGCGTTCATTGCCGGCGGTAATCACCGCGCCGCCATCGCTTGCAACCGTATTGGCGGTAATGATGAAATTGGGTGCCAGTTTGCCTGATGCGTCGCGCAAGCAAAAGCATTTCTGGTTGGCGCGGATCGTGGCGATAATGACTTCTTCGGGGAGTTTCAGAAACGCGGGATCGAAGGCGCCCATCATGACGACCGGCCATTCGACCAGGCCAGCGACTTCCTCGAGCAGGCCTTCATCGGCAATGACGCCCAGACCCTGGGCGAAGGCCAGGTGATCGGCATCGGTCTTGATGATGTCCTTACGGCGGTCGATGTCGAGCACGACCTTGGCGCGCTCCAGCGCGGTGACGTAATCGTCGAAGCGGCGGACGCGAATGGGCTCGGGGGCGAGAAAGCGGTGGCCGAACGTGGTCTGGCCCGAGACCAAGTCGTTGGACGTGAACGCGATAACCGCCGGCTCCTCGTTTTCGGTGCCGAAGGTCGCGGTGATCGCCCGCAACGGACGGACCCAGGCAAAGCTCCCGCGGCCCCAACGCATGGATTTGGCCCACGGGAAATCGGCAAGAATTTTTGGCAGGATAGCCGAAAGCAAGGCGGTGGCGTCCGCCCCAGGCCGGTCGATCCGGGCAACATAAAAGTCGCCTTTTTTTGGATCGCTTTCGACACTGGCCTGATCGATGGAATTCAGGCCTGCCGCGCGCAGGAAGCCATCGATAGCTGGCTGGGGCGCCCCGAGCTTGGGGCCTTTCTTGTCTTCGCGCGTATCGGGCGAGCGGGCCGGCAGCCCGGTGACGGTCAGCGCCAGGCGGCGCGGCGTGACGAAGGCGCGCGCGCCCTCATAGACCAGTCCGGCATCGACCATGGCATTGGTCACGGCTTTCTTCAAATCGTCCGCCGCGCGGCGCTGCAAGCGGGCGGGGATTTCCTCGGAAAACAGTTCGAGCAGCAATTCGGGCATGGCGCACCAGACGTTAGAGGCGCCGGTTTGTTAGCTTGGGGGGACGCGGATGTCCATGTGCAACCAGCGCCCGCTGCGCCCGTTCAGTGCGCCAGTTCGCCGAGCAGGACATCAAGCAGGTCTTCGATCGTAGCGAGGTGTTCGAACGCCGATTTGCGAACTTCCCGCAGATTGGGCCGCTCAAGTTTATTTCCCAAGCCGTCACCTTTGGTGTGGCGGACGACCCTGCCATCGATGGTATCGGGCAGCGGCTGGCCTGGCGCATCGCCGAACCAGAAGAAGTGGTCAAACCGAAGATCGTCGGTCACGAACATCCACACGATGCAGCCGCTGGGTTTGCCGGTCAGTCCGAGATTGATACCAACCTCAGTGCGCTTGCCGCCAAGGATCGTGGCCTTGAGCTGGATGTGTCGCGTGAGAACGCCGCGTGAAACGACGATGTCATAGCCACCAGCATCGAACTCGGAACGGAGAACCTCCGCGTCGAACACATCCCGTTGCCACAACGCGCGCAGCAAGGCACCGATCAGCAGGTGTTCAAGAATGACTTCGCGCAGCACGGAGTGGCGTGAATGCTTGTCAAGCACGCCGTACTCCTCAGTCACCACCCACCTCCGCCGCCACCACCGCCGCCACCGCCGGACGAGCCGCCGCCACCGCCGCCGGAAAAGCCGGACGATGACGCTTGCACTGGTTGTGCGGCGACCATGGCGGCGGTCATGCTGGCGGCGGCGGCGCTGACGGCATTGGTCATGTTGCCCGCAATGTTGCCGCTGCCCGAGCCAAAATGGCTGCCGCCATACCAGAGCGGGGCATAGCCGGACCCGGTCACGTCGCTGACGGCGTTGCGCGCCAGTTCGCCCTCGAAATGCTCGCTCCAGGGCTTTTCGAGGCCCAAGGCGATGGCGAAGGGCAGGATGCGCTCGAAGCGGGTTATGGTCATGGGCGGGGCGCCGGTGATGTTGAGGCGCTCCTTTTCGGCGGTGTTCAGATAGAGCTTGAAGCCGTCGATCTGGTCCATGATCTTGCGGCCCTGGATGGTGGGGGCGCGCATCAGGACGGCGAAGATCACCGTGACCAGAACGATGGAGATGGCGGCGATGGCGGCCGTATTGACCGTTATGTGGGTCAGGGTATCGAGCGCAAAGCCGAAGATATTGAAGCCGACGATGATGACCCAGACGGCGGTGACCAGATTGCGCCAGAGCCCGCCCTTCCAGACCGAGCCGACCGAGGTGCTAAACAGCCCGAGGACGACCCCGATGATGACCGAGCCGACCAGCCAGACCGGATCGAGGATGTCTGACAGCACCAGCGCACCCAAGAGGGCCAAAGCCAGCACATAGCCGATGATCGAATAGCCCAGATTGCTATTGAACCAGGTGGAGCGGTTTTCATTTTCGATGGCGGCGACGAACTGGCCGCGTTTCTTTTGCAGATCGAGGCCGTTGGACTTGTCGACGGTGAGAGCGCCCTTGCCGTTGAAATAGTTGAAGACCAGTTTTTCGCCCGCCGGCAGCGGCGTTTCGGGCTGTTTGCCGGTCACGGTCACGCGCAGATCGTCGCCGGAATTATCGATGGTAAGGAGACCCTTGACGCCAAGCTCGAAAATCGTGGCGGTAAAGGCGGTCCAGCCGGAGTTCTCGAAGCCCCAGTTGTGGACATAGTGCGTCAGGCCCGGCGAGAAATCCTTGGGCGGGTAAAACAGGGGAATGATGATGCCTTTTGCCGGATCGCGGCCGACGCGGAACCAGGCGATGAAATTGTAGGCCAGCACCAGGAGGGCCGCCAGCACGGGAAAGATGACTTCGCGCAGGTCCGACAGCCATTGCAGCCAGGCGTCGAACCCGGTGGGCAGGGTCAGGATGCCCTTCTGGAATGCGACGGCAAAGCTCATGCCTTCTTCGGGCTCGAGCTGGCGATTGGTGCGAAAGATCGCGGTATTGTCCGAAGTGCGGGTGATGGTCACCGCCTGCTCGGTGGAGCCGGGGCGGCCGGTATAGCCGACCAGGCTGGACATCACCGCGCCTTTGGGCAGCGTGACCGTGGCGACGGAACTGGCGATCGGAAAAATCCAGTAATTGCCGGTAGCGTTCCAGAACAGTTCGTCATGGTCCGCGAAGGTGCGGGCCATGCGGGTCATGGTGTAGTCAATGATGTAGCGATGCTTGCCATTGCGCAGCAACACATCGGGATCACCGATCCAGATGCGCTGGAAGTCGCCCATGCGCTCGACCCGGAAGGTCTCGGGCGCGCCGTCACGGGTGACGGTCAGGACCTCGAAACCGGGACGGATCTTGCCGCCTTCGGGGCCGAGCAGGGTCACGGGGATATCGCGATAGATGCCGCGGCGGATTTCGTTGCCCTCGGCCTGCACGTCGATGGTTTCGGTGACGGCGACGGCGCCGTTGGTAGCGAGTACCACATTGGCCGAGAAGGCGCGGATTTCCTCGCGCGCCGCGGCCGGAAGGACGAGCGCCAGCGCGACGACCAGCGCGGCGAGCAGCCGGGACAGCATGCCCATGAGGTCAGAACTTGACCGTGGGCACGGCACGATCGGCGGGGTTCTCCAGCTCGAAATATTCGGCCTTCTCGAACTTGAAGTTGTTGGCGATCAGGTTGGAGGGGAAGGATTCCACCGTGGTATTCAGATTGCGCACGGCGCCGTTGTAATAGCGGCGCGCCATCTGGATTTCGTCCTCGGTGGTCTGCAGCGCCTGCTGGAACTCCATGAAATTGGCGCTCGCCTTGAGGTCGGGATAGGCCTCGGCGACGGCAAAGAGCCGGCCCAGCGCACCCGACAGGGCCCCTTCGGCCGCGGCACGTTCGGCCGGGGTGCCATTGGACGCACCCTGAGCGCTGACGCGGGCATTGGTCACCGCTTCCAGCGTCTCGCGCTCATGGCCCATATAGCCCTTGACCGCTTCCATCAGATTGGGGATCAGGTCGGTACGGCGCTTGAGCTGCACATCGATGCCCGACCAGCCCTCCTCCACCATCTGCCGGTTTTTCACCAGGCTGTTGTAGATGGTGACGGCGTAGACAGCGACGATGACGACGACGCCGAGAATGATCCAGATGGCCATGAATGCCTCCAAAAGGGGGCGCCCGCGCACCCCTGCCCCAGCGCGACATTGGCATTGCCAGAGGACGGAAGGCAATGGAATTTGGTGGGCGTGGGCGAGGCCCGATCTGCCACCATCCCCTTCATCCAGGATTATCGCCTACGATAGCTCTGCCCTGCGCGGGCGGGAGGCAACTCTGTGCCTATTGTTGTCATGGACGGAAAACGGACAAGCGTCTACTCCGCGCCGCCACCGGCCGTTTGCAGCCAGGCAGCGCCGCAGCTTTTGGCGAGTTCGCGGATGCGCAGGATGTAGCTTTGCCGTTCGGTCACCGAGATGACGCCACGGGCATCGAGCAGGTTGAAATTGTGGGCGGCGCGCAGAACCTGTTCATAGGCGGGAATGGCCATGGTCTGCCGATTGGCTTCGGCGCCCCTGGCGAGGACCGCGCGGCACTCGGTTTCGGCATCGGCGAAGTGGCGGAACAGCATGTCGGTGTCGGCGGCTTCGAAGTTATATTTGCTCGATTCCTGCTCGTTCTGCAGAAACACATCGGCATAGGTGACCTTGGCGTCGCCGCTGCCGCCATTGAAGTTCAGCTCCATGATGGAGTCGACATTCTGCAGATAGCAGGCGAGGCGTTCGAGCCCATAGGTCAATTCGCCCGAAACCGGATGGCATTCGAAGCCGGCCACCTGCTGGAAATAGGTGAACTGGCTGACTTCCATGCCGTCGCACCACACCTCCCAGCCCAGCCCCCAGGCGCCGAGCGTGGGGTTTTCCCAATCGTCCTCGACGAAGCGCAGATCGTGCAGACCCGGATCGATGCCGATGGCATAGAGCGATTTAAGATACAGCTCCTGCAGGTCATCGGGGGATGGCTTGAGAATGACCTGGAACTGATAATAATGCTGCAGGCGATTGGGATTTTCGCCGTAACGCCCGTCCTTGGGCCGGCGCGATGGCTGCACATAGGCGGCGTTCCAGGGTTTTGGCCCCAGTGCCCGCAGCACCGTCGCGGTGTGGGACGTACCGGCACCCATCGGCATGTCATAGGGTTGCAGAATTACGCAGCCCTGTTCCGCCCAGAACTGTTGCAGGGTCAGGATCAGGCCCTGGAACGAGTTCCTGGGGTCCATGTGAGATGGGCGATCGGTCATAAGTCAGGGTCCGGCTGAATGTCGGGCGGAACCTAGTTGGGCGGCTGGGGCCGGTCAATCAGCATTGTGATTGCGGCCCTCAAGGCTTGTCCCCCGGCCGGAAGGTGCCGTCCTTGTCGCGCTTGAGGTCGATCACGCCGGGTTGGGCGCGTTCGCGCAGGTCGCGCTCGCGGCGGATGCGGTTGGCTTCGGCGTCTTGCTGCTTGAACGTGCCGGTCCAGTCGCGCCAGATCTTGCGAACGCCCAGGTAGATGATCAGGGCGATGCCGACATAAAGCGCAATGCGGATAAAAATCGCGGTCATCTAAAGGCCAAACCGGGCCCAGAGGGCACGATCCTCGATGCCGGCCGACACATCGCCCACCAGGCTTTGCGCGGAAAAGCCGAAACGGGGAAAATTGATCAAGCCGCGCTTGGGCGCAATCGGCCGGAGTTCGATGTCGGTGCCGTAACGGTCACGCAGGACCGCGTGCAAATCGCCGATGGCATCGATCAGGCCGAGGTCAAGACCGCGCGTGGCGGTCCACCATTCGCCGGTGAACAAGGTATCGTCGGCGCCCTTCAGCCTGGTGCCGCGGCGCGCCTTGACGTGATCGATGAACACCTGGTGGATATCAAGCTCGAAGGTCTTGATGCGATCCACATCTTCGGATTTTTCGGGCAGGAAGGGATCGAGCGTGGACTTGTTGCGGCCGGCGGTGTGGACACGACGCTCGATGCCGAGCCTGCCCAGGGCTTCGACGAACCCAAAGCCGGCCATGATGACGCCGATCGAGCCGACGATGGAGGATGGGTCGGCAAAAATTTCGTCGCCCGCCACGGCAATGAAATAGCCGCCCGAGGCGGCAGCATCCTCGACGAACACCAGCACCGGCTTGCCGTGCTCGTCCGCCAGGTCGCGGATGCGCTTGGAAATCAGGCGCGACTGAACGGGGGAGCCGCCGGGGGAATTGACGATAATGGCAATGGCGGGCGCGGACTTGATGGCGAAAGCGCGCTTGAGCAGCGGCGCCACATTGGCGATGTTGAGCCGGCCTTGGCGCTGGTCGGCGGCGATGACGCCCTGCAAGCGGATAACGGGAATGATCGTCCTGTTGCGCCCGAGCAGGCGCCTGAGCCAATGTCCAAATCGTGCCGGTGTCTGCGCCATGCTCAATCCCGTTGTTTGCCGGCAGATCTAAGGTTCATTGGCGGCAATTACCAGTCGAGCCGCGCGGTGCCGCGCAAGATCGCGTCGAATTGCGCGGTAAAGGCGCGCCCTTCGGGCTCATGTAAAGGCCGGGACGCCAGCAGCGTCAGCGGCGCACGCGATCCCTTGATAGCGCGAACCAGCACGCGACTGGCCGGCTCGCCGTCCCGCGGAACCAGCGGCAGCACCATCATGGCGCCAAAGCGCGCCGCGAATGCTGCCAGCAGCGGCACGAGCGAAGCGGCGGGATAAATGAAGATGATTTCGCCACCTGCGGCAGCCGCGCCGGCCGCGGTCTTGACCCAGAGATCAAGGTGTTCGGCGCGCATGTGGCGGGCGTCGGCACGGGTGGCTTGCTGCGCCGGAGTGCCGCCGGAACTGTCGAAAAACGGAGGATTGGCGATGACCGACGAATAGGCATTGTCGCGCAGACCGGCAGCGCGGCGGTCGGCGCCCTTCCCCGCCACGTCGGCCGGGATCAGCGTGACGCGGTCGGCAAAGCCATTGTCATGGGCGTTGCGCTGCGCCAGGGCCAGCATGTCGGCATTCTGGTCAAGCAGCGTTGCGGCCAGGTTCGGGTTGTGCGTCAAAGCCACAAGCCCCGCAGTGCCAACGCCGCAACCCAGGTCGAGCAGCGCGGTGGCCGCAGGCGATACTGCTGCGCCAAGAAGCACGCTATCGAGCCCGGCGCGAAAGCCGTGGCGCGGCTGCGACACAGTGATCCTGCCGCCTAAAAAGGCGTCGCGCGTCGGCGTTTGGTGTTTTACAAAGGCATTTGCCTGGTCTAGGGACATCGCATCCGAATGGCCGGTTCGGCGCTAGTTTACATGCCTGGGCCTGGCGCGCTCAACCAGAATTGCCGTTGCGGCCAAACAAGGATGATGTGCCGGTGTCAATGCTGACGCAAACAACCCAGGCCCCCAGCGCCAATGCGATCGAACGCCTGCTGCTGGCGACGGGCCAGGACATGGCCAAGGTCAATGCGCTGATTCTCGAACGCGCCGATTCCCATGTGGAGATGGTGCCCGAGCTGGCGCGCTATCTGATCGATAGCGGCGGCAAAAGGTTGCGCCCGATGCTGACCGTGGCGGCAGCGGCCCTGTTTGGGGCCGGGATGGGCAGCGCCATCAAGTTCGCGGCTGCGGTCGAGTTCATGCACAATGCCACCTTGCTGCATGACGACGTGGTGGATGAAAGCGACATGCGCCGGGGCAAGCCTGCGGCACGGATGATCTGGGGCAACCAGGCCAGCGTGCTGGTCGGGGATTTCCTGCTCGGGCAGGCCTTCATGATGATGGTGGAAACCAGGGATATCGCGGCGCTGGGCGTCCTGGCGGCGGCGGCGGCGGCGATGGCCGAGGGCGAAGTGTTTCAGCTGGCCAAGACGGGCGACCTGGCGACGACGCCGCAGGATTATGCCGACGTGATCCGGGCCAAGACCGCGACACTGTTCGAGGCGGCCTGCGAGGTGGGCGCCATGGCCGGCGGCGCCGATGATGCCGGACGTGGGGCGCTCAAGGCCTATGGCCTGGAACTGGGCAACGCCTTCCAACTGGTCGACGATGTGCTGGACTATCGCGGCGAAAGCGGCGTCATGGGCAAGAACACCGGCGACGATCTGCGCGAAGGCAAGATGACGCTGCCGGTGATCCTGGCGCTGGCCGAAAGCACGTCTGCAGAGCAGGCGCTGATCTCGGACGCGCTGGGCGATGCCGAGGCCAGCGCCGAACAGGTGAACGACGTCGTGGCGATCATGGAGCGCTACGATACGTTGGGCCGTACGGTGGAACAGGCCGAGGCGCATGCGCAGGCAGCAGTGGATGCGCTGGCTGGATTGCCCGGGTCGGCGATGAAGACGCTGCTGGTCGACGTGGTCGAATTCAGCGTGCGGCGAGGGTATTGAGGCTTTACGGCACGATCAAGGGCGCCGCGGCGACCCAGTATTCGGGATGAGCGCGACGCAGTTCGTGCGCGGCCTGGTGTGCCTGGGCGCTGGCGCCGAAAAGGCCGAAGACGGTGGCGCCGGAGCCCGACATGCGGGCGAGCATGCAGCCTTGGGTTTCTCCCATCAACTCGATCAGATCGCCGATAACCGGGACGAGCTTGACGGCGGGAGGCTGTAGGTCGTTACGGGTTTCGGCCAGCCAGATGCCGAGCTGGGCCGGGCGGGTGAGCGGCATGGGCAAGGCCGGCAGGGGATAATTGTCATGGGCCCGCAGGCGCCGGAAGATATCGGCGGTGGCGACCGGCACCAGCGGATTGACCAGCACGATGTGGAGCGAGGGGAACTGGCGTAGCGGCGAGACGATCTCGCCGACTCCGCGCGCCACGAGCGGCACCGAAAGCAGGCAGGATGGCACATCGGCGCCGAGCCGAAGCGCCAGGGCGGACAGTTCAGGCAAGGCAATCGGCTGGCCGGAAAGGCCGGCCATCAGCCGCAGCGCCGCTGCCGCGTCGGCGGAGCCGCCGCCGATTCCAGCCGCCACCGGCAGGTTCTTGCGCAAGGTCATGGCCAGCGCCGGCTCGACTGCGCCCGGCCATTGGGCGCGGAAGGCGGCAACGGCGCGGGTCACCAAATTGTCGCTGTTGACCAGGGTCTTGGCGAACGGGCCGGTGATGACGAGGCTGTCGGCGCGGGCCGGGATGGCTTCGATCTCGTCGGCCACCTCAGCAAAGACAACCAGGCTTTCGAGGTCATGATAGCCGTCCTCGCGCCGCCGCGTAACATGCAGCGCAAGATTGACCTTGGCGGGGGCCGCCTGGACAAAGTGTTCCGCCACGAGGGGAACGCTACGGCGTAGCGGCGGACGCGGTCAGGCCATTGGCCAATTTGGGCACCGTGCGATCCTTGACATTGCCGACGGTATCGACCGAAGCAGCAATGCGCCACTGAAACTTGGCCTCCAGCTCGCGGCCGGCCTTCCAATAGGCGTCGCCCAGATGATCGTTGATCTCGGGGTCGTTGGGCAGCAATTGCACCGCCTGTTCGAGCGTGTTCACCGCCTCATCGACCCGACCGAGCTTGTAGAACGCCCAGCCAAGTGAATCCACGATGTAGCCATCCTGCGGCACGGCGGCGACGGCCTTCTCGATCATGCCCAGGGCCTGATCGTAATTCATGTCCTGGTCGATCCAGCTATAGCCCAGATAGTTGAGCACTTGCGGCTGGTCGGGGTTCAGATCGAGCGCCTTGAGCAGGTCGGCTTCGGCCTTGGGCCATTGCTTGGCCCGCTCATAGGCGATGCCGCGCACATAGTAAAACCGCCAATCGGACGGGCTTTCGCCGCCGCTGATCGCCAGCGCCTTGGTGTAGGCATCAGCGGCCTGGCTGAATTGTTCGTCATAGCGCAGCAGGTCGCCCAAGACCGAGACGGCATCAAGATCGTCCGGACGCGTGGCGACGATATTGCCCAGGCGCCGCAGCGCTTCGGGGCGGTCGCCCAGGGTATCCAGATTTTGCGCGATCCGCACCACGGCGGTCGGCTTCATCGGCGAGGTAGCGGGCACGCCGTCGTAAATGACGTTGGCGGCCTTGTTCTGGCCGGCCTGATCGAGCAATTGCCCGAGCGCCAGCGAGATGACGTCGGCGGATGGATCGAGATAGAGGCCCAGGCGCAGGAACACGATGGACAGGTCCATGCTGCCATCGCGCGACAGGGCAACGCCAATGCCATGGAACATTTCGGCAGCGCCGACCTGCACGTTGGACGCGAACACGCCCGGACGCTGGCCGGCATCGATCATGTTCTTGACGATGGTGACGACGGGATGGCTCAAGCCCTGGTTCTCGAACTGGGCGATGGCGGCCTTGGCCTGGTCGAACTCGCCGGCATTGGCCAGGATGCGCGCATAGACCTCGACGACGCGGGCCACGTTGGGCTCGGCATCAAAGGCCTGCCCAGCCAGCTTGATAGCGTTGTCGGTATCGCCGGCAGCCTCGGCCATCAAGGCGCGATGGAACAGCAGGAAGTCCTCAAGACCCCCCTGCCCCAGCGCATCGAGAAGTTTTTCGGCATCTTGCGGCTTGTTTTCGCCCACCAGGGCCCAGGCCCGCAGGATGCCCGCGGTGATGGCGGTGAAACTGTCCTGGCCGGCGCTCGAAAGCTGGGCTTCGGCCGCTGGATAACGGCGCTCCTTGAGCGCCTCGGTGGCAACGACCAGCTTGGCAAGCTCATTGTCCGGATCAAGCTCGAGCAGGTGCTTGGCTGTGGATGCGGCCTGCCCGATCTGGCCATCGGCGGCAAAGGCCACGAAAGCGCGCTCGACCAGGAGCGGGTTGCCCCAATCGGCCTGCGCCGCCTCCATGAAATAGCGGGCCGCCTCCTCGGTGCGCAATTCTTCCAGGGCCTGCCGGCCGGCCAGGTAGCTGCCGGTCACGCTGGGGCTGAGCATGGACAGCATGTCCATGGCGGCCTTGGGCAGCTTGGGCTGCGCCATGACTGGAGCAACCAGGCTGCCCAGGACGAGGGCCAGGACAGCAGGACGCACGATACGGTTGAAAAGCTTGGTCACGAGGCTCAGTTCTCCGTTGGCCGCTCCAGGCCGGTTTTGGCGCAAACAGTGTCGATTTTGCGACCATGACGCAAGCACGAGGACCGCAAGACCGGTCACAATGTGCTGTGGTGGTGGCCTGCCGCATCTGGCCGCGCACCAAGTGCTGTGACATAACACGACGCATGGCTCAAGATCGACCGTTCAATACCGCCGAAATGGTGTCGGTGCTCGAATGGTATCGGGCTGCCGGCGTCGATCTGGCGGTCGGGGAAGAGCCGGTCAACCGTTTTGCCCAGCGCGCGCCGGTACGTCCCGTTGCTGCGGTACAAGCGCAAGACGCGGCACCGGCCCCTCATGGGGCACCCCTAGCATTGCCATCGGCATTCCTGGTCGATCCGGCAGCGGCGCGTGCCCTGGCGGCCGGGGCGCAGAGCCTTGCCGAGCTGGAAGCCATCGTCGGCGCTTACGATGGATGCGGGTTGAAGCTGCGCGCGACCCAGCTGTGCTTCGCCGACGGCAATCCCGAGGCGCAGATCATGCTGATCGGGGAAGCGCCAGGCGCCGAGGAGGATCGCCAGGGCAAGCCGTTCGTGGGCAAATCGGGGCAGTTGCTGGACCGGATGCTGGCGGCGATCGGGCTGGATCGCACCAAGGTGTATATCGCCAATACCGTGCCGTGGCGGCCGCCGGGCAATCGTACGCCGACACCCGAAGAGCTGGCAATCTGCCTGCCGTTTCTACACCGGCAAGTGGAGCTGGTCGCGCCCAAGGTCATCCTGACGTTGGGCGGGCCGGCGATGCAGACGGTGTTTTCCACCAGCACCGGCATTCTCAAGATGCGCGGACGCTGGAGCACGGTGCAAATGGGCAATCATGGCGTCGAGGCCCTGCCGACGCTGCATCCGGCCTATCTGCTGCGCAACCCGGCTGCCAAGCAGCAGGCGTGGCGCGACATGCTGAGCCTGAAACAGCGAATCGACACGCTGGGCATAAGCTGAAGCCGCGCTCTGCGCCGCCGAAAATGCGATGCCGCGCATTGTCATCCAGGGCCAAACAAAATTGTACGCCGCCGTACTTTTGCCGTGCGAAACCGTGACATCGGGGTATTGTCACCGCGGCGTGATGCGAAACCGCAGACCACGTCCCAGCCGGAAGCGCCCATGAACTCCGTCATCAAGATCTATGCCCTGTTTTTGGGCTCCGCCCTGTTGATGTTCGGAGGCGGGCTGCAGGGATTGCTGCTGTCGGTGCGTGGCGCGCAGGAGGGATTTTCGCTGCTGTCGCTGGGCCTGATCGGCACCGGCTGGTCGGTGGGGTTCGTCACCGGCTCGATCACCGTGCCGCTGGTGGTGCGCAAGGTGGGCCATATCCGCGCGTTTTCAGTGATGGCGGCGATCGGCACCGTCACCATCCTGCTCAACTTGATGATGATCCACGACTGGAGCTGGATCGTGTTGCGGGCGCTGTCGGGATTCTGCTTCGCCGGCGCGGCGATGATCGTGGAAAGCTGGCTCAACGAGGTGGCCGACAACAAGAACCGCGGCACGGTGTTTTCCATTTATGTCACCATCAACATGGCCTGCTCGACGCTGGGGCAGATCGCCATGTCGCTGACCGGCACTGCAGGCTACGTCCCCTTCGTTCTGGGCGCCATCAGCTTCATCTGCGCGGTGCTGCCGACCGCTTTGACCTCAAGCCCGCAGCCGCGCCCGCTGGCCTCGGCCAAGCTCGACGTGCGGCTGTTGTACAAGACCTCCCCGGTTGCGGCGATCGCGGCGTTTTCAGTGGGCATGGCCAATGGTTCGTTCGGTACGCTGGCGCCGGTCTATGGCTATGAGCAGGGGCTGGATGCCAGCGGCATTGCGTTCTTGTTCGCGCTGGCGGCCATATTGGGCGCGATTGCGCAGATTCCGTTCGGGCGGTTGAGCGATCGGGTGGATCGGCGGCTGGTGCTGATCGGATTGTCCGGCACGGCCTGCGTGGTGGGGGCACTTACCGTGATCATCAATCCGGCCGGCGGGTGGATGATGTATGTGCTGTTCGCGTTGTACGGCTTTGCGGCCAATCCGATTTATGCGGTGGCGGTGGCGCATGCCAATGACTTCGCCAAGGACGGAGAATTTGCCAAGATCGCCGGCGGCATGCTGCTGATCCTGGGGGTGGGCCTAGCGATCGGGCCGGCGGTAGCCTCGGTGATCATGAGCAATTTCGCGCCGGTCGGGCTGTTTATCGTGACTGCCGCCTTCCATGGGGCGCTGGCGGTGACAGCCGCGCTGCGCATGCGGGTGCGCAATGCTCCGGTGACGGCGGATCGCGCCCCGTTCCAGCCAATGGGTAATGACAAGCAGGTCACCCCCGAATCGGTGGCGCTCGATCCGCGCGCCGATAGCGACGATCTTCCGCTCAACGACGCGGACAGCACGGAAGCAGAAAGAAGCGATGTTCAAGTCAGCCCGGTTTGAGGACCGCAATTTCGTCCCTCTGTCGATTGCCGTCGTCGCCGTTTCGGACACGCGCACGCTTGAGACGGATACAGGCGGCGCCCTGCTCCGATCGCTGCTGGAGGCCGACGGGCACCGCTGCGCCGAGCGGCTCGTGGTACGCGATGATATCCAGTTGATCCGCGCGGCCGTGCAGCCGCTGGTCGCCAATAGCGATATCGATGTGATCCTGACTACCGGCGGCACCGGTTTTTCGGGCCGCGACGTGACTCCTGAAGCAATCGAGCCGCTGTTCGACAAGCGGATGGAGGGCTTCTCGGTGCTGTTCCACCAGTATTCGGCAACCACGGTGGGTACGAGCTCGATTCAATCGCGGGCGACTGCCGGGCTGATCGGGACGACATTCGTGTTCTGCCTACCCGGCTCGCGGGGCGCCTGCCGCGACGCTTGGGAAGGGATCTTGACGCATCAACTGGATTATCGGCACAAGCCGTGCAATTTCGTGGAACTGATGCCGCGGCTGGACGAGCGGTAGCTCTGGTCACGCTGGCGCTGCATGTCAGGGTTATCTGGTGCGTCGCTCACAAGCGCGTATTCACAAATCATGTGTAATGCACTATATCAAGGCATCCGACCATCCTGCCGGTCGAGCCTCTGGGGCAACCCGGTTGTCTTGATGGCGATGATCCCCACATACCCGGACCAGACCGCCGACATTCTCCGGCCCGTTCCGGGGCTGCTCAGGAGCCTTTATGGCAAAAGAAGACGTGCTCGAATTTCCGGGCGTGGTGACCGAATTGCTGCCCAATGCGACCTTCCGGGTCAAATTGGAGAATGATCATGTGATCATCGCCCACACCGCCGGCAAGCTGCGCAAGAACCGCATCCGGGTGCTTGCCGGCGACAAGGTGCTGTGCGAAATGACGCCCTATGATTTGACCAAGGGCCGTCTGACTTACCGCTTCCGCTAAAGCCGTTCGTCCGGCGGACGCATCAGGCCGGGCAAATATCTTGCAAATACCGATAAGCCCCAGCCGCCAGAGGCGACCGGGATTGTTATGCCTTCTCGTCAGTGGCCGTGGCTCATGCCTGGCTGGCCACCTACGGGCTTGCGGATAAAGAAGGCCGCAACCACGGCAAGCAGCGAAATGATGGCGCCGCAGAGGAAAGCCGCCTTGATGCCGCCCGTGGTCGCAGCCAGCGCTTCGGCGCCGCCCGCGGCCAATCCTGCCGCTTGCAAGGTCATGATGGCGACGAACAGGGCCGTGCCCGCTGCACCGGCAACCTGCTGGGTCGTGCCGATCATGGCGCTGCCGTGCGAATAAAGATTGGGCGGCAGCGCGCCAAGGCTGACCGTAAAGAGTGGCGTGAACATCAGCGCCAGGCCGACGCTGAGCACCAGATGGGCGCCGAGCACAGCCCAGAACGAGGTATCCTGCTGCACAAGCGTCAGGCCCCATAGTGCCACGCTCAGCAGAAGCGCGCCTGGAATGACGAGGGGCGCCGGCCCGATCTTATCGAACAGGCTGCCCACCTTGGGTGCGCAAAGCCCCATGATCAGGCCGCCAGGCAGCAGAAGCAAGCCGGTTTGCAAGGTGGTCAGGCCCAGAACGTTTTGCAGATAGATCGGCAAAAGGATAAAGGCGCCGAACATCGACATCATCAAGATGGCCATCATGGCGGTGGCGATGGTGAAGGTTTTGTTGGTCAAGGTGCGCAGATCGAGCAAAGCGCGGTCCTGCTTTTGCAACTGCACCTGGCGCAACACGAACAGGGCGATGACCGCAGCCCCGACCAGCAGGGGAATCCAGGGCGAGACGACGGGCGGATGCAGCGCCGCTTCGCCCAGCCCGCTCAGGCCATAGACGAACCCGCCAAAGCCGATAGCCGACAGCGGGATCGATACCAGATCGATCGGCGCATTGGTGGGCGTGGTGACATTCTTGATCCGCGAGGCGCCAAGAGCCAGCGCAGCCAGGGCGATCGGCAGCACCAGGATGAACATCCAGCGCCAGTCGAGCACCGACAGGATCAGCCCGGAAATGGTCGGTCCAATGGCGGGCGCCACCGAGATGACGATCGAGATATTGCCCATGGTCTTGCCGCGCGACTCAGGCGGCACCAGGTTCATCACCGTGGTCATCAGCAGCGGCATCATGATGGCGGTGCCCGAAGCCTGAACGATGCGGCCGATGACCAGCACGGCAAAGCCCGGCGCCAGGGCCGAAATCAAGGTGCCGGCGGAAAACAGCGACATGGCCAGAATGAAAACCGGCCGTGTATTGAGACGCTGCAGGAGGAAGCCGGTGATCGGGATCACCACGGCCATGGTGAGCATGAACGCCGTGGTCAGCCACTGCGCAGCGCTGGCGGTGATCTCCAGATCCGTCATCAAATGGGGCAAGGCCACGCCCATGATGGTCTCGTTGAGGATGACGACGAAGGCCGACACCAGCAGCAGGCCGATCACCAGGCGGTTGCGGGCGCTATGGTCTTCGAGGCCCTCTGTTGGCGAGCGTGCGGCGTCGAAATCGGCAATACTATCGGTGGCCATGGGATTTTCCTTCGATCCAATCTGTACTGCCGCAGCGACGAGCGACCCCGGCAGGCTTCGACAACACCTTGCAATAATTATACGACAACCAATGTCAGCATGGCGGCACAAGACGACCAGACGACATATTCAGCGGGGGCGCAAAGTCCGACAAAGGCGAACGCTCGAATTTAAGGTGCCCGGCGAGCCGCCTGGACGGGGCAGCATGTCTAGTCCAAGAGCGTTTCCGTGTCCATCCACGAGGATGCACGAGAGCCATCCTCATGCCGCCTAACGCGCGCGACATACGGTATGTTCTTGTTATGTTCCTATGACGCTGCTATCTGTCAGCCCGGGCCGGCAGCCATGATTCGACTGCCGGGCGCCCTGTAGGAGATGAGCATGGCCCTTTACCAGGCGCCCTCTTTCGAAGCGTTGGAAAAGCTCAGCCGCAGCCGCGACGCTGATCTGGCACGGCGGGAACTGGTCGATCCGAGCCGCAATCGCGGACGGGGCGCGCAGTCCAATCGCAGCGGGCGTTTCGAAAAGCAGGTCCGCGAAGGGTTCGACGATGGCTGGAGCAGTGTCGAGCCGTTGCCCGTTTTCGAAACCGTCGAACATATGGAGCGGGCCAAGACCATCATCACCTCCAATGATAGCCCCGATCTGGGTTTTGATCGCTCGATCAATGCCTATCGTGGCTGCGAGCATGGGTGTTCGTACTGCTTTGCGCGGCCGACGCACGCCTATCTGGGCCATTCGGCGGGGATCGAGTTCGAGCGCGATATTTATGTCAAGACCAATGCGGTGGAAACGCTGCGGGCGGAACTTGGAGCCAAAAGCTACAAGGTCAAGCGCATTGCCATGGGCACCAATACCGACCCCTACCAGTTGGCCGAGCGTAAGCACAAGCTGACACGCGGCATTCTCGAAGTCATGCTGGAAACCAGGCACCCGGTCAGCATCGTCACCAAGTCGGCGCTGATCGTGCGCGATCTCGACTTGCTGACCGAAATGGCCAAGTTGCGGCTGGTCAAGGTGGGTATTTCGATGACCTCGATGGATCACAAGCTGAGCCGCAAGATGGAGCCGCGCGCGTCCTCGCCGGCGCGGCGGCTGGAAGCGATCCGGCTGCTAAGCGAAGCGGGCGTGCCGGTATCGGTGCTGGCGGCGCCGATGATCCCGGCGATCAACGACATGGAACTCGAGCGCATCCTGGACGCGGCGGCAGCGCAGGGCGCCAAGGGCGCCGGCATGGTGCTGCTGCGCCTGCCCGGGGAAGTGCGCGATATTTTCCGCGAATGGCTGCTGCGCCATTTTCCGGACCGGGTGCGCCACGTCCTGTCGCTGGTGCGCGACACGCGCGGCGGCCATGACAACGATCCGCGCTTTGGCAGCCGCATGACCGGGGAAGGTCCTTATGCGGCGCTGCTGCAGCAGCGTTTCGAAAAAGCGCGCAAGCGCTATGGGCTGGACGAAAAGCTGCCGGCGATCCGCACCGATCTGTTCGAGCCACCCAAGGGAGAGGACCGGCAGATGAGCCTGTTCTAGGGCACAATCAGCTACTGGCCACGACCTCGAGGCGTTCGACGATAGCGGCGATGAAGCGCAACAAGGCCTCGTCATCATAGCGATCGGCGGACATGGAGGCGCCGGCGGCGATCATGTCGGGATGCGCCAGGCTGGTCCTGATGCCGATGGTCCTGAGGCCGGCCCCCGTTGCCGAGGCAATGCCGGTTCGGGAGTCTTCAAAGGCTACGGATAGACCGGCGTCAGCCCCGAGCAGGCGCAGGCCCTCCAGATAGGGCAATGGGTGCGGCTTGCCATGGGCGAGTTCGTCACCAATCACCAAGGCGCGAAAGCGATCTCGGATGCACAGGCCATCAAGGATCAGGCTGGCATTGGCCCGTGGCGCGTTGGTGACGGCCGCCATGGGCAGGCCGCTGGCATCAGCGAGATCGAGCAGTTCGAACAGGCCGGGCACGGCATGGATTTCGGTTCCGGCCAGGTCGCGGAACAATTGCTCCTTACCCGCCATGACCGCCATTTGCTGCTCTGGCGACAGGTCCGGTACGAAGCGGCGGGCGATGGCTTCATTGGCCTTGCCCTGCAGTTCGAGCGCGAAGCGGGCCTTGTCGAAATGATGGCCATAGGGCTCGAAAGTGCGATTGAACGCTTCGAGGTGTAGCGGATCGGTATCGGCCAACGTACCATCGATATCAAAAAGCAGGGCTGCGCCGGATCTTGGATGCACGAGATTGCCACCTTGATGAACGGTGATGAGTTGAGCGTCGCCGCGAGGAAAGTCAACTGCCTGACGGAGTGAGTATAATGCCAATGGTTGACCCGGACATGTCGCTCGACCAGCTTGCGCCGATCATTGTTGCAACCTTTCCCGAGTTGGCCGGCTCCAGCTTCAGCCTGTTGTCGGAAGGCTGGGATAGTGTCGCGGTCGATGTCGATGACAGGCTGATCTTCAAGTTTCCGCGCAACGCGGACGCCGAGCGGGCGCTGGCTATGGAGGCGCGACTGCTGGCCGCGATCCGCCCTGTCATCGCCACGCCGGTGCCCGATCTGGAAGTGTTCGAGACCCCGCGCCGGTTCTCTCGACATTGCAAGCTCAAGGGCGAGCATCTGCTGACTGCCGACTATGAGCGCCTGCCAGATGATGACCGGCAACACCTGGCGCGGGCGATGGCACAGTTTTTTGCCCAACTGCATAGGCTCGAGCGCCAGGTGATGGCGGACGCGGGCGCCAAGGCGCTCGAAGGCTGGCCCCACCCGGACTATGTCGCCGAACGCGCCCTGCCTCAACTGAGTGGCGTGGATCGCGCCCTGGCCGAGCGCACGCTGGTCGCCTGGCAAGAGCTACCACCGGACCCGCTTGGCGAGGTCTACGGATTTTTCGATGGTCATGGCTGGAACATGGCGTTTGATCACCAGCGCAGGCGGCTCAACGGCATTTACGATTTCGCCGATTCCGGCTTTGGTCCGCTGCAGCAGGAATTTGTCTATCCAAGCCTGGTGTCTCATGACTTGACGGCCAGGATCATTGGCGAATACGAGGCAATGACCGGTAAAGCGCTGAACCGCGAGCGGATCAACCTTTTGACCGGGGTGCTGCATCTGGTCGAGATCGCCTGGGCGCTCGAGAATCCTGACATGCTGGCGACCTTGCTGGGCTTTTACCGCCATTGGGCAGACCGGCAGCCGGTCTAGTACTGCGCCACCCTGCGGGCAGGGCTGGCCATGGTACCGGTTTTGCAAGCATCATCGATCTCTGATTACCCACCGGCATGCCACGATCATAGCAGGCTGGAGAGCCGAATACAGGCCTTGAACACAGGCGTTTATGCGGTGCGGTTCACACTTGGCGTTGACACGGCGGCGCAAGCGCGGATGCTGCGGCCATGGTTATCGAATCAATACCGCAGGCAGCGCCGGACTACAGCCATGAGTTGGCGGCGCAGGCGCGTGGCGCACGTTTGGTGGCCGGGGTGGACGAGGCCGGGCGCGGGCCGCTTGCCGGGCCGGTGGTGGTCTCGGCGGTGGTGCTCGACCCCAACTATATTCCCGACGGCCTCAATGATTCCAAGAAACTCAGCGAAGCCCAACGCGAGACGCTGTTCGAACAGATCGTGGTCAGCGCCATCGTTTCGGTGGTCGTAGCGCCGCCGTCCATCATCCTCAGCCGGAATATTCGCGGCGCGACGCTATGGGCGATGGCCCAGGCGGTATGCGGATTATCGGTTGCCATCGATTGGGCTTTGATCGACGGCCGCGATGTTCCGCCGGCCCTGCCCTGCGACGGCATTGCATTGATCGGCGGGGATGGGCGAAGCGTTTCGGTCGCCGCGGCCTCAATCGTCGCCAAGGTGACGCGCGATAGAATGTGCGCGATCATGGACTGCGACGCGCCCCATTTCGGCTTTTCCGCCCACAAGGGCTATGGCACGCCCCAGCATTTGCGGGCGCTGACCGATCACGGTCCGTGCCGGCACCATCGGGCGGAGTTCGCGCCAGTGGCGAACTGGCGCTTGGCCAGTGCCTCGGCCTAGCGCGGTTACGCGCCACTCACCCCACCTTTAACGCCTTGCTAACCCGTTACATTAATTGCGCTTTAACCCTGACGCCCTACAAAGGGATGGTTAGTCCTTGTTAGGGTTAAGTGTATGTTGCGTACCGCGCGTACGGCCCCTTCGGCCGCTGCGGAGGAGCCTGTTCGGCTTCCGATCGATACTATCCTGGTGGGCGATTGCATCGACCACATGAATGCCCTGCCGGCCGGCTCGGTTGACCTTATCTTTGCAGACCCGCCCTACAATCTCCAATTGGAGCAAGGGCTGACCCGTCCCGACCAATCCAGGGTCGATGCGGTCGATGATGCGTGGGACAAATTCGACAGCTTTGCCCATTATGACAGTTTTACCCGGGCCTGGCTCGCGGCGGCACGGCGGGTGCTCAAGCCCGATGGGGCGCTCTGGGTGATCGGCAGCTATCACAATATCTTCCGCGTCGGCACGGCGTTGCAGGATCTCGACTTCTGGATGCTCAACGACGTCATCTGGCGCAAGGCCAATCCGATGCCCAATTTTCGCGGTACGCGCTTTACCAATGCGCATGAGACACTGATCTGGGCCGCCCGGAGCCAGAAAAGCCGTGTCACCTTCAATTACGAGGCCTTGAAGCTGGCCAATGACGACACGCAGATGCGCAGCGACTGGCTGTTTCCCATCTGCACCGGCGCCGAGCGGCTCAAGGACGATGCGGATGACAAGGTGCATCCGACGCAAAAGCCCGAGGCGCTGCTGTTCCGGATTTTGAACGCCACCACCAAGCCCGGCGATATCGTGCTCGACCCGTTCTTCGGCACCGGCACAACGGGCGCCGTCGCGCGCAAACTGGGCCGTCATTTTATCGGCATAGAACGCGAGGACACTTACGTTGCCGCTGCATTGAAACGAATCGCCGCTGTTCGCCCCGGCGTGTTCGAGGCACTGCAATCGGTGACGCCAAAGCGCAAGGAGGCGCGCATACCGTTCGGCTCGCTGATCGAGCAGGGATTAATCGAGCCGGGTACGCAACTTTTCGACTTAACAAAGCGTTACTTCGCCATGGTTCGTGCAGACGGTTCACTCGTCTCGGGTTCGCACCAGGGTTCCATCCACAAGGTGGGTGCACTGGTCCAGGGTTCCGAGGCATGCAACGGGTGGACGTTTTGGCACCATGACACCGAGTTGGGCACGGCCCCTATCGATGAACTGCGTACGGGCATTCGCGCAAGACTTGATTTGATTTCTGCCTGATCCTGACCTCCAATCACTCAGGCCCTACCTCCGGCCACCGGTTTGCCCCGGTGGCCTTTTTGTTTGTGATTGCCACCGATCCGGTGACGACTAATCAAGCCCCGCCGCCGCCAGAACCTTGCGAAACAGCGTCGGCAGCGCCTCGCCCTCGAGCCCTTTCGGATCGGACCACCAGCCCGTATCCAATCGCGTCGGATCGACCACTGCCGACCACACTTCGAGTTCCAGGCGGAAGTGGGTGAACACGTGGATGACCTGTCCGCGATGGCGCCAGTCGGCAGCCGCAGGATAGTCCGGCGCCGGAAGCATGGCCGCCCAGTCGGAACCCGGCACTTCCGTCATCTGCGCCAGAAGCCCCGTGCCGGGGCGGGTCTGCAGGTACACGTCACCGTCCGCGTCGGTCATCACATAGGCATGGCCCTTGCGGGTCGGACGCTCGGCTTTTTCGGGTTTGATGGGGTAAAGCGTCGGCGCGCCGGTCTTGGTGGCGATGCAGCCGGGCTGAAGTGGGCAGAGCATGCACAGGGCATTGCGCGGGGCGCAGATGGTGGCGCCGAGGTCCATCATGGCCTGGGCGAAGTCGCCAGCCCGTGCGGGAACCGCGGCTTGCAAGGCGGCGCGCAATTCATCCTTGGCATCGCGAACGGGAACATCGAGCGCATAATAGCGCGCCAGGACCCGGTCGAGATTGCCGTCGAGCACGGCGACGGGCTCGTCAAAGCAGATGGCGGCGATGGCGGCCGAGGTATAGGCGCCGACACCGGGCAGGAATTGCAAACCCGCCGCGGTGCCGGGAAAGACGCCGCCATGGTCGCGAGCGACCGTGACGGCACAGGCATGCAGGTTTCGCGCCCGGGCGTAGTAGCCAAGGCCGGCCCATTCGACAAGTACGGCTTCAATCGGGGCGGCAGCGAGATCGGCGATGGTGGGCCACAGCAGCGTAAAGCGCTCGAAGTATTTGCGCACCGCCGCCACTGTGGTTTGCTGCAGCATGACCTCGGACAGCCAGACCCGGTAGGGATCGGGAGCAATGCCTCGAGCCCGGTCGGCCGGCGGAATGCGCCAGGGCAGATCGCGGGCATGGCGATCATACCAGGCGAGAACGGCCGGCGCGTCGATGGGGGCGGGAGACGGCAGGTGCATAGCGCAGAATTGAGGGAAGGTTGGTGTTCGCGCAAGCAGCGTTCGGTTCACATCCCCGCAATTGCGAAGATCACAGGCGGGGTAGGCCAAGCCCGCAAACCGATGCTAAACTTGCGCCATGAGCCAGCCACCCAAGACCCCACCTGAGCCCAAGCGCCGCAACCGATCGCTGTCGATTGGCGATGCACTGGCGAGCGCGCTGGATCCGGCGCTGAAAAAGCGCGGTTTTGCCAGCCGCGACATCATTGCGCATTGGCCGGTCATGGCGCCCAAGCCGTATGACCAGGTCGCCATTCCGGATAAACTGAGCTGGCCGCGCGGCGAACGCGGCGCCGAGGGTGCGACGCTATACTTGCGCGCCATGCCGGGGCATGCGCTGGCCATTGCCCATGAGGGCCCGGCCATCGCTGCGGCGATCAATCGCTATTTTGGCTATGTGCTGGTGGGGGCTGTGCGATTGTCGGCGGAGCCATTCAGCGGGCATTCAGTCAAGACGGATCACAAGGCTGTTCAACCCAGCCCGAGCGTTGTCGCCAAGGTCGGCACCGCGATCGATGCCGTCGAGGACGAGGGTTTGAAGGAGGCGTTGCGAACCCTGGGCCATGCGCTCTCCAGCAGATCGGAGCGGAAAAGCGACTGATGCGTTCACCGCCTGTTGATGAAACTGCCCACTTGCCGACACTTTGGCGCCGTGTAGTGTCGCGCCGAAGCAACCAGGAGCGTTCCCAGTGAAGTTTACCCGTCGCGATACCCTCGTCTTGACTGCTGCAGCGGCCGCGCTCAGCCTTTGCGGGGTGGCTTCGGCTCAGGCCGCCGATGGCGATATGGTGGACATGGCCAAGCTGATGGCGCCAACCGGTTTTACCGACAAGGTGCTGGGCGAAGCCGATGCGCCGGTCACGGTGATCGAATACGCCTCGCCCACCTGCCCGCATTGCGCGGCGTTCTCCAACGATGTCTATGAGCCCTTCAAGGCGGCCTATATCGATACTGGGCATGTCAAATTCATCCTGCGCCCGTTCGTGCGCAATGTGCTGGATGCGGCCGTGTTCATGCTGGCCGAAGCGGCCGGTGAAACCAATTACCACAATGTGGTGTCCACCTATTTCAAGACCCAGCAAACCTGGGGCACATCGGACAAGCCCCGCGACGCGATCCTGGAGATTGCCAAGCAGTTGGGCTTTACCCAGGAAACCTTTGACGCTGCCTTGACGAATCAGGCGCTGTTCACCGGGATGGAATCCTTGCGCGAACAGGCGCTCAACGAGTTTGGCCTTGCCGGCACACCGACTTTTTATGTCAATGGCAAGACGCTTTCCGGGGACAAATCGCTTGCACAGCTCGCAGCCGAAATCGACCCGCTGCTGCCCGCCGGCACCGCGCCAGTCCCAGCGGCTGGAAGCACGCCTGCCCCCGCCCCGACGGGAGAGACGGCGACGCCGGTTACGCCTGCTGAAACAGTTACGCCCGTCGCTCCGGCCGCTCCCGCTGCTCCCGCGCCGTAATTCGATCTGCCTCCCCTCTCCCCTTGTGGGAGAGGGTGCCCGAAGAGCGGGTGAGGGGTATCTTCCGACATCGCGGCCCCCTCATCCGGCGCTGCGCGCCACCAGCCGTTTGGGCATAGCCGTTAGGGCCTTTTCTCCTCAAATCGCTCCAGCGGAGCGATTTGCCCTTCGGGACGGCTCGACGTCCCAGAAGGGGAAACGGGGAGGTGGTGCAGGGTGAAATTCTCCCGCCTGAAGCTGCACGGCTTCAAGTCCTTCTCCGATGAAACCGTGCTTCATATGGAGCCGGGGCTGACCGGGATTGTCGGCCCGAACGGCTGCGGCAAGTCAAACCTGGTCGAGGCGATGCGCTGGGTGATGGGCGAGAGCTCCTACAAGGCCATGCGCGCCTCGGGCATGGACGACGTGATCTTTTCCGGCTCGGGAGGCCGGCCGGCGCGCAATTCGGCCGAAGTGACGCTGGTGCTCGACAATTCGGATCGCACCGCACCGGCTGCCCTCAATACCGCCGATATCCTGGAAGTCACCCGTCGGATCGAGCGCGAGGCCGGCTCGGTCTATCGCGTCAATGGCCGCGAAGTGCGCGCCCGCGACGTGCAATTGCTGTTTGCCGATGCGTCAACGGGCGCGCATTCGCCGGCCATGGTGCGTCAGGGACAGATCGGCGAGCTGATTGCTGCCAAGCCGACGCAACGTCGCGCCTTGCTGGAGGAGGCCGCCGGTATTTCGGGGCTGCATTCGCGCCGGCACGAGGCCGAACTGCGCCTGCGTGCCGCCGAAAGCAATCTGGAGCGGGTCGATGACATCATCGCCCAGGTCGAGGCGCAGCTGGAAACGCTGAAGCGCCAGGCCCGGTTGGCGATGCGCTATCGCTCGATCTCGGGCGACATCAGACGCGCCGAGGCAACGCTGTTTCACCTGCGCTGGGTGGCGGCGCGGTTTGCCGAGCGGGACGCCGAGGCCCAACAGGCGGTGTTGATCCGCGGCCTGGCGGATGCCAACCATGGCGATCTGCAGGCGCAAAAAGCGCTTGAGACGGCCGACACGGCGCTGCAGCCGCTGCGAGAACGCGAAGCGGTCACCGGCGCGGTGCTGCAGCGCTATACGATCCTGGCCGAACAATTGGCGGAGCAAGCGCGGCGCAACAGCCAGCGCCGGGCCGAGCTGGAAAACCGGCTGACCCAATTGGCCGCAGATGGTGCCCGCGAACGCGAGCTGGTGAGCGAAAGCGAAACCACGCTGGCCCGTCACGCCGCGGAACAGGCGCTGCTCGCCGGCGAAGGCGAAGCCGCGCAGGCGCAGTTCGACGCCGCCCGCAATGCGGCCGACGCCGCACGCTCGCTGGTGGGCGCGGCAGAAGCGGAAGCGCGTGGCGCCGCCGACGCCTTGGCGCAAATCCGGGCCCGCCGGTCGCAGGCCCAGCGCAGCGCCCAGGATGCAACATCGCGAATGGCGCGGCTGCATGCGGAATTGGGCGAAGTCGAACGCGAAGCCGCATCGGTCGCCGCCAGGCTCGGGGCGGATGAAACGCTGAGTGGCAAGCGCGCGGCCTTGGCCGGCGTTCAGGCCGCCATCACCATTGCGGAGCGCGAGGCCGTGGCGGCCGAGGAGAGGTCCGGCCTTGCGCAGGCCAGGCTCGACGCGGCCCGGCCGAAACTGCAGGACATCGAAACCGCGCTGAACCGGCTGGAGGCAGAGGCCTCGACCCTGGGCAAGATGCTCAATGTCGGCGCAGGCCTGTGGCCGGCTATCGTCGACCAGCTGAAGGTTGCGCCCGGATACGAGACCGCGCTCGGCGCTGCGCTGGGCGACGATCTGGAGGCCTCTTCGGATGGCGGGGCCCCGATGCATTGGGCCGTGGCTCTGGATGGATCGGATGATCCCGCGCTGCCGCAGGCAGCCGAGCCGTTGTCGCGGCATGTCTCGGGCAATAGCCTGCTCAAGCGCCGGTTGGACCAGATCGGGCTCGTGCATGAAGCGGACGGTCCCGGCTTGATGCGGGCGCTGAAACCCGGGCAGCGGCTGGTGACGCTCGAGGGTGCGCTGTGGCGCTGGGATGGCTTTGTTGCCGCCGCCGACGCGCCGAGCGCCGCCGCGCAGCGCCTGGCCCAGCGCAATCGGCTGGCCGAATTGGACGAGGATATTGCCCGCGCTCGCATCGAACGCAATGGCTGCAAGCGCGATGTGGATGGCTTGGGCGTTGTCCTGTCAGATGCGCGCCAGGCCGAACGCGAATGCCGCGACGGCTGGCGGGTGGCTCAGCGCGCCATCGGCGCTGCGCAGGGCGAAGTGGACGCGGCGCAGCGTGCCATCGGCGATCTGACAACCCGCCAAAGCGCTCTGGACGAAGCGCAGGTTCGTCTCGCGGTGAGCTTGACCGAAGCGCAGGCCATGCGCGCCGAGACGGAGCGGACCCTGCTTGAGGCTGGTGACGAAACCGAGGCGGCACGGCAGGCCGAAACATTCCAGTCCGCCTTGGCGCAAGTACGCGAGCGTGCCGAACAGGCCCGGCTCAAGCTGGGCTCGTTTGAAACTGCGGCCCGGATGCGCGACAGCCGTCTGGCACAATTGGAGACGGACAGCACCAGCTGGCAGCGTCGCCGCGATGGCGCTCTGGCGCAAATGGCCACGCTTGACGCCCGTTCGGCGGAGGTGGCAGCGCAACTGGCCGATGTCAGTGAAACGCCGGATGGTTTTGCTGCCCGCAGCGCTGCGCTGCACGAACAGATCGAGCGCGCCAAAGCCGATCATGTGGCGGCAAGCGACACATTCAGTCTGGCCCAGACCAGTCATCGCGCAGCAGACAAGGCGCTGCGCGTGGCCAGGGACGCTCTATCGGCGGTGCGGATCGAGCTGACACGTATCGAGGAGCGGCTCAAGGGCCTGACCGCGCAGCGCCAGCAGATCGAGCGCCAGATCGAGGAGACGCTGGGGATCGAAGCGCACCGCACCCTTGAAGCCTCGGGGATCAGGCCCGAGCAGCCGTTGCCGGCCGAAAGCGCCACCGAGCAAAAGGTGGAGCGGCTCAAAGCCGAGCGCGAACGGCTGGGCGGGGTGAATCTGTCAGCGGAGCAAGAGGCTGTCGAGGTGCAGGGAAAGCTGGACCTGATGATCAGGGACCGCGACGATCTGATCGAAGCCATCGCCAAGTTGCGGCAGGGCATACAATCGCTCAATCGCGAAGGGCGGGCGCGGCTCAACGAAGCGTTTGGCAAGGTCAATGCGCATTTCCAGGAACTGTTCACCACGCTGTTCGGCGCTGGAACGGCGGAATTGCAGTTCGTCGAAAGCGATGATCCGCTCGAGGCCGGGCTCGAGATTGTTGCCAGGCCACCGGGCAAAAAGCCGCAGACGATGACCCTGCTGTCGGGCGGCGAGCAGGCGCTGACGGCCATGTCGCTGATCTTTGCCGTATTCCTGACCAATCCGGCGCCGATCTGCGTCTTGGACGAGGTCGATGCGCCGCTGGACGACGCCAATGTCGAGCGATTCTGCAATTTGCTGGATTCGATGCGCCAGCGCACCCAGACCCGGTTCATGGTCATCACCCACAATCCAATCACCATGAGCCGGGTGGATCGCCTGTTCGGCGTGACCATGGCGGAGCGCGGCGTGAGCCAGCTGGTGTCGGTGGATCTGACGATGGCGAAACAATTTCTCGAGGCGGTATGATTGCGTCGGTGCACTGCCCATTGCAGGCCCGCAATGGCGGTTTCAAATTTCGGCTGAATAGAATCCCCCGCCGCCTGCCCCCACTTTGCCACGATTAGTCCCGGACAGCATGCCGCACCCTGGCGCTTGGTCAAAAAACCTATATATATCAGCTACTTACATCAAGCACGGTCGTCTTGACACTCACCGTACGCTTCCCTATGTTGCGCGCGACTAATAAAGGCGCGCCGGACCGTAACCGGAGTGGCTGACCAAGGGGAGCGCGCGGATGGTAAAGCCGCAAGAGACCAAGGGACAGTCCGATAGCGCCGAAGGGGTGACGCGCGAGCTTGCATCGCGTATCGCCTCGGCCAGACGGGACCGCGCGGTCGAGGACAACAGAGCCTCGAGGGACGCTTCCCCGGAGATGAGCGGTATGGCGCGCGGCATGCGCATCGGCACCGAGTTCATCGCCGCGATCCTGGTGGGTGCCGGCATCGGCTACCTTATCGATCTTGGCTTGGGCACCAGCCCCTGGGGATTGCTCATCCTGTTATTGGTGGGCTTTGCCGCTGGAATACTCAATGTCACCCGCGTGGTGGCGCAGATGAATGCCGCATCGCCTCCCCCGCCTGGCTCCGATCTGGGGCCCGACGTGGAAGACGAAGATGACAAATGATGTTGCTTAGAGGGCGCTATCTTGGCCGGTACTGATCCGATCCACCAATTCGTCATCGAGGACATGTTCCCGCTGTTCACCCTTGGCGGGGATGGCACCGAGGGATCGGGCCTGCACTTTGCATTCACCAATTCGTCGCTGTTCATGATTGCCACCGTGGCGATCATTTCGCTGTACCTGGTGCTGTCGACCGGTACCCGAAGCGTCGTTCCCGGCCGGGCGCAATTGCTGGCGGAACTGACCTACGAGTTCGTGGCCAATATGGTGCGCAGCGCCGCGGGCACGGCGGGCATGAAGTTTTTCCCGCTGGTGTTCTGCCTGTTCACCTTTATCTTCGTGGCCAACATGCTGGGCATGGTGCCGTATTTCTTCACCGTCACCAGCCACATCATCGTCACGTTCGCGCTCTCGATGCTGGTGTTCCTCACCGTCATCATCTACGGCTTCGTCAAGAACGGCCCGAAATTTCTCAAGCTGTTCGTGCCCGCAGGCGTGCCGGCCTATATCCTGCCGATCGTGACGCCGATCGAGGTGATTTCGTTTCTCTCGCGGCCGATTTCGCTCTCGGTGCGTCTGTTCGGCAATATCCTTGCCGGCCATATCACGCTCAAGGTGTTCACCGGGTTCATCGTCACCATGAGCAGCCTGGGCTTTCTGGGCATCCTGGGGTCGGCGCTGCCGCTGATCATGGCCATAGCGTTGACCGGCCTTGAATTTCTCGTCGGTGCCGTGCAGGCCTATGTGTTTGCCGTCCTGACCTGCATGTATCTCAACGACGCGATCCACCCCTCTCACTAACTCCCGTAACGGCGGGCCGTTCAGCCAGAACACCGCTCAATAAGTCGCTTGAAAGGACTAAAAAATGGAAGCTGAAGCCGCAAAGTACATCGGTGCCGGTATTGCTTGTTTCGGTATGGCCGGCGCCGCTATTGGCGTGGCCAACATCTTCGGCAACTTCTTGTCGGGCGCCCTGCGCAATCCGTCGGCGGCGCCGAGCCAGTTCTCGAACCTGATCTTCGGGTTTGCCGTGACCGAAGCCCTGGGCATTTTCTCGTTCCTGGTTGCCCTGATCCTGCTGTTCGTCGCCTGAGACCGATCTGACATGATCTGTTGCGGCCGGGATCAAGTCCCGGCTGCCTCCAATTCTTCCGGCGTCTTGCCGGCAGACCGGATTAACGGGACCTTTGCCTGATGGTAACGCAAGCCTACGCCCAAGAAGCGGCAACGCCGACCGAGGAGCCTGTCGAGGGCGCGATCGACGCGGGCCATGCCGATCCAACTGCCGGCACCCATGCCGCCACCGAAGCCGGTGCGCATGAATCGGGCGTGTTTCCCCCTTTCGATCCAGCCAGTTTCCCCAGCCAATTGCTGTGGCTCGCGGTCAGCTTTGGCGCATTCTACCTGCTGATGAGCAAAATCGCCTTGCCGCGCATCGGCGGCATCCTGGAAAACCGCAAGGCCATCATCGATGCCGACCTTGCGGCAGCGGACGCCTCCCGGCAAAAAACCGATGCTGCCATCGCCGCCTACGAAGCGGCCCTCGCTGACGCCAAGGCCAAGGCGCAGGGCATTGCCAATGAAACACGCGAAGCCATCCAGGCCGATCTGGCGGCCAAGCGCAGCGCCGTCGAGGCTGATCTCAGCGCCAAGGTCACAGCTGCCGAAAGCCGCATCGCGGCGACCAAGAGCGAAGCGCTGACCCATGTCGACGAAATTGCCGTTGAAACGGCGCAGACGGTGGTGACCCAGCTGGTGGGCGACGTTTCGGCCGACAGCGTTCGCGCTGCAGTTGCCAAGGCCAAGGAGTAAGCCGTCATGGAATGGATGGACAACAGCTTCTACGCCTTTGTTGCGCTTGTCATTTTCCTCGGCATGATGGCGTATTTCGGCATTCCGCGGATCGTGGGAAAGATGCTGGACGGGCAGATCAACAAGATCGCCGAAGATCTGGCGGAGGCCAAGAAGCTGCGCGAGGAAGCCGCCGCCCTCTTGGTCGAATACGAGCAGAAGCGTGTCGCTGCCGAGAGCGAAGCCGAGGGCATCATCGCCGCCGCCAAGGAAGAGGCTAGTCGGCTGACCGCCGAAGCGCAGGTATCGCTGGCGGATCTGGTTGCGCGGCGCACCCGATCGGTCGAAGACAAGATCGCCCAGGCCGAAGCGCAGGCGCTCGGCGAAGTGCGCGCCCGCTCGGCCGACGTTGCCATCGAAGCGGCCCGGCTGGTGCTGACCGACGAAATGAACCGCAAGGGCGCCGCCGTTGTGGACAAGGCCATCGCCGATGTCGGTAGCCGGCTGAACTAACGTTCGGCGGGTTGAGGTTTGAAGGCGGGTCGCGAGGCCCGCCTTTTTGTTTGACGCCTTCGGGAATCTCCAGCATGGTGGCCTCGATTGCGGGAGAGACTGGTTTTCTCCAGCGCCGAAGGAGCAACCGCCCCGGAAACTCTCAGGCAAACGGACCGCAGTCCGGGTGAAAACCCAGCATGAAACTCTGGAAAGCGGACCGGCGCGCTGCACGGTCCCACCGAAGGAGCAACCCGCCACAGCGGGGAAATCTCTCAGGTGAGAAGGACAGAGGGGGCACGAACGACGCCGAAAGGCGCGCGTGCCGCTCTTGTCATCCGGGGTATGCTCATGGCCGAGGCCAATGCTGAAAATCTGCTCACGACGCCGCTTTATCAACGCCATGTCGCGGCCGGTGGACGCATGGTGCCGTTCGGGGGTTATAGCCTACCGGTGCAATATGCCAGCGGCATCATGGCCGAGCACAAATGGACGCGTGCGCATGCTGGGCTGTTCGACGTGTCGCATATGGGGCCAAGTTTTCTGACGCTGGCCAATCCCGGCGGCGATACGGAGGCCGATCACGCGACTGTCGCGGCCTTGATCGAGCCGCTGGTCTGCGGCGATATCCTGGGGCTCAAACCCGGTCAGGTGCGCTATACGCTGATGCTGAACGACGCCGGCGGCACGATCGACGATCTGATGATTGCCCGTTCGCCGCTGTTCCCTGGCTCGCTCTATATTGTCGTCAACGCCGGCACCAAGGACAATGATTTTGCCATCATCGCCAAAGCGGCCGGCGACAAGGCCAAGTTGACCCGGGCGGACAATGGCGCGCTGCTGGCACTGCAGGGACCTGAGGCGGTGGCGGCGCTTGAGGCGATCGTTGCAGGCGTGGCGGAACTTGGCTTTATGACCTATGCGCCATTCGACTGGAACGGCTCCAGGTTGATCATCGCCCGCTCGGGCTATACCGGGGAAGACGGCTACGAAATCCTGTGCGATGCCGAAATTGCCGAAACACTTTGGGACACGCTCTTGACCGATGACCGTGTCAGGCCGATAGGGCTGGGCGCCCGCGACAGCCTTCGGCTCGAGGCCGGCCTACCGCTTTATGGGCATGACCTGAACGAAACGATTTCCCCGACCGAGGCGGGACTCAATTTCGCGGTGTCCAAGCGCCGTCGCGAGGCCGCGGACTTTCCTGGCGCCGACCGCGTCTTGAAAGAATATGCAGGAGATCTCGCCCGTGTCCGCGTCGGCCTGATCGTCGAGGGGGCCCCTGCCCGCGAAGGCGCCGAAATTCTCGACGCTTCGGGAACCGCCATCGGCGTCGTCACCAGCGGCGGGTTCGCGCCGAGCTTGGGCAAGGCCATTGCGCTGGGCTTCGTGCCACCGGCCTTTGCCGCCATCGGCAGCAAGCTGCAAGTTGCCGTGCGCGGCCGTGCCCAGAGCACACAGGTCGTCCCCACCCCCTTCGTGCCGCATCGCTATTTTCGCAAAGCCAAATCCTAATTGAGGGATCGATCATGACCACCAAGTTTACCCCGGAGCACGAATATATCCGTGTCGAAGGCTCGACCGGCATTGTCGGCATCACGCCTTTTGCCCAGGAGGCACTCGGCGACATCGTCTTCGTCGACCTGCCCAGCGTCGGCAAGGTGCTCAAGAAAGGCGACGAAGCTGCGGTGGTCGAGTCGGTCAAGGCCGCCTCGGAAATCTACGCGCCGGTGTCGGGCACCGTGACCGAGGTGAATGCCGCCCTTTCGGGCAATCCGGGCCTTATCAATTCCGATCCCGAAGCCAGCGGCTGGATCTACAAGGTTGCCATCACCGACAGCGCCGAAATCGATGGCCTGCTCGACTCCGACGCTTATGCCGAGCTGACGCTTTAATCCAACAGACCCCTGCCCTTGTCACGAGGGAAAGCATGCTGGCCGCAACTGGAAACTCAACGATGCGCTACCTGCCCCATTCCGATGCCGAACGTGCCGAGATGCTCGGCGTCATCGGCGCGACCTCGATCGACGCGCTGTTCAGCGCCGTGCCACCGAAGGCGTTCAAGAATTTCGACCTGGACCTGCCCCGGCACAGCCCGGAATATCTGGTGGAAGCGCATATGCGGGCGCTGGCGGGCAAAAACCGGGCCGGTAGCGACGGGCCGTTCTTTGTCGGTGCGGGCGCCTATCGCCATCATATGCCGGCGACGGTCGATCACCTGATCCAACGTTCGGAATGGCTGACGGCCTATACGCCGTATCAGCCGGAAATTTCGCAGGGCACGCTGCAGATGCTGTTCGAGTTCCAGACCCAGGTCGCCAAGATTACCGGGATGGAGGTAGCGAACGCGTCGCTCTACGACGGCTCCACCGCTACTGCCGAGGCCGTGCTGATGGCGCGCCGCCTGACGCGGCGCAGCAAGATCGTGCTATCGGGCGGACTGCATCCGCATTATCGCGACGTGGTGAAATCCTATCTCAAGGACGATGTGGACCTGGTTTGCCTTGCGCCATCGCCCGAAGGACAGGGCGATATTCTGGCGCAGATCGATGATACCACTGCGGCCATCGTGATCCAGACGCCAGACTTTTATGGCCATCTGCACAATCTCAAGGCCGCCGCCGACGCCGCCCACGCCAAAGGCGCGTTGCTGGTCGTGGTGGTCACCGAGATCGTGTCGCTGGGTCTTCTCGAATCGCCCGGGGCCTATGGCGCCGATATCGTTGTCGCCGAGGGCCAGTCGATCGGCAATGCGCTCAATTTTGGCGGGCCCTATCTAGGGCTGATGGCAACGCGCAAGGATTTCATCCGGCAGATGCCGGGCCGGCTCTGCGGGGAGACCGTCGATGCCGACGGGCAGCGCGGCTTCGTTTTGACGCTGTCGACGCGCGAGCAACATATCCGCCGCGAGAAGGCGACCAGCAATATCTGCACCAATTCAGGGCTCTGCGCGCTCGCGTTCTCGATTCATATGGGGCTGTTGGGCGAGGCCGGTTTTACCAGGCTGGCGCGGCTCAATCATGCCTGCGCCTGTGCGCTCGCCGATGCCTTGGACGCCGTTGTCGGCGTCGAATTGCTCAATCAAAGCTTTTTCAATGAAGTGACCATCCGCGTGACGATGCCGGCGGCAGCTTTGGTGGAAACGCTTGCTGCGCGAGGCATTCTGGCCGGCGTACCGGTCAGCCGGCTGGAGGCGGACAATCCCGCTGTCGCCAATCTGATCGTGCTGGCAGCAACCGAATTGACCACTGATGCGGATATTGCGGCGCTGGCGGCGGCGCTGAGCGAGGAACTGGCATGAGCTTGAACAATCAAGGCCGCCCCACCGGCACCGGCACGTCCGGGTTTGCCTCCACCTCGGGCTCCTCCATGCTGCCCAACGAGCCGCTGCTGTTCGAGATCGGCGACACCGAGCATTCCGGCGTCGATTTGCCGGACGCAGAAATTTCCACGGACCGCCTCGGCGGTTTCGAGCGCAAGAGCCCGCTCGATCTGGCCGGGCTGACCGAGCCCGAAGCTATGCGGCATTATGTGCGCCTGTCCCGCCTCAACCATTCGATCGACAGCGGCATGTATCCGCTGGGGTCCTGCACGATGAAGCATAATCCGCGGCTGAACGAAAAGATGGCGCGCCTGCCCGGCTTTGCCGATATCCATCCGCTACAGCCGGTCTCGACCGTGCAAGGCGCGCTGGAGCTGATGGACCAGTTGTCGCACTGGCTGATGACGCTGACCAATACCGCCGCCGTGGCGCTGACGCCCAAGGCCGGCGCGCATGGCGAATTGCTGGGTATGATGGCAATCAAGGCGGCGCAGGATGCGGCCGGGCAGACCCAACGCACCGTGGTGCTGGTGCCCGAAAGCGCCCATGGCACCAATCCGGCCACCGCTGCGTTTCTGGGTTATACCGTCAAGCCGATTCCGGCGCGCGACGATGGTACGGTGGATGTGCAGGCCGTCAAGGCTGCGCTGTCGCCCGAAGTGGCGGCGATCATGCTGACCAATCCCAACACTTGCGGGTTGTTCGAGCCGCAAGTCATCGAGATTGCCCAGGCGGTGCATGATGCCGGGGCGTTTTTCTACTGCGACGGGGCCAATTTCAACGCCATCATGGGCGTGGTGCGGCCGGGCGATCTGGGCATCGACGCCATGCATATCAATCTGCACAAGACCTTCTCGACGCCGCATGGCGGCGGGGGTCCGGGGGCGGGTCCGGTGGTGCTGTCGGCGGCGCTGGCGCCGTTCGCTCCAGTGCCCTTCGTGCGCCAGCATGCCGGAGTTCTTCAACTGGTCGAGCACGCCGAGAGTGACGCTTTGGGCCGCATCACCGCGTTTCAGGGCCAGATGGGCATGTATGTGCGCGCGCTGACCTATATGCTCAGCCATGGCGGCGACGGGCTGGCGCAGGCGGCGCAAGACGCGGTGCTCAATGCCAACTACATCAAGGCGCGCCTCGCCCATGCGTTCTCCGTGCCGTTCGGCGCTTATCCAACCATGCACGAGGCCTTGTTCGACGACAGCTTCCTGGCGGGTACGGGCGTCACGACCCTCGACTTCGCGAAGGCGCTGATCGACGAGGGCTTTCACCCCATGACCATGTATTTCCCGCTGGTGGTGCATGGCGCGATGCTGATCGAGCCGACCGAGAGCGAGAGCAAGCAGACGCTCGACCGGTTCTGCGATGTCATGGAAGAGCTGGCCGCCGATGCCAAGGCCGGGAACACCGTCCGCTTCACCGCCGCACCAATGAAGGCACCGCGTCGCCGGCTGGACGAAACGCGGGCGGCGCGGTCTCCCATTCTGCGCTGGGACCGTCCGGAGCCATTGCCGCAGGCGGCGGAGTAAAACCCAACACTGCCACCTGACCTTCTCCTGGTAAGGCGGTCAGGTGGCGTTAGAACCCTACCGACCCGTGTCGAACCCGACCCAGATCTTGATGTCCTCGCCGCCCAGATAGGGGATGGCGACGTTCTGCACCACCTTGACGAAGCCAGCGGACTGAGCGGGCGGGCTGATGGCAACGGGGATGGAATATTTTTCCGAGAAAATCGCCTGCCCGTCGCGCTCGACGGCGAAGCGAACCGGCACGGTGACCGAGCTCTGGCTGCCGGTCGGTCCCAGGAGTACGCGCCCCTCGACGCCCATCTGCACAGTGATCAGGCCGTTGGAGACGATGCAATTGCGTGTGCTTTTGTCAATGACGCCCTGGTATTGCAGCGCCCGCGGGTCGCCGGTGCGGCCATTGCCATAATAGAACATGGCCTCGCTGCCGGGCCGCACCCGGATCGGGGGGCATTCGGTGGCGATGGCCGGCAGTGCATTGGTCTGCGCCTGGGCCATTGCTGCCGGATTGGGGCTGGTATTGGCCAGATTGGCGTCTGCTGCGGGGGCACCGCCGCCAAACATGCCGCCCATGCTGCAACCGGCCAGCAGTGCCGTGAGAAGGCCGGTCCCGGCGAAAACCAGGCTGCGACGGGCGAGCGTGGCAATGGGAGCGTGATGCATGAAATCGTCTCCTGACGCGGACACTAGGTGTTATTGGCCGTTTCGAGAGCCATGAGGATGGCAGGAGCGCCACTGCCCGAAACGCCGGGCGCGTCCTCCACAAAAACGCTGTCGACGATGCCGTCGCGGATGATCATGGCCGAGCGCGCGAAGCGCGTGCCCATGCCGCCGCCGCTGAAATCCTTGTCAAGACCCAGCGCCTTGGCCAGTTCGCCATTGCCGTCGGCGATGAAATCGATCTTGCCCAACGCGCCCGATGCTTCCGCCCAGGCCTTCATGACATGGGCATCGTTGACCGAGGCGCAGACTATGCGGGTTACCCCGGCCGCACGCAGCTTAGCCTCGTTGGCGATAAAACCCGGAAGATGATTGACATGGCAGGTGGGCGTAAAGGCGCCGGGAACGGAAAAGAACACCACGAGCCCGCCTCCGAGCACGGCGTCGCTGGTGCTGTCGGTGGTGCCGTCGGCATCCACGAGTTTGACCGGGACCGAGGGAACCGGATTGCCGCGTTCGATCATAGACAGATTGCCCCCAAATGCCGCCGGCGTCTGCCACCATCGGCTCAGCTTTAGTGATTTGACCGGCTACAGGGTCCTGCTCGGATCGTCTAGTCGGTGGCCTGGACAGACCGGTTTACGACGTATGCTCCCATACCAGTGGTGAATGTGAGCTGAATGAGCTGGCTTTCCAAGTCAATTTCGTGGCTTTTGCTTAAAACCGGAATGAGCACTAGGTCGGGTTCGGGACTTTTTTGGGGCAAGCCGAACAGCGGCTCGCCATCTTCGGTCGCGGCAATCAAGGAGGCCGGATCGATATCGGGGTCGGTCAGCTGCACCGAAAGGAGCCGGTCGGCGGCATCGTAGCGCACCGCGCCGATGGGCTGGCGCGCATTGTCCCAGGCGATGGGCACCATGGCCGCGGCCTGGCGGATGCGCACGCCATTGGGCATGTCCTTGGCACCATCGATCGGCAGGCTGAAACGCGCCTGCGCCGGAATGCAGATGTCCGAACAGATCCCCATGACAACCGAGACTTCGGCCTGCCCCGCGGGCGCATCAAGGGTCAGCTCGACCGGCAGCACGGTGGGGCCCAGATAGACATAATCGAGATAACCGCCAGCCTCGATGCGCTGTGGATAGGGCCACAGGATGCGATGGGCGGTGATGCCGGTGGAGCCGGCAAAATCCAGTTCGGTCACGAGGCCGGTTTCCCCAGGCACGCGCCAATAGGTTCTGGTATCGGCGGGCATGTCCACTTCCACCCCGACCAGGGTGGTGCCGTCGGCCTTGATCTGGCCGGTGCTGACAAGGCGCATGGCGACGCCGGGCGCAACGGTCTGCCACGGCGTTTCGGCCGCGGCAAGCGGGGTTGCGAGAAGGACAAGCAGGCCGAGTAAAAAAGGGGCATGACGCATGGGAAGATGCTGTAACCCAGGTTAGCGGCGCGGCATAGCACCTGATGTTCATCGCTTCGTGAAGGCTGGAATGCGGGCATGGCGTTGCCTCGTCTTGGCAGTACAGCCGGCAGGCTTTAGAGTGAGACCATGAACTCCCTTGAAGGACAATTCCTGGTCGCCATGCCGGACATGGCCGATGAACGCTTTGCCGAAAGCGTGATTTTTCTCGTCGGGCACAGCGATGATGGCGCCATGGGGCTGGTGGTCAATCACGAACTGGAAGACCTGCGCTTTTCCGATATCCTGGACGAGCTCGACCTGGGCGATCCGGACATGGTGATCCGCCTGCCCGATGCCATTCGCGAACGGGCGGTGATGCGGGGCGGTCCGGTCGAGCGGGGCCGCGGCTTCGTGCTGCATTCAGCCGATTTTTCCAGCGGCAATACCTATGCGGTCGCCAACGAAATCTGCCTGACGGCGACGCTGGAAGTGCTCAAGGCCATGGCGTTCGGGCCCGCACCCAAGGCGGCGCTGTTCGCCTTGGGTTGCTGTGGCTGGGGTCCGGGACAATTGGAAGGCGAAATCGGGCGTAATGGCTGGCTGACCGTGCCGTTCTCGCGCCAACTGCTGTTCGAGACTCCGGTGGACGAGCGCTACGAGGCGGCGCTGGGCATGCTGCGCATCACGCGGGCGACGCTGAGCCCGGACGCAGGGCATGCCTGAGGGCGCCTGCCCGACCGCTCACAACGCTACTCATATCCATCCAGAAACGGCGTCAATCGCGCGTTCGCGGACAGGATGGCGCGATCTCAAGCCGGAACGCGCGCGACCTGGGCCATCAGCTGCTTGCCGAATTCGGGGGCGGTCATGGCGGCGCCGAAAGCAAAGCCCTGCCCGAACCGGCAGTTGAACTGGCGCAGGCGCTCGACTTCCCCGGGGGTTTCCACGCCCTCGGCGATCACCGTGATGTCCAGATCGTTGGCGAGCGCGACGATGGCGCGGATGATCGGGCCCTGGGTGTGACCGATGCCGCTATTGTCGCCGATCTTGACGAAATCGGCCGGGATCTTGATGGTGTCGAACGGGAAGCGGTGCAGATAGCTCAGCGAGGAATGGCCGGTGCCGAAATCATCGAGCGCCAGGCCCAGGCCCATGCCGCGCAGCGCTTCGAGCATGAAGGCGGAGTGTTCGGGATTGGTCATCACCTGCGACTCGGTCAATTCGAGCTTGATGCGGCTGGCAATGCCGGCGTTCTGCGCCACCACCGAGCGGATATCGTTGAGCAGGGTCGGCGCCGCTAGCTGGCCGGGCGACAGATTGACTGAAACGAAAAATTCTTCGGGCAGGCCGGGGATCGACGTCATCCAGTCGCGCGTCTGGTAGGCGGCCTGCTCGAAGGCGATGCGGCCCAGCCGCTCGATCTGGCCGGAGCGTTCGGCCAGGGTGATGAATTCGGATGGCGCCACGATGCCGCGCGTCGGATGCAACCAGCGCATCAGCGCTTCGGCGCCGGCGATGCGGCCCGAAACGATGTCCATGATGGGCTGGAACTGTACCTGCAATTCGCCCTGCTTCATGCCGCGCTCGAGGTCTTCCTCACTGGCGCGGTTGTAAGCCGAAATCGAGCGGGCGGAGGCGCGATAGGCCTCGATGCGGTCCCCACCCAGGCGCTTGGCATAGTACATCGCCAGTTCGGCATCGCGCAGCACGTCGGCCGCCGAGGCGGGATTGCTGTCATAGATAGTAACGCCGATGGAGGCCGATAGCGTCAGGTCGCGGTCGCCGAAATTGAATGGCGCCTTAAGCGCCTTGCGGATCTGCTCGGCGGTTTCGGCAATCTTGCCCGCGGCCTGTTCGGAGGACAGGATGACCGCGAACTGGTCACCGGCGATGCGCGCCACGGTATCGAGCGGACGCATGATGCGGGCAATGCGGCGCGAGACGGCCAGCAGCACCGAATCGGCAGCGGAATGGCCGATGCGCTCCTCGAGATCCATGAAGCGGTCGATATCGATCAGGAATACCGCCGGCTTGGTGCCACCAGGCGTGCGGGCGCGCACCAAGGCGCGCTCCAGCCGGTCAAGCAGCAATTGCCGGTTGGGCAGGCCCGTCAGGCTGTCATGGACCGCATCATGGAGCAGGCGCTCGCGCGCGGCGCGGTCCTCGGTCACGTCCTGCAGCGTGCCGACGATACGGTTGACCTGGCCATCGCCGCCCAGCACCGGCTTGACCCGCATGCGGAACGAACGGTAGCTGCCGTCGTGCCCGGCAATGCGCATATCGGCGGACACCTTGCCGCGGCGCAGTTCGACCAGGGTGTCGAAGGCAGTACGGAAACGGTCGCGGTCATCGGGATGGACGCGGTCAAGCCAGCGCTTGATGGCGCCGCGCAGGGCCCCGCGCCGCTCGCCCAGGCGCGTGGACAGCTCGTCGCTGACCGAAACGCGGTCGCGCTCGATGTTCCAATCGAAGACGAAATCGCCGGAGCCGGTCAGGGCCAAAGCGCGACGCTCGACCTCCGAGAGCGTCCCGATGGACACCTGCCCCTCGGAAAAGGCGTGTTGCACCGCCGTGAACCCCAGCAGCATGACCAGCAGCACCAGGCCGCCCGCTACCGCCGGCTGGGCAATATCGTTGGACACCTGTCCGGTAATGACCAGCCAGCCATAGAACAGCCAGGCGATTAGGATGATCCAGGTGGGCACCAGCAGCACGGCTCGGTCATAGCCACGCAGCGCCAGCAACAGGATCAGGAAAAAGCCGGACACGCCGAGCAGGGCCAGCACCAGGCGGGCAATGGTGGCGGCAATGGCGGGCTGGAAAAAGGCGAAGGCGAACAGCGCCAGGAACAGGGCTGCCAGCCCAAGTGCGAGGTGGATGAAGCGCAGGTGCCAGCGATGCAGATTCAGATAGATGAACAAGAATCCCGCCAGTGCGGTGGCGATGCTGGCCTCGGAGGCAGCGCGCAACGGCTGCATGCCGCCGCTGGACAAGCCCAGCAGACGCCCCAGAACGCCGAAATCGATCAACAGGTAGATCAGCACCGACCAGGCGAAGGCTGCCGTGGCCGGAAAGACGCCGCGGCCCTTGACCACGAACATGATGGTGAGAAAGACCGCCGCCAGCGAAGCGACGCCAAGCACCACGCCACGAAACAGGGTGAAGGAATTGATGTAGTCGCGATAGGCGTTGGGTTGCCACAGGTACAATTCGGGCAATTGGCCGGACGAGAGCTCGGCCACGAAGGTGACGGTGGCACCCGGATCGAGCGTGACCTCGAACACGTCGGCTTCGGGATCGGCCAGCCGCACCGGGCGGATGCCCGCGCTGGGGGTCAGCGCGTCGAGCCGGTCGTCGCCCAGATCAGGGCTGAAGACGCCCGATCCGGGCAGGCGGAAAAACGGCGCCACGAGGAGGCGTTCGATCTGCTGGTCGCCTTCATTGCGCAGGGCGAACAATGCCCAATCGGGATTGGTGCCCTGCTCGCTGGCCAGCACTTCGATGCGGCGGATGATGCCGTCTTCGCCGGGGGCGGTGGAGAGCTGGATGCGCCCGTCGGCGCCCGGCAAAACCTCGACCACTTCGGACAGGTTGACGGCGTTGACGTCTTCGGGGACAGAAATCACTTCGAACGCGGCGGCGGGAGCGAGGGCTGCCAAGGCGAATACAAGCCACATCGCGAGTGCTAAAAGGTGACGCATCGGAGGCGAGTATATCCTGGGCTGGGCTTCAATGTGGCAGTGAACGGCGCCCGACTCGTTGGCGTCGTGACCGGAGTGGCGTCCGCTTGAGGGGAGCGCCCTTTGGTAGCGGGGATTGACCCATGCGACAAGCATCAGCCTCTGTTGCCGTTTGGCAACAGAGGCTGATGGCAGAGCGGCGATGCAGCGCCGGTTATAGCGCCAGTGCGATGGCGACGGCGGACGCGACGATGACAGGAATGACGACGATCGCCAGGATCAGCAAGGCGCCCTTGTCCCAGTCGCGGTTGCGCGCGGGGGCGATCGGGGCGGGGATCACCCGGTGGGTCAGATGGTTATGGGACGTTGCAAAAAGTGAAGACATCGAAGGGCCGGGCCTGCGCCAATTGAAGATGTGGCGAATATCTGCCGCGACAGGATGATCGGCAATTGGAGATGTCATAAGCGTAGCGGCGGGCAAAAGCGCGCTTTGGCGCTGTATTCGGGCTTTTTTCGGAACGGCCAGGGATAAGAAAAGCATAAATTCGAAACTTCGGGCTCAGGCTTTGCGCCCGTGGCGGCGCAGTTCGTAGCGCTCGCGCGTCAGCCCGAACAGGACGTGGTCCTCCCAGCGGCCATCGATTTGCAGATAGCCGGCGGCGAAGCCTTCCTCGATGAAGCCGTTTTTTTCAAGGACGCGGCGCGACGCGATATTGCCGGGCAGGAAGGCGGCATGGATGCGGTGCAGATCGCAGCTTTCGAACACGAAGGGCAGCGTCAGTGCCACGGCCTTGGTCATCAGCCCCTGCCCCGCGAACTGCTGGCCCATCCAATAGCCCAGATTGACGAACTGGGCGGCACGGCGACGGATATTGGACAGGGTTACGCCGCCTACCAGCGTTTCGCTGCCGTTGGCTAGATTGAAAATGAGAAACGAATAGTCGGTGCCGTCCTCGGCTTCCTGGCGCGCCCGCTTGACGCGGGTGGCGAACACGGAGTGGGCCAGATCAGCCTCGGTCCAGCGCGGCTCGAACGGCTTGAGGAATGGCCGGCTGGCTTTGCGCAACCCGGACCAGGCCGGGTAGTCGCCGATCTGGGGCAGCCGCAGCAACAGGTCCGGGCTGCGCAGGGCGATGAGTTGGGCGGGCGACGACCAGGGCCACAGCATCGGCACCGCAATGCCCCTTATCGCTTGAGCAGGGTGCCGACGGCTTCGAGGTCGGGCAGCGCCGCGATGGGGCCGATACCCGCCAGGGTGGGCGTGCCGGAGAGGAAAATCTGTTCGGCTACGTCCTTGACCCGCTGGGTGGTGATGCGGTTGATGCGCTCGACCGTTTCGGCCATGGGAATTGGACGTCCCCACAAGATTTGCTGGCGCGCCAATTGGCCGGCGCGGGCGGATGGGCTTTCCAGCGACATCAACAGCCCGGCGCGGATCTGGTTGCGAACGCGGACCACTTCTTCGTCGGTGATGGTCTGGGTGGCGCGACGCAGCTCGTCGATGACGACGGGGACCAGATCGCCGACCTCGTCCTCGCCGGTAGCGGCGGCAACGCCGAAGACGCCGCTATCGGCAAAAGCCCAATGGAACGCATAGACCGAATAGCATAGGCCGCGCTTTTCGCGCACTTCCTGAAACAGGCGCGAGCTCATGCCGCCGCCCAATATCGAGGCCAGGACCTGGGCGGCGTAAAAGCCATCCGAATTGTAGGCGCGTCCCTCAAAGCCCACCACGATATGGGCCTGTTCGTGGTCCGACACCAGCCGCTCCTCGCCGCCCTTGTAGTCGGCGCTTTGCGGGGCCGGAGCGCCCTGTGGCTTCAGTTCGGCAAAGCGCTGTTCGGCAACGCGGACCAGCTTATCGTGATCGACATTGCCGGCGGCCGCCATGACCATGTGATCGCCGACATAATTGCGATTCATGTACTTGCGGATCACTTCGGGCTTGAACTCGCGCACCGATTCCACGGTGCCCAGAATGGTGCGGCCGATCGGCTGCTCGGGAAAGGCGGCGGCCTGGAACAGGTCGAACACGTGATCGTCGGGATTATCGCGCGCCGCGCCGATTTCCTGGACGATCACCTGCTGCTCGCGCTCGAGCTCTTTCTCGTCGAACAGCGAGTTCTGCAGGATATCGGACAAGATATCGGCGGCGAGCACCACGTCCTCTTTCAGCACGCGGGCGAAATAGCCGGTATGCTCGATGGACGTCGCGGCATTGAGATCGCCCCCGACATCCTCGATGGCCTCGGCGATCTGCAAAGCGGAGCGCGACGTCGTGCCCTTGAAGGCCATGTGTTCGAGCAGGTGGGAAATGCCGTGTTCGGCCTTGCGTTCGCTGCGGGCGCCGGCCTTGACCCAGACGCCCAGGGAGGCGCTTTCGAGATGGGGCATGTCGTCGGTGACCACGACCATGCCATTGTCCAGGGTTGTCGATTGTAGGCTCACGCAATCCTCCCGGCGGTGCGATCAGCGACCGCGCCGTACCTTTTACTGTGCAGCACGCGTTCGCGCCCTGATGAAATCCTCGATCGCGGACTGCTCGTTGGCCAGAACGCTCAGGCGCTCGGGACGCTCGTGCAGATCGGCGAGCCAGGCGGGCAATTCGGGCGCCACGCCGCTGGCACCCAGCACCGCATCGGCGAATTTGGCCGGATGGGCGGTCGCCAGGGTGATCATGGGAATGGCGGACTGGCGCAGGGCTTTCGCTACATGCACACCGACGGCGGTGTGCGGATCGAGCAGATAGGCGGCGTTTTTCCAGACTTGGGCAATCGTCGCCCGTGTTTCGGCCTCCCCGGTCGTGCCGGCGCTGAATTCGGCCCGGATGGCGGCCAGCGCCCCCTCGGGCACGGCAAAGCCGCCGGACTGCTTGAGGCTCGCCATCATGGCGTTGAGCGCGGAGGCATCTCGCCCCGTCGCGTCGAACAGCAGCCGCTCGAAATTGGAGGAAATTTGGATATCCATGGATGGGCTGATGGTGGGCTCGACCCCGTCCATCTGGTAATGGCCGGTGTCCATGGTGCGGGCCAGGATGTCGTTCGCATTGGTCGCGATGACCAGCCGGTCGATGGGCAGGCCCATGCGCCTGGCGGCGTAGCCGGCAAAGATGTCGCCAAAATTGCCGGTCGGCACGGTAAAGCTCACCAGGCGCCCAGGACTTCCCAGGGAGGCTGCGGCGGTAAAGTAATAAACGATCTGCGCGACGATGCGGCCCCAATTGATGGAATTGACGCCCGACAGGCGCACGGCGTCGCGGAACGGATGATCGTTGAACAGAGCTTTGACCAGATCCTGACAATCGTCGAACGTGCCGTCGAGCGCGATATTGTGCACGTTGGCGTCGAGCACCGTGGTCATTTGCAGGCGCTGGACGGGCGACGTGCGCCCCCGGGGATGCAGGATGAAGATATCGGTGGTGTCGCGGCCGCGGAAGGCCTCGATGGCGGCCGAGCCGGTATCGCCGGAGGTGGCGCCGACGATGGTGGCGCGCAGGCCGCGGCTGGTCAGGATATGGTCCATGATCCGGCTGAGGAACTGCATGGCGACGTCCTTGAACGCTAGCGTAGGGCCATGGAACAGCTCGAGCACGAAGTGGTTCGGTTCCAGCTCGACCAAAGGCGCGACCGAAGGGTGGCGGAAACCGGCATAGGCGTCATCGATGATCGATTTGAGTTTTGCCGGAGCGATCTCGTCGCCGACAAAGCGCGAGATGATTGCGTAGGCGACATCGGCATAGGGCTGGCCGGCGAAACCGGCGATCTCGTTGGCGCCGATCTGCGGCCAGCTGTGCGGCACATAGAGCCCGCCATCGGCGGCAAGGCCAGCCAGGACGGCGTCGGAGAAGCCGAGCGCCGGCGCCTGGCCGCGCGTGGATACAAACTGCATTGAGGGGAAGAGCCCTTGAAGATTTGGTGCAACCTAGTCAAAGCGGGGGTGCGGCGCAACCTCTACGCTGTTCTGCCCCGCCCTCGAGGGAAGAAGGGCGCAGCCCGTAATCGGCGTCACACTTTCGTCCGCCGCTGTCGCCACAGCCAGAAGCCCAGCATGACCGGAGCAATGATGGCAAAGCCGAACCAGGTCAGGGCGTAGCCGAAATGATTGTTGGGGAATTCGACGACGGTTTCCCCACCCTGCGGCAAGGTGGCGCCCGGGCCGGCAGCCTGGTCGACATAGAACGGCGCGAAGGGCGCAAGCGCCGGATCGACCAGGTTTGCCAGGCGCGCCGGATCGCGCACCCATTCGATGCGGTTGGAGGTATCGGCCTCGGGCACGAACCAGCCGGCATGCTCGGCGGGCCGCAACAGGCCGGTAATCGTCACCCGGCCTTGTGGGCCACCCGGATCGTTGAGGGCAGCCTCTTGCAGGTTTTCAGGCACGAAACCGCGGTTGACGAATACGGTGCCGCCCCCAGCCAGCACGAAGGGGGTGACCACCCAGTAGCCGGGTCCGGATGCAGGGCCCCTGGCATCCACAAGGCTGGTGAACACGGTGACGGCCTGGTCGTGCCTGAAGGTGCCGGTCAGGCTGACCGGGGCAAAATTGAGCAGATCAAGGTCCAGCCCAGTCCATTGCGCTTGGGGGGGCAGCGGCACGGGTGGCAGATGCAGGCGCTCGGCAACGGCGGCGATCAGGGCTTCCTTTTCGGCAAGCCGCTGCAGTTGCCACATGCCAAGGAACACGCATGCCACCGTGAGCGCCAGCATCAGAGCGATGAAGCTCCAGCGCAGCGCAGCGCTCAATCGATGGGGCGGCGCAGGGCTGTCCATCCGTCGTGCCTTGGAAAAAAGTTAAGGGCGCAGACCATGCTGCGCCCTGTCAGAATCAACGACGTCAGGTCAACCGTGGCCGACCGCCACGCCCCAGCTGCCCCAAACATAGATGGATGCAAACAGGAATAGCCAGACCACGTCGACGAAGTGCCAGTACCAGGCGGCGAATTCGAAGCCGAGATGGCGCTCCGGCGTGAACTGGCCGCGCTCGGCTCGCACCAGGCAGATGGCCAGGAAGATGGTGCCGATAAACACGTGAAAGCCGTGGAAACCGGTCGCCATGAAGAAGGTGGCGCCGTACATGGTCGCACCGTCCCCGCCAAACAGGAACCCGGCCTCGGAATATTCCAGCATCTGCACGCAGGAGAACAAGAGGCCAAGGGCAATGGTCAGCACCAGGCCCCAGCGCAGACCCTTGCGATCGCCTTCCAGCAGGGCATGGTGGGCCCAGGTGACGGTGGTGCCCGAGGTCAGCAGGATCAGCGTGTTGAACAGCGGCAGGTGGAAGGGATCGAACAGTTCGACCCCTGTCGGTGGCCAGACGCCGGACGTCGCGGCGACACGGGCATATTGCTCGACGTCATCGAGGCGGAAGAAACCATCGAAATAGGCCCAGAACCAGGCCACGAAAAACATGACTTCGGAGGCGATGAACAGCATCATGCCGTAGCGATGATGCATCTGCACCACCGGGGTATGGTCGACCCCGTTATTGGCTTCCCTGACCACGTCGGACCACCAGGCGAACATGGTGTAGAGTACGCCGGCCAAGCCGATAAAGAACACCCAAGGCGTCCATTGGTGCATCCAGAAGACGCCGCCGATGGCCATGATCAGGGTCGCGACCGAGCCGACGAAGGGCCAGGGGCTGGGCTCGACCATGTGATAGTCGTGATTCTTGGTAATCGCGGCCATGTTCAGCCTCCCTCGTTGACTGGATAGAAGGTGTAGGAGAGCGTCAGCTCTTTTATGGTGTCGAGTTCAGCGTTCTGGTCAAGATCCGGATCGACAAAAAAGACGATCGGCATCTGCACGGTTTCACCCGGCTGCAGCGTCTGCTCGGTGAAGCAGAAACACTCGATCTTGTTGAAATAGTAGCCGGCGCGCTCGGGCGAGACGTTGAAGATGGCTTGGCCGGTCACCGGCTTGTCGGAGCGGTTGGTGGCGGTAAAATTGACTGTGTCGACGCGCCCGATATCGTCGGTGATCGGCTTGGACGGCACGATCGTCCAGGGCAGGCCGCTGGCCACATTGCTGTCGAAGCGCACGGTCATGGGCCGCGCGATGACGCCCTTGGGATTGTCGGCGGCGATCTGGGTGGTGCCGCCATAGCCGGTCGCCTCGCAGAACAACTGGTAAAGCGGCACCGAGGCATAGGCGAGCCCCACCATGGCGGCCACCACAGCCAGGCAGATCATGCCGACGCGCTGGTTGCGCCGCATCTGCGGGGTCACCGGCGGAAGGGTGGTCGCCCGCGCCATCAGAGCGCCCGATCGAACAGGGCCGGGCCCATCTTGATGATGGTCAGCACGTAAAAGGTTAGAGCAAACAACGCCAGCGCCAGCCCCAGCGCGATCGAGCGACGACGACGCACCTTGGCGCGTGCGGCCTCGATCTCGGGCGGGTAGACCACGACCTCGCGGATTTCATTGGGTGCGCTCATGCAACAACACTTCCGAAGCGCGCCAGCAGATTGTCGGTCAACAACGCGAAAAAGACGATGAACAGATAGCTCAGCGAATACGTGAACAGGGTGCGCGCCGCCTTGCGCATGGGTACGCCATCGGCGGAACGATAGAGCTTCCAGGCCAGATAGAGGAAGACCGCCCCGGTCAGGCCGGCGACGACGGCGTAAAGCAGGCCGGAAAATCCGAGCACGGCCGGCAATAGGCTCGAGCCGGCCAGCAGGACCGAATAGAGCAGGATTTGCAGCTTGGTCGATGCCTCGCCCCTGACGTTGGGCATCATGGGAATGCCGGCCGCGCCATAGTCGCTTTGCTTGTAGAGCGCCAGGGCCCAGAAATGGGGTGGCGTCCACAGAAAGATGATCAGGAACAGCGCCAGGCTTTCCAGCGTGATGGTGCCATTGACCGCGGCCCAGCCGATCATGGGCGGGAAAGCGCCGGCGGCGCCGCCGATGACGATGTTCTGCGGCGTCGAGCGCTTGAGCCACATGGTATAGAACACGGCATAGAACACGATGGTGAAGGCCAGGAACGCGCCGGCCACCCAATTGGTGGCGAGGCTGAGCAGCGTTACCGAAAACACGGACAGCACCAGGCCAAACACCAGGGCTTCCTGGCGCGAGATGCGGCCGGCCGGGATCGGGCGATTGGCGGTGCGGCTCATGACGGCGTCGATATCGGCATCGTACCACATGTTGAGTGCGCCCGAGGCGCCGGCGCCGATGGCGATGCAAAGCATGGCAATGACCGCGATAACGGGATTGATGGCGCCAGGCGCCACCAGCAGGCCGACAATGGCGGTGAACACCACCAGCGACATGACACGCGGCTTCAGCAGCGCGAAGTAATCTTCCACTCGCGCTTCACCCGCCAGGACGGGAATGCTGCCGCTATCGTCGATATATGCCACACGCCTTGCCTTGTTGGCCGGACCGCCAGGGGCGATCCGGGATGTCGATTGCGCCTAGTGCGCGTCGGTCGAGTCGAATTTGGGCAGTGTCGAGAACTGGTGGAACGGCGGCGGGGAGCTCAGCGTCCATTCCAGCGTCGTCGCGCCCTCGCCCCACGGGCTGTCGCCTGCCGGGCGCTTTTTCCGGAAGGCTTCCCAGGTGGCGTAGAAGAACAGCGCCATCGACAGGAAGGTGATGTAGTAGCCGATCGAGGACACGCGGTTCCACATGCCGAAGGCGTCGGGATAGTCGATATAACGGCGCGGCATGCCTGCAAGGCCTAGGAAATGCTGGGGGAAGAACACCAGGTTCACGCCGATGAACATGGACCAGAAGTGAATCTTGCCCAGCGTCTCGTTGTAGAGATAGCCGAACATCTTGGGGAACCAGTAGTACCAGCCGGCAAAGATCGAGAACACCGCGCCCAGCGACAGCACGTAGTGGAAATGGGCCACCACGTAATAGGTATCGTGCAGCACGCGGTCGGCACCGGCATTGGCCAGCACCACGCCGGTCACGCCACCGACGGTGAACAGGAAGATGAAGCCGATGGCCCACAGCATGGGGGTCTCGAAGCTGATGGAGCCGCCCCACATGGTGGCAATCCAGGAGAAGATCTTGACGCCCGTGGGCACCGCGATGACCATGGTGGCGGCCACGAAGTAGCGCTGCACGTCAAGGCTCAGGCCGGTCGTATACATGTGGTGGGCCCACACGACGAACCCCACGAAGCCGATGGCGACCATGGCATAGGCCATGGCGAGATAGCCGAAGACGGGTTTCTTGGAGAAGGTCGAGATGATGTGGCTGACGATGCCGAAGCCCGGCAGGATCATGATGTAGACTTCGGGATGGCCGAAGAACCAGAACAGGTGCTGGAACAGCACGGGATCGCCGCCCTGATCGGACTTGAAGAAGGCGGTGCCGAAATTGCGATCGGTCAGCAGCATGGTGATGCCGCCCGCCAGCACCGGCAGCGCTAAGAGCAGCAGGAATGCGGTGACCAGGATGGACCAGGCGAACAGCGGCATCTTGTGGATGGTCATGCCGGGTGCGCGCATGTTGAAGATCGTGGTGATGAGGTTGATCGCGCCCAGGATGGACGACACACCGGCCACATGGAGCGCCAGGATGGCGAAGTCCATGGCCGGGCCGGGCTGGCCGGTGGTGGACAAAGGCGGATAGATGGTCCAGCCGCCGCCGGTGCCGTAAAGGCCGGCCGGGCCTTCGAAGAACAGGGACATCAGCAAGAGGATGAATGCCGGCGGCAGGAGCCAGAAGGCGATGTTGTTGATGCGCGGGAACGCCGTGTCGGGCGCGCCGATCATCAGCGGCGCAAAATAATTGCCGAAGCCGCCCACGGTGGCGGGCATGACCATGAAGAAGATCATGATCAGCGCGTGCGCGGTGGTGAAAACGTTGTACATATGCTTGCCGGCGTCCAGCGCAGCGTCGCCTTCCAGGCCATAGGTCATGGCGGCCAGGCCGTGGAAAATCTGGATGCCCGGCTCCTGCAGCTCCATGCGCATGAAGCCCGACAGCAAGCCACCGATGATCCCCGCGACGATCGCGAAGACCAGGTACATCACGCCGATGTCCTTGTGGTTGGTGGAATAGACATAGCGACGCCAGCCGCTGGGCAGGTGATGCTCATGGGCGTCGGCACTGTCATGGCCGGTCGCGTGCGCTTCGAGATGAGTTGTATCGGCCATGGCTGAGGTCCCTAACCCTTGATCTTACTGCACTGCTGCGAGGGTGGCATTGGCGGTCGCGTAGTCGCCGCTGCTCTCGTAGCTGGCCATGAACGCGGCAAATTCGTCCTTGGTGACAACGCGCACCGCGATCGGCATGAAGGCATGGTTCTGCCCGCAGAGCTCGGAACACTGGCCATAAAAGATGCCGGTTTCACGCGCGTTGAACCAGGTTTCGTTGAGGCGGCCTGGCACCGCGTCGATCTTGATGCCGAACGAGGGCACGGCGAAGGCGTGGATCACGCCGGTGGGATCGGATGTGACCTGCATGCGCACGGTCGTGTCCACCGGCACCACCAATTCGTTGTCAACGGCGAGCAAGCGCGGCTGGTTCGGTTTGTTGGCCGTGCGGTCGGTCTCGTTGAACATCGAGGAGCTGAAGGACTGCGCCTGATCCACATATTCATAGTCCCAATACCATTGCTGGCCGGTCGCCTTGACCGTCAGGCCCGGGGCCGGGACATCGACCTCGCCGAACGAGAAAATATTGGAGCCCAGATATTTGCGTTCGCCGTCAGGGGTGGTCAACTGATCGGAGAGTACGCCGAAGGAGGGGATGGCGATGATGATCAACACGACGATCGGCAGCACGGTCCACAGGATTTCCACCAGCGTATTGTGCGTGGTCCGCGACGGGGTCGGATTGGCCTTGGCGTTGAAGCGAACGGCCACGACGACCAGCAGCACCAGCACCAGCAGCACGATCAGCGAAATGGTCCACATCAGGATGCCATCGTGGAACGTCACGATCGAGTCCATGATGGGGGTAACGGAGCGCTGCAGGTGGAATTGGCCCGGATTGGGATGGCCGGTCGGCTCGGGCGCCGCGTCCTGCGCATAGGCCAGCGCGGGGACACATGCCAGCGCGGTGGCGGCTACGGCTCCTAAACGCCTTTTGAACTGCCCGGTCACTGAAAACCCCCTATGGACTGCCATTATCATGCGGCGCCGGATTGAGGGGGGATGTGCGGCATAGCAAACGCCGCCCCGACTCAACTTCGGAGCGCTAAACTCGGCCTTGAGCTAAATCACATCGCATGCACCAAGTCCATTCTGCCAATCGGCTCCGGCATGCGTCATAATGCGCCCCGCACGGGGCGGAATGGCCTCATCGCCGCCGCACTTATGAGCCCATATCGCCCGCAAACCGGGGCTTGGTTGACAGGGCCTCATGGCTGTCCGAAACAGACAACAGTCCTCGCGCATGCGCGATTCGAGGGGAGAATTGATCGAGTGAAGGCGATTTTGAAGCGCAATCTGGTGTTAGCCGGCCTTGCCGCGACGATATTGGCGCTTGGCGGCAGCGCCGCGAGCGGGCAAGGCGTGGTCCGCGCCCAGTTCGGCGACTGGCAGATGAGCTGCGATACGCCTCCCGGCGCCAGTTTTGAGCAATGCGCCATCATCCAGAACGTCATGGCCGAGGACCAGCCCAATGTGGGGCTGTCGGTGATCGTGCTGAAGACGGCCGATCAGCAGGCGCGGCTGTTGCGCGTGCTGGCGCCGCTGGGGGTGCTGTTGCCCAACGGACTGGGCTTGAACGTGGACGGCAAGGACATGGGCCGCGTCGCCTTCGTGCGCTGCCTGCCCAATGGCTGCGTGGCCGAAGTGGTGCTGGACGATACCATGATCCAGACCCTTTCGAGCGGCACGGACGCGATTTTCGTGGTGTTCAAGACTCCGGAGGAGGGCATTGGCATTCCGGTGTCGCTCAACGGCTTCAAGGATGGTTTCGCGCAACTTCCATAGCGTGTCGAGATTGGGTGATGGACGAAGAAGAAAAACGCAAGATCGCGCGGCGTCGGGTGCTCAAGGGCGCCAAGATCGTGATCAATGACGGTTTTTCGACTTTTGCCTGCACCGTGCGCAATTTCTCGGAGATCGGCGCCAATCTGCGCATTGCCAGCATCATCGGCATTCCCGAGCAGTTCAAGCTGGTGCTGGACGACGGGCAAAGCTTTAATTGCAAGGTGATCTGGCGGCGCGAGAGCGAATTGGGCGTCAGCTTCATCGCGCCGCAATAAAAAGCCGGACAAGCGCACGCGCCCATCCGGCAAGTTTTCAGGAAACAAGGCCGGTGGCAAAACCGGCCCGGGAGATGGCACGAGCGGTCCGGACGGACAATTCATGCCAACGCTGAGGCACATGGCGCGGGCCATGGGCAAATTCAAGCGCGACGACCCTTGAAGGGCCAACTGTCGCTGTCCGTCTCGTGCGCGCCGGTTTCGGCGAAATCGTGGCGCAAGCGGGCTAGAGGCGCGCCCTGGCGGCGCGTGCGGCATTGAGGCGATGGCCCAGCCCACTGCCCCGGGCCTGCAAGGCGTCGAGTACATCGCGCCGGTCGATGCCCAAATCATTAAGCCGGGCGTGATCGAGTTCGAGCAAAGCCGCCAGCGCGGTCCGTCGGGTTCGCGCGGCCTGGGCCTTGGCAAGCCAGCGGGCAAACTTGGCAAACGGATCGGCGGGCATGGCGGCCGCGTGGGGCCGCTCGCCAAACAGCGAGAGAGCCATGGGAAGTCTCGAAAATGTGGTTGTGCCGGGGGAGACCGGCGCGGTCCAGCACCGTTTTGGTGCCGATGGATAGAGCAATATCGTGCTGGACATCTATTCGTCTAACAAATAGATTTCATCCAACCGATCAATTTCAGTGATGATGCGATGACTGCTCCCCTCGATCTGGACCAATTGCAAAGCTTTTGCGCTATTGCCGATTGCGGCAGCTTTACCGAAGCGGCGCGGCGGGTGAACAAGACCCAGTCGGCCGTGTCGATGCAGATCAAGCGCCTGGAGGAGCGTTTGGGCCACCCGCTTTTGACGCGCGACGGGCGCAGCGTGGCGCTGACGCAGCATGGCGAGGTGCTTTATGCCCGCGCCCGCAAGATGCTGCGCACCAATGCCGAGATTCTCGACCATTTTTCCAAGGGCGACCTGACCGGCTCGATCCGCTTCGGGGTTCCCGACGATTACGCCGTGCGCCTGTTGCCGGTCATCCTGTCCAGCTTCCAGCGCACCCATCCCAAGATCGGGGTGGATGTCGCCTGCATGGCATCGGAGCAATTGCTGGAGGGCATGAAGGCGGGCAAATACGATCTGATCGTCTTCACGCAGGGGACCGATCAGAATTTCGGCGAACTGTTCCGCACCGAAAAGATGTTCTGGGTCGCCAGCCATGGCGGCCGGGCGCTGGCGAGCGAGCCACTGGCGCTGGCCAGCGGATCGCAGACCTGTATCTGGCGGACGGAGGCGGTGGAAGCGCTCAACCGTGTCGGCAAGGATTACCGCATCGCCTATACCTCCTCGAACGCTACGGCGATTTCCAGCGCGGTGCTGTCGGACCTCGCCGTTGGCTTCCTGCCCGAAAGTGCATTGCAGCCGGGCATGCGGGTTCTGGGCGACGAGCAGGGCATGCCCCGGCTGGCCGACGCCCAGATCGCCCTGATGCGCGGCAGCCATGCCTATGGCGGCATTTACGACGTCTTGGCCAACCACATCGTGCAAAGCATGGGCAACCTGAATACGCGCGCGGTCGCGGCACAGGCGGCGGAGTAGTCATTGGGTGAGTGATAGACCGAGGAGTGACGGTTTAGCCCCGATACTTCCGCTTAAATCTCCGCCGCCTTGAAGATCCGCGTCAGATCCCCGTTCCACGCGCCGCGATACAGGTCCAGCCAGCGGTCGGCGGGGGATTTGGCCAGGCGGATGGTTTGCTCGAGCGGGGCCAGATGGATCGTCTCGTCATTGCCTTGCGCGTTGCGAATATCGCGCCGCACCAGGCCTGCTTCGGCGATGCCGACGGCCTGGGCGGCAATGTCGTAGAGGTTGGAGCGATCGAACGGGGTGGCGAGGCCCAGGCGCGGAACCTCGCGGCGCATGTGTTCGCGCTGTGCCTCGGTCCAGGGCTTGACCATTTCCCAGGCCGCTTCGAGGGAGATATCGTCATACAGCAAGCCGACCCAGAAGGCCGACAGCGCGGTGACCGATTGCTCGTCGCCCATGTCGGCGCCGCGCATTTCGAGGAACTGCTTGAGCCGCACCTCGGGGAACAGGGTCGACAAATGATCTTCCCAGTCCTTGATGCTGGGCTTTTCGCCCGGCAATTGGGGCAGCCGGCCTTCGAGGAAAGCCCGGAAATTCTCGCCGGCCACGTTGACGTATTGCTTGTTGCGAATGACGAAATACATCGGCACGTCGAGCGCGTAGTCGGCATATTGCTCGAAGCCGAAGCCCTGCTCGAAGGCAAAAGGCAGCATGCCGGTACGGGCTTTGTCGGTGTCGAGCCAGATGTGGCTGCGAAAGCTCAGAAAGCCGCTGTCCTTGCCATCGACGAAGGGCGAATTGGCGAACAGGGCGGTGGCCACCGGCTGCAGGGCAAGCGAGACGCGTAGCTTCTTGACCATGTCGGCTTCGGAGGAAAAATCCAGATTGGTCTGCACCGTGCAGGAGCGGAACATCATGGAGGTGCCCAGCGTGCCGACCTTGTCCATATAGGGCGCCATGATGGCATAGCGCGATTTGGGCATGGACGGAATCTGGCCGACCGACCAGAGCGGCGTCACGCCCAGGCCCAGGAAATGGATATCGAGCGGGGCGGCGACATCCTTGGCGATGCGCAGATGCTCAGCGGTTTCGGCCGCGGTGCCGTGCAGATCGATCTGGGGCGCGCCCGACAGTTCGAATTGCCCGCCGGGCTCCAGCGAGATGCCGCCGGCCACGCCGTCATTGCGCAGGCCGATGGGGTTATCGCCATCGTAGAACGGCTCCCAGCCGGTCTGCTCGGCGACGCCCGTCAGCAGGGCATGGATACCGTCGGGCCCGTCATAGATGACGGGCCGCAGCGGATCGGTGTGGAAAACGTGCTTTTCGTGTTCGGTGCCGATGCGCCATTCGCTGGCGGGTTTAGCGCCCCTTGCCATTGCCTCGATCAGGTCGGCGCGTGATTCGATGGGAGGCGAGGAAGTGTCGGCGCCGGCCATAGGGTCCTCTGGTGTTGAGGGGTCAGGAAGTGCGCGCGACCATAACGCCCACTCCGCTGAAAGCAATCGCCTTTTATCGCCAATCGCCGATGGTCGCTTGAATCACCGCCAGCGCGGCGACGGCGGCGGTATCGGCCCGCAAAATCCGGGGGCCCAGACTCACCGGCACGACGAAGGGCTGGGCTCGCAAGCGTTGCCGTTCAGCATCGGAAAACCCGCCCTCGGGGCCGATCAGCAGCCCGACGGGATTGCCCTTGAGCGCAGCAAGCGCCTCCAGCGGGGAGGACGAACCCTCCCCCTCATCGGCCAGGACCAGCAGCCGGCTGCCCTGCTCGCCTGCCCAGCCATCGAGCAGCCGGTCGAGCGTGACCTCGCCACACACGGTGGGCACGCTCAGCACCTCGCATTGCTCGGCCGCCTCGATGGCATTGGCCACCAGCCGCTCGTGCTTGAGCCGGCTCACCTGGGTAAATTGGGTCAGCACCGGCTGGATCACGCCGACGCCCATTTCGGTGGCTTTCTGGATTCCATAGTCGAGTCGCTCGGTCTTGAGCGGGGCGAAACCGTACCAGAGATCGGACCCCGGGGTCTGCGGCGCGATCTGCTCGACGGCGTGCAGTACCACGGCCTTCTTTGCATCACCCGTCAGCCGGCAGAGCCAGGCGCCGTCGCGGCCATTGAACAGCACGACCGTATCGCCAACCGTCTTGCGCAACACGGCGGCAAGATAAAGCGACTGCTCCTTGCCGAGCGTGATCGGGGTGTCCTGCCCCAGGTCGGGCTCGACATAAAGGCGCGGCAGGCTGGCATGGGTGCGGGGCATGGGTCTGGTGAGTTGCGCGGGGCCGATGGCGCAGTTAGGACTGAAGCGGCCATGGATTCAAGACCGGGCTTGCGCTCGGGAACACCATTCCCTTAGGCGGAAACCCCGTCTCGGCCTGGTGCATGGGCGAATGGTTTCCCCGCTTCGCGGGCATGACGTGGTGATGTGGGACGGACAATGAGCGACACCAATTTCCCGCGACCCGGCAAGGTCGCCGATGCCCCAGCCGGCAATTGGGTGGATCAGTACGCGCCCCCATGGCTCAAGCCCTATGCGCGGCTGGCGCGGTGGGACCGGCTGCTGCCGTTCTGGCTGCTGTTCTGGCCATGCGCGTTCGGGTTGTCGCTGGCCAGCCTTGCAGGCGCCGGATTGGGCCTGCCATGGCGGGAAGCGATCCTGATGCTGTTCGGTTCGGTGGTGATGCGGGGCGCCGGTTGCACCTTCAACGACATCGTCGATCGCGATATCGACACCAAAGTGGCGCGCACCCGCTCGCGGCCTATTCCTTCGGGCCAGGTCAGCGTGCGCAATGCGGCGATCTTTCTGGGGCTGCAGGCGCTGGTGGGGCTGCTGATCGTGCTGCAGTTCAACATCTTCACGATCATCCTGGCCATCGCCTCGCTGGCGCTGGTGGCGATCTATCCGTTCATGAAGCGGGTAACGTGGTGGCCGCAGGCGTTCTTGGGCCTGGCTTTTTCCTGGGGCGCGCTGGTGGGCTGGAGCGCGCTGATGGGTGGGCTTTCGGTGGTGCCGCTGCTGCTGTATTTCGGCTGCATCCTGTGGACCATCGGCTATGACACCATCTACGCCATGCAGGACGTGGAGGACGATGCGCTGGTCGGGATCAAATCCACCGCGCTGCTGTTTGGCCGTCGTGCGCGGGCAATCGTTGCGGGATTTTATGCCGCCGCTTGGCTGTTCTGGCTAGCCGCCGCGATCATGGCCGGCGGGGGCATCCTGTATTTCGTGCTGTCGCTGGTGCCGGCGGGATTGCTGGCCTGGCAAGTGCAGTCGCTCGATGCCAGGCTGCCCGGCAATGCGCTGGCGCGTTTTCGATCCAACCACCTGGTGGGCCTGGCGCTGGCGCTGGCGATGCTGGCCGAATGGGTGTGGTAGCCTCCTGCTAAACGAAAAGACCGGCCGCACCACCGACCGGTCTTTCGTTGCTTTGGAGGCAGGGTAGAACGCGTGGGAGCGGCGGGGGCGCCGCTCCAAAAGGGGTTTAGTTGGCTTCCTGGCCGGGCTTGCGGCGGTTGAGGAAGCGCGGGCGACGATTGGCGGCCGCCGCCATTTTGCGGCGGGCAGCGGAGGTGCCCAGGGCCACCCCGTCGACCTGCTGCGAATAGGGCAGGTAGTTGCCGTCACCGGCCTTGATCAGCAGCGGCAGGCGCAGTTTGCGGCCCCAGTTCTGCCACTCGGCGACGACGTTGTGATTGCCCATTTCCTCGAACACCTGGTAGTTCAATTCGCTGTCGCCATGCACCAGCTCGATGGAGGACAGCAGCACGCCATCCTCGGAAATATTGGTGGAAACGGCGACGCCGATGAATTCATCGACCGGCACCTTGATCTTGATGGCGACCCCGCTCTTTTCGAGCTGTTTGCGCACGGTCACGGTCTTGACTGGTTGCTTGGGGCCATTGTCGTTGGCCGCCACGAAGCGCTTGTCCGTCACGGCCGGCCGCCCGAAAGCCAGCACGACCGAGGCACCCTCCATTCCCACGCTTTGAACCATCTGAAACTGCCTTTCTGTCAACTTCGAGAGCTTGTTGGCGCTCTCTTTAGTGGGCTCACCATAGCGCGTCCCGTTACCCGCCAGCTTAATCCGTTCGGTTAAGTTTATGTTGTTTTCCGAGAGGGTTAGCAGTGTCTGACCAGGTGTAGGAAGCAATTAACCGGGTCTGATTGCGACACGTTAACCAGCCGGTTTGGTACAATCGGGCGCGTTCGGCCGCTATGTCCTTGAGGATGCAGCGACAGCCATCAACCGGTGTTGATGCAGCACCCGCGCCCTGCCCTTGTCCAAAGCGCGGCGCACGCCTAAAAGCCAGCGCAATGACCAAGCCGCTCCCCACCGCCACCGAGGATCTGGAACTGCTGCGCTCCTGTGCGGTGGCGGCGGGCATCATCGCCAGCGGCTATTTCCGCCATGACGTCAAGACCTGGACCAAGGAGAATGCCTCCCCGGTCAGCGAGGCCGATATCGTGGTCGACCGCTATTTGGCGGCGACGCTGCTGGCGGCGCGGCCAGGTTATGGCTGGCTGAGCGAAGAGACGGTGGACAATCCATCGCGCCTCGGTTGCGATCGCGTCTTCATCGTCGATCCGATCGATGGCACGCGCGGCTTCATCAATGGCGAGGACAGCTGGACGGTGTGCCTGGCCGTGGTCGAGCATGGCGTGCCCATCGCCGGGGTGGTCTATGCGCCGGCGCGCAACGAGCTCTATGACGCCATTCGCGGCGGCGGGGCCCGTTTCAACGGCGCGCCGCTCGTCCGGCGACGGCGCGCTGGCGCAGCGCCGCTGATACCGGCGCCCGGGGCCGTGCACCAGGAGATGCAGGCGGCGGGGCTCGACTATGTGCGGGGACCGGCCTATCCATCGCTGGCCTATCGGCTGGTGCAGGTGGCGACCGGCAAGATCGATGCCGCCGTATCGCGGCGCGGCTCGCAGGATTGGGACATCGCGGCGGCGGCATTGATCCTGGACGAGGCCGGCATCGGCTTTGCCGATGTGTGTGTCGGGTTCCCCCAATTCAACAAACGAGATGTGCGCCACGGTGCGCTTGCGGCGCTTGGCGACATGAGCTTACAACCGCTGGTGCATGCGGCGCTGATCAAGGTTTACGGCTGTCCCGGCTAGAGCCGGCGACGCAAGGCCCAACCCCATAAAACGGACGACAAAGATGGCAACCGATTCTCCCAAGCAATTGCTCCATCTCGTGATCGGCGGCGAGCTGTCGAGCATCGAGGGCGTGACCTTCTCGGACCTGGGCGCCGTCGACATCGTCGGGCTCTATCCCAATTACGCCACCGCCTATGCGGCCTGGAAACAGAAAGCGCAGATGACCGTGGACAGCGCCCAGACGCGCTATTTCATCGTGCACCTGCATCGGCTGCTGGAGCCGGAAACGCACAAGGAATAATCCTTTCCGACCAGCGCTACCCCAGCAGCGCGCCGATGATGGCCTCCACCGCGCCAGGGCCGCCGATGCGGTCGCGACCCAGCCGGCCCAGCCGCATGCGATCGGCGGGCTCGGCCAGCAACTGGGCCAGCATGTCGCCGACGGCATCGACCTCGGCGGGGACCACCACGCGGGCCTCCCCGAACAAGGCCTGCTCGTCGCGAAAGCGCGAGCGGCGGTCGCGGGGATTGAGGAAGGTGATGGCGGGAATACCCGATCCCAAGGCCTGCACGGTGGCCGTTCCGGCCTGCGACAGGACCAGGTCGGACTGCTCCAGCAAATTGCCCATCGCGCGGCCGCGCGCCATATGCACGTTGAGGCGGCCATCGGCCAGTTCGCCCAGGTCATCGGGGTCGGCGCTGAGCGTGGGGGTGCGCTGCAGGCCTGCCTTGCGCGCCAGATCGTCGATGGTAACGCCGCCCGCCACGGCAAGGAAAATGTCGGGCAAGGTGGCCGCGTCGAGCTTGCGCAAAGCGGCGATCTGCAGGGCGAAGCTTTCGGCGGTCAGTGCCCTGCTGCCCGGTAGCAGGGTGACCGCCAGCGCCCGCGCCCGGCGGCTGGCCGCGTCGTAGTGACCGTGCGGAATGCTGTCCATCATCACGTTGCCGGCGCAGCGCGCATCGATGCCGACAGCGCGCAGCGTAGCGGCCAGGTTGTCGGCGCGGCAAAAGACGGTCTTGCAGCTGGCCTTGATCGCCCAGCGCTCCAGGGTCGAATACAGCCGCGCCGCGCCGGTTTTATAGACATCGAGATAGAACAGGTCGCGATGGCCGGTGGTCTGGCAGGCAAACACGCCCACCATGTCGCCGACGATGACGACGCGATCGTAGCTGCCGCGGATATGGCGCAGGAAGCGCAGTGCCGGCGGTATCGTCCCCAATCCGCCGGTGGTGAGGTCGCGGCGCAGCGAACCCTTGACGTTGCGCCAGCCCTCCGAGGCCAGGGCGGCGCGGGGGCCGACCACGGGGCAGATATGGACATAGGCCGCGCCGGAGCCGATCATCGGATAGGCCTCGGCGGCGACGCTGTCGGGCAGGCGGCTAATGATGGCCGCGGCGATCGCATCCTCGCCATGACCGTTGGAAACAAACAGCAATCGGGATCGGCCGGACGCTACAGCCACGCCTCAAATCCCGCGGCCGAACCGTTCGAGCGCCTGGTTGGCCACCACCGCATCGGCATAGGCTTCCTGGCGGTCGACGCTCCAGTAAAACAGCTCATCGAGCGGGATGGGCTTGCCGGTCAGGGCACAGCGCACGAAGCTGCCCGGCTTGATCACGACATAGTCACCGTCGAGATAGCGCACCACCGCCTCGGCGGGGGTAAAGCCCTTGTCGAAAATGTTCATGGCACAATTCCTTGCTGGCCAAGGCTATAGACCATCATGAAAAAAAGTGCGACGCGGTTTTCGGCGCGGGGCCGCGAAGGCCGAGGGGCGGGGCGGCTCAAAACAGGCTTTCCTGCGGATCGTCGGGGCTGCGAGAGCGCGGCTTTTTCCGTTGTGGCGCATAAGCGCCGGCCACGACAACCGGGACGGTCTGCTCGTCGGCAAGGCGGATGGTCAGGGGATCGCCGGGGGCAAGGCCAGCGCTGCTTCTGACCAGGTGGCCGTCGGCGTCGGTGACGATCGCAAAGCCGCGCGCCAGAATGCTGTGATATCCCACCGATGCCAGCAGCTTACCCGCCTGTTCCAGCGCGGATCGTCGCTGCGTCAGACCCGCGCCGAAACCGGCCAGCAGACGCGGTGACAGCGGCGCCAATTGTGTGCGGGTCTGGCGCAATTCGGCGCGGAGCACGGTTGGCGACAGCTTGGGGCCGAGCGCTGCCAAGACGCTGCCCTTGCGCTCGAGCAGCAACCGCGCCGAAACTTCCAGCCGCCCGGCGCGTGGATCGTAAGTCAACCGCGCGCGATCGATGGTCTGGCGCAGCCCGGCCCCACCGCGCATCGCCGCATTGGCCAGCCTCGTGCCCAGGTCCAGGCTGCGCCGCTGCAACACCTGGGGCCCCAGACGCGGCTCGATCCGGGTGAACCGGACACGCTGGCCTTGCACCGAATGGCGCAGGCAACTGAGCAGGTTGGTTGCCGCATGGTCGAGGCGCTGGCGCTGGGTGGCCACCAGATCGGCTGGCCGCGGCAATCCCGCCACCGCCGCCCGCAGCCGGTCGCGGGCGCTGGTGGACAGCCGCCGCGCCGTCTGGCGCTGCCGCGATCCCAGATCGTCGACATAGCCCACCAGTTCTGCCCGCACCGGCACCGCCGCCTCGGCCGCCGCTGTCGGCGTGGGCGCCCGCATGTCGGCGGCATAATCGATCAGGGTGGTATCGGTCTCGTGGCCGACGGCCGAAATCACAGGGATGCCGCTGGCCGCCACGGCGCGGACCACGGCTTCCTCGTTGAAGCCCCAGAGATCCTCGATCGAGCCGCCACCGCGCGCCACGATCAACAGGTCCGGCCGGGGAATGGCGCCATCGGGCCGCATGGCGTTGAACCCCTCGATGGCGTTGGCCACTTCGGGGGCGCAGGTATCGCCCTGCACCCGCACTGGCCAGACCAGCACGTGGCTGGGGAACCGGTCCGCCAGGCGATGCAGGATATCGCGGATCACGGCGCCCGTCGGCGAGGTGATCACCCCGATGACGCGCGGCAGATAGGGCAGTTCGCGCTTGCGCTCGCGGTCGAACAGGCCCTCGGCCAGCAGCTTCTTGCGCCGCTCCTCCAGCAGGGCCATCAGTGCCCCGGCCCCGGCCGGCTCGATATTGTCGATGACGATCTGGTACTTGGACGAGCGCGGAAAGGTCGTCAGCCGCCCGGTGGCGATGACTTCGAGCCCTTCCTCGGGCTTGAAGGCCAGCCGCGCCCAATTGCCCTTCCAGACCACGGCGTCCATCGAGGCGTTCTCGTCCTTGAGCGTGAAATAGGCGTGGCCCGAGGAATGCTGGCCGCGAAAGCCCGAGATTTCGCCGCGCACCCGCACAGAGCCGAACTCCTCCTCGACCGCGCGTTTGACTGCCTGGGCAATCTCGGAAACGGTATATTCGGCAGCATTGGTGAGGGTTTCGGCCATGGCTGTGTGGTGCGCCATCGGGGCGGAGGCGTCAAGAGTTGGCGACAGCGGCGCACTGGGCTCTTGCTCCCCCTCTCCCCTTGTGGGAGAGGGACAGGAATTCTGCGTCCAGCAGAATTCCAGGGTGAGGGGTTCTGCACAAGCCCATGCTTTGCTGCCTGCAACAAGCCCCCTCATCCGCCCTTCGGGCATCTTCTCCCACAAGGGGACAAGGGAACCACCGCGAGCCAGGAGAACTATATGCGCGTCCTGATCATCGGCTCCGGCGGCCGCGAGCATGCGCTGGCCTGGAAAATCGCGCAGTCGCCGCTGTTGACCAAACTGTTCATCGCGCCGGGCAATGGCGGCACCGGATCGGTTGCGGAAAACGTCGTTATGGACATCGCCGACCACAAGGCGGTCATAGATTTTTGCAAGCTGATAGCGATCGATTTCGTCGTCGTCGGCCCCGATGCGCAAGTCGTGGCCGGGCTTGGCGATGACGTACGCGCCGCCGGGTTTACCTGCTTTTGCCCGAGCAAGGCTGCGGGGCAGCTCGAAGGCTCCAAGGGCTTCACCAAGGCCTTGTGCGACGAGATGGGCATCCCCACCGCCGCCTATGGCCGCTTCGATGATGAAGCATCGGCGCTCGCCTATCTTTACGCCCATGGCGCGCCCATCGTCATCAAGGCCGATGGCCTGGCCGCCGGCAAGGGCGTCACGGTGGCGATGAGCGTGGAAGAGGCCGAGGAAGCCATCATCGACTGCTTTGCCGGCGCGTTCGGTGCCTCGGGCGCCTCGGTGGTCATCGAGGAGTTCATGCAGGGCGAGGAGGTCAGCCTGTTCGTGCTCTGCGATGGCGAAAACATTCTGCCGCTCACCACGGCACAGGATCACAAGCGCGCATTCGATGGCGACAACGGACCCAATACCGGGGGCATGGGCGCCTATTCGCCGGCTCCGGTGCTGACGCGTGCAGTGTATGAAGAGGTCCTGGCCAGGATCATCGCGCCCACCGTGCAGGGCCTACGCGCCCGCGGCACCCCCTATCAGGGCGTGCTTTATGCTGGGCTGATGCTGACCGAAGAGGGGCCCAAGCTCGTGGAGTACAATGCCCGCTTCGGCGATCCGGAAACGCAGGCGATGGTGCTGCGCCTGCAGTCGGACCTGCTGCAATTGCTGGTGTGGACCGCCACCGGCGACCTGGCGGGCCGCGAGGTGCGCTGGAGCGACCGCTATGCCCTGACGGTGATCCTGGCCACCAAGGGTTATCCCGGCCCCTACGGCAACGGCTCGGAAATCAGGGGGGCCGACGGGCTCGACAGCGACACAGTGCAGGTCTTTCATGCCGGAACGCGGCGCGAGGGCAAGCGCGTGCTGGCCCATGGCGGGCGGGTGCTGAACGTCACGGCGCTGGGGGCGGATCTGGCGGAGGCGCAGCGGCGTGCCTATGCGGCGGTGGAGCGCATCGATTGGCCGGAAGGCTTTTGCCGGCGCGACATCGGCTGGCGCGAAATCCTGCGTAACCAGGCCTGAACCCTTCGTAAACCTCGCGAGCCTACCCTATCTGTGAACTGCTTTTGCGCAGATACCGGCCCGGCGCCGATCGAGCGCGAGGGCAAGGAGCGGGACATGGCAGGCACATTTTCAGGTCCACGCATCGGTGTTGCCCTGGGCGGAGGCTCGGCGCGCGGGCTTACCCATATTCCCTATATCGAGGCCATGGACGAATTGGGCCTCCGGCCCGCGGTGATTGCGGGCACCTCGATCGGCGCGCTGATCGGGGCGGGTTGGGCTGCCGGGATGACCGGAGCGGAGCTGCGCGAGCATTCCTACCAGGTGCTGGGCACCATGCGCATTATCGCCGGCAAGCTGTGGGCCACGCAATTGCGTGGCCTTGGCGGCATTCTCAAGAATGGCATTTCCATCCAGCTCGATGCCACCAGCATTGTCGACGCGTTCACACCGCCCGGCTTTCCACTGGAGTTCCGGGAGCTTAAAATCCCGCTTTACGTCGTAGCGACCGATTTCCAGTCCTGGCACCAGGTGGTGTTCAATACCGGCCATCTGCGGCCCGCCATTGCCGGCTCGATCGCCATTCCGAGCCTGTTCAAGCCGGTGGTCTATGCCAACCACATCCTGGTGGATGGCGGCGTGGTCAATCCGCTGCCGCTGGACCAGGCCGATATCGACACCGATTTCCTGATCGGCATCGACGTCAATGGCGATCCCTCCCAAGGCATCAGCAAGACCGACCACAAGGCGCTCGACCTGTGGTTCGGCTCGGCTCAGATCATGATGCACTCGCTGACCGCCCACATGATGGCCGCCTATCCGCCCGATATCTATATCCGCCCCCATGTCGGCACGTTCGGGGCCATGGAATTCTGGCGGGTCAGGGAAATCGTCATGCATGCTGAAAAGGAAAAGGACCGCTTCAAGCGCATCCTCGACAGCAAGATCGAAGCCTGGATCGCCAACCGGCAGCCGGTGCTGCCGAGCTAAGGCGTCATGCGTCGACGCAGGCCGGCGAAAAAGTCCTTGAGCAGGGTTTCGGATCGTTCGGCCCCGATACCGCCGATCACCTCGGGCACATGGTGGCAGCTGGGCTGGGTGAACAGCCGCACCCCGTTCTCCACCGCGCCCGCCTTGCTGTCCTCGGCCCCGAAATAGAGCCGCCGCAGCCGGACGTGGGCGATGGCCCCGGCACACATGGCGCAGGGCTCCAGCGTGACGTAGAGATCGCAGCCATCCAGCCGCCCGCTGCCGCGCCTGGCCAAGGACGCGCGGATCGCCAGCATTTCGGCGTGGGCGGTGGGGTCGGCGAGTGCCCGCATGCGGTTGCGCTCGGCGGCCAGCACGACGCCATTCTCCACCACCACCGCCCCCACCGGCGCTTCGCCATCGGCTGCCGCCTCCTGGGCGAGCGCCAGGGCAAGGTCCATGGGTGCGATTGGGGTGGTCATGCCAGTCAGTTGGCGGGAACGACCTGCGGATCGACATCGGCGCTATAATCGACCCCACCCAGGCCGAACCCGAACAGCTTGAGGAATTCTTGGCGATATTTTGGCAGGTCGGCCAGCGCGGGCAGACTCTCGGTCGTCAACGCGGCCCAGCGCTTCTTGAGTTCGGCCTGCACGATGCCGGACAGTTCCCAGTCGTCGACGCGGACGCGGCCGTCTTCGTCGAGCGCGATATCGCCCTGCAGCTTGACGCGGAACAGGCGGTCGATCTGCTCGATGGTGCCTTCGCCAATACCCATTTCATCCATCACCTTGATGAGAAGGGTGCCATAGAGCGGCACCACCGGAATGGCGGAGCTGGCCTGCGTCACCACGGCCTTGAGCGCCACGACATGGGCGGCGTGCGCGCCGAACCGGGCGCGGATGGCGGCAGCGGCGCGATCCAGATCCGCCTTGGCCTTGCCCAGCGTTCCCTTGTGATAGATCGGCCAGGTCAGTTCGCTGCCCAGATAAGTGTAGTTCAGCGACTGGAAACCATCGGCGAGGACCCCGGCTTCGGACAATGCCGCAATCCAGAGTTCCCAGTCTTCGCCGCCCATCACCTTGACCGTGGAGGCGGCCTCCTCCTCGGTCGCCGGCTCGACGGCGATTTCGGAGACTTCGCCGGTGCCGGTATTGAGCGTCTTGGAGGTGACCGCGCTGCCATAGGGCTTGATGGCCGAGCGATAGGTCATGCCGTCCACCGGATCGGTGCGAACCGGGGAGGCAACGGAATAGACGATTAAGTCGACCTGGCCCAGATTGGTCCTGACGGCCTCTATCGCCTCGGCCTTGATGGCGTTGGAAAAGGCATCGCCTTCCACCGTGACCGCCACGCGGCCGGCCGCCTTCGCCCGCTGTTCGAAGGCGCGGTTATTGTACCAGCCGGCGCTCGCCGTCTTGCCTTCGGCCGGGGGCCGCTCGAAGGACACGCCAACGGTGTCGGCGCCACTGCCAAAGGTGGTGACGATGCGCGAGGCCAGGCCATAGCCCGTGGAACAACCCAGCACCAGCACCCGCTTGAAGCCGGACGGAACGGGGCCCTTGACCACGACATGGTCGATCTGGCGCTGCACATTGGTGGCGCAGCCGACCGGATGGGCCGTGGTGCAGATAAAACCGCGAATTTTTGGTTCGATGATCAAGGCAGCGCTCCGCAAAAGATCTGCAACCGCACATAGCAGACGAGCGGTGGTCTGTCACACCGGTGCGAAGAGCACTGCAGCGAAATGTGCAAGAGCGCGAACCGGGTCGGAAACCCTGCGTGTATCGCCTATATTGCGGCCCAGGAGAATCACCCTTGCCCATCCGCCAACTGCCCGAAGACCTGATCAACCGCATCGCCGCCGGCGAAGTCGTCGAGCGGCCCGCCAGCGTCGTCAAGGAACTGGTGGAAAATGCCATCGACGCTGGGGCTGGCCGGATCGTGGTCACCACCGCCATGGGCGGCAAGGGCCTGATCCGCATCGCCGACGATGGCCATGGCATGGACCGGGCCGATCTGATGCTGTCGGTGGCCCGGCATGCCACCTCCAAGCTGGGCGCCGACGCGCTGGACGATATCCGTACGCTGGGCTTTCGCGGCGAGGCGTTGGCCTCGATTGGCTCGGTTGGCGAGCTCAGCATCGCGTCGCGCACAAGTGACGGGGAAAACGGACTTCGGCTCGAGGTCCGCAATGGCGTCAGCCACGGCCCGGTGCCGCAGGCGATGAACCGGGGCACCGTCGTCGAGGTCAAGAACCTCTTCGCCAATATTCCGGCGCGCCTCAAGTTTCTCAAGAGCGACCGGGCCGAGGCCGGTGCCATCACCGATGTGGTCAAGCGGCTCGCCATGGCCAATCCCGGCGTGCATTTCGTGCTCGATGGCAGCGATCGCAGCCCCGCCAACTGGCCCGCCATGGCCGGTGGCGGAGCACTCGAAGCCCGGTTGGCGCAGGTGATCGGCCACGATTTCGCGCGCAATGCCGTGCCGCTGGCAACGGCCCGCCATGGCGTCGTGGTCGCCGGCCTTGCAGGATTGCCGACCTATAATCGCGCCAGTTCGCTGTCGCAGTTCTACTTCGTCAATGGCCGCGCGGTGCGCGACAAGGTGCTCATCGGGGCCGTGCGCGCCGCCTATGCCGACTATGTTTTCCGCGACCGCTTTCCGGTGATCGCGCTCTATCTGGCGATCGATCCGGCCGATGTGGATGTCAACGTGCATCCGGCCAAGGCCGAACTGCGCTTCCGCGATGCCGGCGGCGTGCGCGGCGCGGTGATCCGCGCCATCGGCGAGGCGCTGCACGCGGGAGGGTTCAAGGCCTCGAGCAGCGTGGCCGACGATGTGCTGGGCGCCTTCACGGCGCCTGCCTACCAGCCAGCACCCGAGCCCACGTCCTTCGTGCAGGCCGCACACGGCACCGAATTCGCGCGGCACATGCAGGAGCCGGGCTTCGCCTCCACACTGGCCGGCTTCACCGAACCGAGCGCTCGCGTCGAGATGATGGCCGAGAGCGAAAGCGCCCCAGTCGCGTTCCCCCTCGGCACGGCGCGAGCTCAGATGTTCGACAATTTCATCATCGCCCAGAACGCCGAGGGCCTGCTGCTGGTCGACCAGCACGCCGCCCACGAACGCCTGGTCTATGAGCGGTTCAAGGCCCAGCTCGCCTCCGGCCCGATCGCCAGCCAGGCGCAACTGATTCCCGTCGTCATCGAACTGCCCGAGGAGGACTGCGCCCGCCTCGAAGACGCCGCGCCCGAGCTGGAACGCTTCGGGCTTTATCTCGAGCGCTTCGGTCCACGCGCCATCGCCGTGCGCGAGACCCCTGCCCTTTTGGGGCAAACCGACGTCTCCAGCCTCGTCCGCGATCTCGCCGATGGCCTGGCCGAATGGGAAACCAGTTCGGCGCTGGCCGATCGCATGGATGCCATAATCGGCCGCATGGCCTGCCACGGCTCGGTCCGCTCGGGTCGGCGCCTCCGGGTCGATGAAATGAACGCCCTGCTCCGCGACATGGAGGCCACGCCCCATTCCGGGCAATGCATCCATGGCCGACCGACCTATGTTGAGCTCAAGAAGCGCGATATCGAAAGGCTGTTCGGGCGAAGCCGGTAAACGTATCAGCACTTGATCCGTCGTCTCAATGGCGATAGTATCATCCACAGATACGCGAGGCTGCATTGATAGCATCGTTCAAGGGAAAGTTCAGCGCGGCAGTCGCGACCGGGCGGTGTCCCAAGGGATATCCAGCCGACCTGGTGCGACCGGCTCAACGGCGGCTAGCGGCGCTGATTGCGGCTTCGGAACTGGCGGACTTGAGGGTGCCGCCAGGCAATCGGCTGGAAGCACTCAGCGGCAGTCGCGCGGGTCAACACTCGATCCGGATCAACGACCAGTGGCGCATCTGCTTTCGCTGGAGCGAGGGACGGGCGGAGGATGTTGAAATTGTCGACTACCATTAGAAAGTCTGCACCATGACAGTTCGGATCACGCCGCCCGTTCATCCGGGCGAGTATTTGCGCGAGGAGTTTCTCGAACCGCTCGGGTTGACGCCCTATGGGCTGGCAGGAAAGCTCGGCGTGCCGCGAACGCGGATCGAGCGGCTGGTGCGGGAAGACACCGGCGTTACCCCGGACACAGCCTTGCGGCTGGCCCGGTTCTTCTCGATGACGCCGGAATTCTGGATCAACATGCAGGGCCTCTACGACCTGACGATCACCGAAATGGCGGCCAATGCCGACATCCAGGCGATCGAGCCGATGCGTCTTCCGGCCGCCTGAGCCTTATTGAAACACGCTCGCCCCCCGGTCCGCCACGCCCACAAGGCTCCGGAACCCAGCGAATAACTCCCGACCCATGCCGAAATGCTGCGGCCGCAAGTCCTCGGTGGCCGGGGTGCGCGAGAGCAGTTCGCGTTCGTCGCCGAGGAAGGTCAGCGTGCCGGCATTGGCATCGAGGCGGATCATGTCGCCATCGCGCAGCTTGCTGATGGGGCCGCCGTCGACGGCTTCGGGGGTCATGTGGATGGCGGCGGGCACCTTGCCCGAGGCGCCGGACATGCGGCCGTCGGTCAAGAGCGCGACCTTGAAGCCGCGATCCTGCAAGACGCCGAGTGCGGGCGTCAGCTTGTGCAACTCGGGCATGCCGATGGCGCGGGGACCGGAAAACCGAACGACGGCGATCATGTCGCCATTGAGTTCGCCCGCCTTGAACGCGGCCTGCAGGCCCTCCTGGCCGTGGAAGACGCGGGCGGGCGCCTCGATAACGCGGTGCTCGGGCTTGACGGCCGAGACCTTAATGACCGAACGGCCCAGATTGCCGGTGAGCAGCTTGAGCCCGCCAGAGGTCTGGAACGGATTGGCCACCGTGGTCAGCACCTTGGGCAGTGCCGATTGCCTGGGTGACGCTTCAAAGGTCAGCTTGTCCTCAATCAGCTTGGCCTCGACGGCGTAGCCGCTCAGGCCATTGCCCCAGACCGTCTTGACGTCTTCGTGCAGATGGCCGCTTTCCAGCAGTTCCTGGATCAGGAACCCCATGCCGCCGGCGGCATGGAAATGGTTCACGTCGGCAACCCCATTGGGATAGACGCGGGCCAGCAGCGGGGTGGCGTCGCTAAGATCGCTCATGTCATCCCAGGTGACCTGCAGGCCTGCGGCGGCGGCGATGGCGATCAGGTGCATGGTGTGGTTGGTCGAGCCGCCGGTGGCATGCAGGCCGACCAGACCGTTGACGATGGACTTCTCGTCGATGACATGGCCGACCGGGGTATAGTCGTTGCCCTGCGCGGTCAACGACAGGGCGCGGCGGGTCGCCTCGCGGGTCAGCGCGTCGCGCAAGGGCGTGCCGGGATTGACGAAGCTGGCGCCCGGCAGGTGCAGACCCATGATTTCCATCAGCATCTGGTTGGAATTGGCGGTGCCGTAAAAGGTGCAGGTGCCGGCCGAATGGTAGGATTTGGCCTCGGCCTCGAGCAGTTCGGCGCGGCCGACCTTGCCTTCCATATAGAGCTGGCGGATGCGGCTCTTTTCGTCGTTGGGCATGCCGGAGGGCATTGGTCCGGCGGGCACGAACACGGCCGGCAGGTGGCCGAAGCTGAGGGCCCCGATCAACAGGCCCGGCACGATCTTGTCGCAGATGCCCAGATAGACGGCGGCGTCGAACATGTTGTGGCTGAGCGAAATGGCGGTGGCCATGGCGATCACGTCGCGCGAAAACAGCGACAGATCCATGCCGGGCTGCCCCTGCGTCACGCCATCGCACATGGCCGGCACGCCCCCGGCGACCTGGGCGGTCGCGCCGGTCTCGCGGGCAGCGGCTTTGATGATATCGGGATAGAACTGGTAGGGCTGATGGGCCGAGAGCATGTCGTTGTAGGAGGTGACGATGCCCAGGTTCAGCGTCTTGCTGCCGGCGAGCGCGGCCTTTTCGGCGGGGGTGCAGGCGGCAAAGGCATGAGCGAGATTGCCGCAGGAGAGGCTGGAGCGATAGACGCCGGCTTCCTTGGCGGCGTCGAGCCGGTTGAGGTAATCGCGGCGGGTGTCGCGGCTGCGGGCGGCGATACGATCGGTGACATCCAGGATGGATTGGCGGACAGACATCGGAGCTCCTTTGGTGGAGCCGCTATAGTGGCCGAGGCGGTCGATTGGGGACCGCGACGGGGACTATGGGCACCAATAGACGGTTACAGTCTGGCCGGAGCGCAGCACGGCACGGATGGGCATGGCCTCTGTGGGACCTTCACTCAATGCCGTGTCGAGAACGACGGCCTTTTCTTCGCCTTCGATATGAAGGTAGAGCCCATCCGTGTTCAGCAGATACGGAAGGGTAAGGGTAATGCGCGCCTCCCCGGCGCCGGGAGCGTGGATGGCAAGCGCGGGACCCGGTTCGGTCAGCGCTGCGACGAGCGTATCGCCGCCGGGAAAGAACGAGGCCGTATGGCCATCGCCGCCCATGCCGAGAATGACCGCGGCAAACGGGCGCGGCAGATTGGCCAGCGCGGCATTGGTTTTTTCGACCTGCTCAGGCGTCGGCTCGTCGCCGCCCGAATAGAGCGGCAGGAAGCGGGCGATCGCTGCCGGTCCCTGCAGCATGCGCTCGTTGACCAGCAGGGCGTTGGAGCGGTCGTTGGTTTCATCCACCCAGCGTTCGTCGACCAGGGTGACGATGACCTTGGACCAGTCGATGTCCCTGGTCTTGCCCAAGGCCTGGAAAAACCGGCCGGGCGTCGAGCCGCCGCTGACCGCTACAGCCGCCGCGCCGCGCTCGGCGATTGCCGTCCGGATGCGCTCGGCAACGGCCTCGGCCAGCTCCTTGGCCAGAGTCGGCTTATCGGCGAAGCTGCGGCGCTCGATCGTCATTGGACCGACTCGCTGGGCAAGGGATGCTTCAGTTCTTGCGTCCCCTCGCCCCTCCGGGGAGAGGGCCAGGGTGAGGGGTGCGATGCGAGGAGAACACTCATTTCTGCAGCATCGCAGCCCTCATGCGGCGCTGACGCGCCGACCTCTCCCCGGAGGGGCGAGGTGAGGCAGTCCTGACAATCGATGATCGGTCCACGTATCATGGGATTAATTATCACCCTCGTACCAGGTGCGGCCGTCACGCTCGATCAGGGCGATGGCGCCCGTCGGGCCCCAGGTGCCGGCGGTATAGGGCTGGGTCGGCTCGGGCGAATTGTCCCAGGCTTCGCGGATCGGATCGACCCATTGCCAGGCCGCTTCCAGCTCGTCGCGGCGCATGAACAGGGTCTGGTTGCCCCGGATCACGTCGAGCAACAGCCGCTCATAGGCTTCGGGCGTGCGCTCGGTGAAGGTGGCGGCAAAGCTCAGGTTGAGCGGCACTTCGCGCAGGCGCATGCCGCCGGGGCCCGGGTCCTTGATCATCATCATCATCTTGACACCCTCGTCGGGCTGCAGGCGGATGATCAGCTTGTTGGCCTTGGGCGCGCCCTCGGCATGATCGAAGATCGAATGGGGAATGGAGCGGAACTGGATGCAGATTTCCGACACGCGGCTGGCCATGCGCTTGCCGGTGCGCAGGTAAAACGGCACGCCGGCCCAGCGCCAGTTCTCGATTTCGGCCTTGAGCGCCACGAAGGTCTCGGTGCGGCTGCCCTTCTTTTCGGGCGGCAATTCATCCTGGTAGCCGGCCACCGAAGTGGTTTCCGACTTCACGCCGCGATATTGGCCGCGCACGGTCATGCGCGCCACATCGCCATTGACGATGGGCTTGAGCGAGCGCAGCACCTTGAGCTTTTCGTCGCGCAGCGCATTGGCGTCGTCGGATGCGGGAGGCTCCATGGCCACGAGGCACAATAGCTGCAGCATGTGGTTCTGGATCATGTCGCGCAGAGCGCCGGACTCGTCGTAATAGCCGCGCGTACCGGCGCCGACTGACTCGGCCACGGTCAATTGCACATGGTCGATATGGGCCGAGTTCCAGATCGGCTCGAACAGCGTATTGGCAAAGCGCAGCGCCAGGAGGTTCTGGACCGTCTCCTTGCCCAGGTAATGATCGATCCGGTAAACCTGATCTTCGCGGAAGATCTTGGCCACGCCATCGTTGATTTCCATCGATGAGGCCAGATCATGGCCCAACGGCTTTTCGATGACGACGCGAGCGTCGCGGCGATAGTATTTCTTTTTGGACAGGTATTCGGCAATCGGCTCGAACAGGTCGGGCGCCACGGCCAAATAGAAGGCGCGCACGATCTTGGGGTCGTCGCGCAGCGCCTTGCCGATATCGGTCCATTTCGCCGGATCGCTGACATCGTTGGGAATATAGGAAAAGATGGTGACGAAGCGGTCGATGACCGCGGCATCCTGATATTCCTTTTCCACGAACTCCGTGACCGCATCGCGCGCCAGTTTCTGGAAATCGGCATCGCTGAGCTTGGAGCGCGAAACGCCGATGATATGGGACTGCTCGTCGAACTGGCCATCCTTGAAACGATGATAAAGCGCGGGAATAAGCTTGCGCTTGGTCAGATCGCCGGTGGCGCCGAACACCACGTAATCGAAAGGCTGAACCGGAATGATGCGGCTGGACACGAGGTTAAGTCCTTCTCAAGTCGGGCTTTGGGCAAAATTCTGCTTGGCGAGGATCACCGCGCCATGCAGCGGTTCATAAAGCGGCAAGGCGACAAAGTCGCCATAACGTTGCTGCAACAGCGGAAAAATGCGTTCGCCGAACCCGCCGACAATGGCCATGACATGGGCATTGCGGGCCTGGAACCAGCGCACATAGCGATCCACGTAACCCAGTTGCACATCCATCATCTGCCGGGCCACCGGATCGCCCTGGTCGAGATGATCGATCAGCAGCGGCATCATGCGGCCGAATTCGGCAGGGGCGCGGCCGACCAGCAGGTCGCCATGGCCTTCGGAGCCGTCATTGCCGATGATGCGCACGTCCTTGTCGGCGCCGAACGACCACGTCATCACGGCCTGGTTGTCGCCGCCCAGAGCCGCAATCACCGCCTCGGTCAAGGGCGAAGCGGGCACCAGCCCGTCCTGCGCCTCGACGGCATAGCGCACCAGTTCGCGGCCCAATATGGCGCCACTCATCTGGTCGCCGATCTGGAAGCCCCAGCCGCCGCATTGATGGCGCTTGCCATCGACGATGGCAAGCGCGGCAGAGCCGGTGCCCACGATGATCACCGCGCCGTCATTGCCGCCCAGGGCGCCGGCATGGGCGATATCGATATCGTCATGGACCTTGACCCCGGCAAAGGGCCAGGGACGCGCCGCGAACTCGTCGCGCGCCGAATCCATCCGGCCGCCGGCCATGCCGAAGCAGGCAAAGGTATTGCGCGTTTCCCGGTAATCGACCCCGGCAGCCGCGAACACGTCGCGCGTGCCGTCGCTGATCGCCTTGAACGCGGGTTCGCCATCATCGATCTGCAAATTGGAGCGGCCGTTCTTGACTTCGGCAAGGGTCGTCAGGGTCTCGTCGACGAGGCGGACGCGGCAATTGGTGCCGCCGCCGTCAACGCCAAGATAGTATCTGGGCACGCGGGCGCCTCCGTTCGATGCCAGAGCATATGGGGTCGGTTCGGCGCGGACCATAATGCGAAAGATGCTAAGACGAAAGTACAATAAGCAACCGATTGACCATGCCAAAGCGCGGGTTTTGCATCCCTGCCCTGCATGGGTGTGACAGAGTAGGCAACCTGCTTGCCACTGCGGCTTTGTGGGGAATGGCGATGCGAGCGGCAAGAGAAAGATCATGACGCGACATCTATTGGTGCTGGGCGGTGCGCGCTCGGGAAAGACGGCCCTGGCCGAGCGGCTCGCCATGCGCGAAGGCAGCAAGCCGGCCTATCTGGCCACTGCCACCGCGCTGGACGCCGAAATGCGCGACCGGGTGGAAAGTCACCGGCGCGGTCGCGCCGGGCGCTTCGACACCATCGAGGAGCCATTGGCGCTGTCGGACGCCATCATCTCGGCTTCCGTCGACCATGATGTGATTCTGGTGGACTGCCTGACGCTGTGGATCACCAACATGCTGATGGCCGGCGAGGAGGTCGCCGGGGCGGTCGAGCAGCTTGCGGCGACACTGGTGCAGGTCAAGCGCGCCAAGATCATGCTGGTCAGCAACGAAGTCGGGCTCGGGATCGTGCCCGACAATGCCATGTCCCGCACGTTCCGCGATCTGGCCGGTTCGGCGCATCAGCGCCTGGCCGAGATTTGCGACGATGTGTACTTCGTCGTCGCCGGCTTGCCGATGGTGCTCAAGGGCGAACCACCCAGTACGGACGGACCGCGCATCTATGAAGCTTGAATACGCGCCGATGCGGTCATCAACGCTAACAGAATGCTAACCGTAAGGGTGATGTTGAGCGTTGCGCGATACAGCTGCAGTGCGCGCAGAATGTCGCTGGCCACCAGGGCGCGCTTGCCGCTACCAAAAGCCGGCAGATCAACGATTTCACCGCTATAACTGCGCGGTCCGCCTAGGGTAAAGCCTAGGGCGCCGGCAAAGCTTGCCTCGGGCCAGCCCGAATTGGGCGAGGCGTGCTTTCGGGCATCGCGCCGGGCAATTGCCCAGGCTTTTCCGGGGCTTGCATGGGGCGTCACGAAGCAGGCCGCAGTGATGAGAACGGCGGTCAGCCGGGCGGGAATCCAGTTGACCCAATCATCCAGCCGGGCCGCTGCCCAGCCATAATCGCGATAGCGTTCGGTGCGATGGCCGATCATCGAATCGGCGGTATTGATGGCCTTGTAAAGCACGATGCCGGGCAGGCCCAACAGCACCAGCCAGAACCAAGGTGCGACGACGCCATCGGAGGTCGACTCCGCCAGGGTTTCGATGGCGGCGCGGCAAACGCCAGCCTCATCAAGGGCTTGGGGGTCGCGGCCGACGATGTGGCTGACCACGTCCCGTCCCGCCTCGAGCGAATGGCCGAGCGCGTCAAAGACTGCATGCACGGCCCGACCCAGCTCCTGTTGCGCCAGAAACGGGGTGGCGAGGAGAATTTCGAGCGTCCAACCACCTGGGATCGCTCGCAAAACCTGCTGCACCGGCAGGGTTATCACCAAAGTTATCCCCAGCAGGATCGCCAGGTTTACAATGCCGGCCGTGCGTCGCCGGTGCGCGGGGTGATGGGGACGATTGAATTTGCGCTCCAGATAATCGATGAGCGCCCCGAACCACATGACGGGATGGCCGATGGCGCTAACAAGGCGCGGAGAATAGCCAAGAAGGCGCTCGATCAGCAGGCAGAGTGGGGAGACCAGGACATCCATCAGGCAAGCCGAACCGGTTGGGCCAGCGCCAACAGCGCATCGAGATCGAGGTGGGTTTCAAGGTGGGTGGCGAGGGCATCGAGCGTCGCCTCGATCCCCGCTTCATAGTTGATGCCCCCCGTGGCTGCACTGCCGATGAAAGCCCGGCGGAAATCGTCGGCGGCGAACAGGCCATGCAGATAGGTGCCTCGGACCAGGCCGTTCGGGCTGGTGGCGCCTTCTGGATCGCCCTGAACCATTGCGAAGGGCCGCGCAAGGTCGGGGCCTTGGGACAGGCCCATATGCATATGATAGCCGGCGATCGGCAGGCCGCTCGGCATGGCCATGGCCTGCTCAAGGCGCAATTGCTTAACGGGGGTCAGCACGGTCTGAACGTCCAGCAAGCCTAGTCCCGCGCTGGTGCCGGACGGGCCTTCGATCCCGTCGGGATCGGCAATGGTTTGGCCCAGCATCTGGTAGCCGCCGCAGATGCCGAGCACCCTGCCCCCGGCACGGTGATGGGCCAGAATATCGATGTCCCAGCCTTGGCTGCGCAAAGCAGCCAGATCGGCGCGCGTGGCCTTGGAGCCGGGCAGGATGATCAGATCGGCATCGCGCGGCAGGGGCCGGCCGGGCTCGACCACGGTCACGGCGACGCCCGGTTCGGCCCGCAGCGGATCGAGATCGTCGAAATTGGCGATGCGCGGCAGGCGTGGCACGACGATGTGATATCGGCCGGTGCCGGTCCGCTGCGGCCCATCGAGGGCCATGACGTCCTCGGCTGGGAGCTTGTGGGCATCGGCAAAATAGGGCACCGGCCCCAGGCAAGGAACGCCGGTACGCTCGGCAATGACGCTCCTGCCGGCGGTGAAAAGCGTCGGATCACCTCGGAATTTATTGACCAAGGTGGCTACGATCAGCCCGGCATCGGCGGGATCGATCACGGCGAAGGTTCCCACCAGCGCGGCGATGACCCCGCCACGCTCGATATCGCCGATGACGACCCCCGGCACCTTGGCCGCCTGGGCAAAACCAAAATTGGCGATGTCCTGGTCGCGCAGATTGACTTCGGAGGCGCTGCCAGCGCCCTCAACCAGAATCAGGTCCACGTCGCTCGCCAATTCGGCAAAGGCCGCAAGGACTTCGGGCAACAGGGTGGCGCGCCGGGCGAAGTAGTCGCGGGCCGACATGGAGGCGCGGCGCCGCCCGCGCACCACCAGTTGCGCGCCGGTCTCCTGTTCGGGCTTGAGCAGGACCGGGTTCATCGCGGTCGTTGGCGGGCGGCAGGCGGCCCGAGCCTGCAGCGCCTGGGCCCGGCCGATTTCGCCACCGTCCTCGGTCACCGCGGCATTGTTGGACATGTTTTGCGGCTTGAACGGGGCCACGCGCAGACCGCGCCGGACAAAGGCGCGGCAAAGACCCGCCACGAGCAGGGATTTGCCGACATCGGAGCCGGTGCCCATGAACATCAGCGCGCGGGTCATGCCGCATCAACCACATGGGCATAGGAGCCCATGACCCGACCGATGGCAGCGCCCATGGGCGGGAGGGCCGCGCCACGCGCGTCACTGGCCTGGAACAGCGGCGGCAGCCGCGACTGCCTCGCCGAGGAATAATGAAATTCGTGCCCGTTAAGCTGGACGGGCCATGGCAGGGCCCCGCTCTGAATGAGCCTGCGATAGCCCAGGATGCGCTTGGGCCGGTCGATCCGGGTGATGAGCGGCAAGAGACCAGCCATTTCATGGGGTTGACCGGATTTGTCGATCAGGATTTCCCCCAAGACCATGAAGCCGCCGCACTCGCCATAGATCAATGCATCGCGCTCGCGGGCGGCAAGCAGCCCCGTCTTGAAGGTCGTCGCAGCGGCAAGCGTGGCGCCGTGCAATTCGGGATAGCCGCCGGGCAGAAAGACCGCATCGGCATCGACGGGGGGCGCTTGGTCGGCGAGCGGGGAGAAGACGCTGAGTTCCGCCCCCTGTCGCTGCCAACCGTCGAGCAGGTGAGGGTAGGCAAAGGCAAAGGCGGCATCACGCGCAACGGCGATGCGCTGGCCCAGCGGCGGAAGGAGGGCAGGCTCCTCGGCCGCCTGGGGCAATGGCGAGGCCAAAGCGAAAAGCGCTTCAAGGTCCACATAGTCGCCGATCGCCGAGGCGGCAGTGGCGAGAAAGGGTTCGAAATCATCGATCTCGCCGGGCAGGACCAGGCCCAGGTGGCGTTCGGGAATGACCAGCGCGGGATTGCGCGGGATTGCGCCGAGGCAGGCGATACCCGTTGGCGCCAGTGCCTCGACCAGCATGGTTTCGTGCCGGCTCGACGCGACGCGATTGAGGATGACGCCGGCAATGCGAACCCCGACGCGCCAATTGGCAAATCCGGCCACGAGGGGCGCTACCGACTGGTTTTGCCGGTCGGCATCGACGATCAAAATGACCGGCAGGTCCAGGAGTTCGGCCAGGTCGGCGGTCGACCCGGTTCCATCGGCGGCGGAGTCATAAAGCCCCATGACGCCTTCCACAACCAGCAGGGCATCGCCGGCATGCCGGGCGGCAAGGGATTTGAGGCGGTGCGGCGACATCGACCATGGATCGAGGTTGACCGCCTCACGACCAGCGGCACGGCCCAGGAACGCAGGATCGATATAGTCGGGGCCGGTCTTGGCGGGGGCGACAGTCGTTCCCCGGCGGCGCAAGGCGGCAAGCAGGCCCAGCGTAATGACCGTCTTGCCCGAGCCTGAGCGCGGCGCGCCGATAACCAGGCCGTTAGCCAAATTCACGCCTCTGTGTCTTGCCGATATGCCGACCGATAGCCGCTCACGGGGCAAAGGACAATGGCGGGACTGTGGATCGCTCGGTCAGACATTATTGGGCCCAAGCATATTGCGAGCGCCGGAGCGCGCGGGCACAATCGCTCGGGGCGCAACGAGATCGTGGCGGATGAAAATCCTGATTCTGGGCGGAACGGCGGAAGCGCGGGAACTGGCCAACCGATTGGTCGACAGAGGTCATGACGTCACCAGTTCGCTTGTTGGGCGCACCAGCGATCCCAGATTGCCAAAGGGTGGCATCCGGATGGGAAAATTCGGCGGCATACCCGGCTTGGCCGCCTATATGCGGGCCGTCGGCACGCAGCGTCTGGTGGATGCCACCCATCCCTATGCCGGGCTGATGTCCGTCAATGCCGTCGCCGCCGCCCAGGCAACGGGGATTGGGTTGGTTCGGTTCATGCGCCAGGCCTGGACGCAGACACCAGGCGACGACTGGCTGACGCTGGACACGACCGCCGAAGCGGCGGCTGCCCTGCCCGCCAATGCCGATGTGCTGCTGACCAGCGGCCATACCGGGCTGGAAGCGTTTTTCGAGCGCGACGACTGCCAGTTCGTCGCGCGGCTGATCGAGCCGCCCGTGGCCGAATTGCCAAGGCATATCAGCGTCTTGCTGTCGCGGCCGCCCTACGATCTGACCGGCGAGATACAGTTGATGGAGCGCGAGGAGATCACTCACCTGGTCACCAAGAATTCGGGCGGTGGACAGACGGCGGCAAAGCTTGCCGCAGCACGGCGCTTGGGGGTCAAGGTAATCATGATTGCGCGGCCGGCCTATGGTCCGGCGGTCGAGGTCAGCGACCTCGACGGGGCAATGGCGGCAGTGGAAACGGGCGCCGGCTGACCGAAGGTTGCCAGATCAAATTGCGGGGCGAGCGCTGCGAGCGCGCAGGTTGCGTGGGCGGATTTGAACTTGGGCAAGATCAAGGGACCGGCCTGGCGAGCGGTGGCTTCGGCGACGCTGGGAACGCCGATCAGTCGCAGAACTTTGGCAGAGCCTGCCGGCTCGGGACCGGCAAGCTGATCGGCGGGGAGGGCCCGCAGGGGCACGCCGAAATAGTCGGCCGCGGCGATCAGGCCGGGTTCACCGGCCTTACGGTCCAGAGTGGCGATGGCAAGCAATCGATAGGCGGGACCAGCGTCGGCCATCGCCTCGTGCAGCAGCGCAATGATCTCGCCGGCACCGGCACCACGCCGACAGCCGACGCCGGCAATGACGGGGATCTGGACATCAAACAACGCCGAAGCTACGGCAGGCTCGGCCATATTCGCCTCCCGGAACAAGAGGCAGGTTCGCAAAAGACCGAGCAGCTCCGGACCTGGTCCCCGATTTGGGTCGACCGCACCGAACTCTGTTTCAGTCCCTTGGGGGAACGCTGCAATGAATCTGGTTCTAAGGCGCACAATCCGTATGGTCAATCAAAGGCTTGACGAGGCTGCGGCAGTTCAGAATGCTTCTGAAAATGATTTGCAGATACAAGGACTTGCGCGAATGAGCGGGGAGAGTTATGCCCCCATTGTGGCGTGAGACGTAAACTCGCCCGATCAGACGGGGCGGTGCTTTGGCGATTGCGGCGGCAAACAAGACGGTGGCGATCGCCGCGGCAAGTCTTTTGGTGGGACTGCTGGTGCTTGGGCTGAAGACCTTGGCCTGGTGGACCACGGGATCGGTGGCGCTGTATTCGGATGCGCTGGAATCCATCGTCAATGTCGTCACGGCCGTGGTGGCCTTGGTCGCGGTGCGGCTGGCGCAAAAGCCGGCGGATGCCGCTCTGCCCTATGGCTATCACAAGGCCGAATATTTTTCGGCGGTGATCGTGGGCGTGATGATCATCGTGGCGGCGATCCTGATCATCCGGGAGGCCGTGCTCGGCTTGTTTGAGCCACATGTACTGTCGGCGCCGGCGCAGGGCCTGGCGATCAGCCTGGGCGCTACGGCGATCAACGTCGTCTGGGCGTTCGTGCTGATCCGATATGGTCGCAGGGTCCGCTCCCCGGCACTGGAAGCGGACGGCAAGCACCTGTTGACCGACGTGATTTCGACTGTCGGCGTGCTGGTGGGGCTGGTGCTGGTGGTCGCGACCGGCTGGGCTATCCTCGACCCAATCCTGGCGGGATTGGTGGCGCTCAATATCCTGTGGTCGGGCTGGGGCGTCATTCGCGACAGCGTCGGCGGACTGATGGACGCGGCTACCCCGCCCGACCGGCTGAGGCTTATCCGCGAAGTGATTGCGGCCAATGCGGAAGGGGCAATCGAAGCCCATGATATCCGCACCCGGCAGGCCGGCGCGCTGACCTTCGTCGATTTTCACCTGGTGGTGCCGGGCGCCATGAGTGTCGATGCAGCCCATGCCATTTGCGACAATATCGAAGCCAGGCTGCACCAGGCTGTCGAAGATGTCCAGATCACCATCCACGTCGAGCCGGAGAACAAGGCCAAGCATGCCGGGATCGTGGTGGTGTAATGAAGCCGGGTTCAGCATGCACGCAGCACTGCTTCTGATAATGGCGTTGATGGCGGCGCCTGCGTCGGCGCAGGACTGGGATTATTACGCCAATCTGCGGTTCGGCTATCAGATCGATATTCCACCCGGCTATGTCGGGCTCGGCGAGAGCGACAATGGGGACGGGCAGGAATTCCAGCGCCGCCGGGGCGCGCAACGTCTCGTGATTTGGGGCGGCTTGCTGGAAACGGGCAATGAAAGTTTTGAAGCCGAGGTCAATCGCCTGATGCAGCAGGCAGAAGCCGGCGCGTGGCACGTGACCTACCAGGTAACGACGCCGCAGTGGGCCAGTTTTTCAGCGATAAAGGGGGCACGCGTGCATTATCAGCGCATGATCCTGCTCTGCGACCGGCAGAGCTATGGGTCGTTCAGCGCGGAATATTCGTTGCGAAACCTGGCAGAAATGGACCCGATCATCGACAGGCTGGTGGGGTCGCTTCGGGGCAATTGCCCCTAGCGCGGCAGAACAGTTACGGCAAGCTCAAGATCAGAACTCGATGCCGGCCTGGGCTTTCACGCCGGCGCGGAAATGATGCTTGATCTCGGTCATTTCGGTGACCAGATCGGCAATTTCGATCAGCTCATCCTTGGCGTTGCGGCCCGTGACGATAACGTGGGTGCCATGCGGCTTGGCTTTGAGGAAGTCGACAACCTCTTGGATCGGCAGGTAATCGTAGCGCAGGCAGATGTTGAGTTCGTCAAGCAAGACCAATTTGTAGCTTGGGTCCATGATCAGCGCCTTGGCCTGTTCCCAGGCGGCACGGGCAGCCGCCAAGTCGCGCTGACGATCCTGGGTTTCCCAGGTGAAGCCTTCGCCCATGGCGCTGATGGTGACCAGGTCGGGGAATTTGAGCAGCAGGTCGCGCTCGCCTGTGTCCCAGGCGCCCTTGACGAATTGTACCACGCCAACGCGGAAGCCATGACCGATGGCGCGGAACACCATGCCGAACGCAGCGGTCGACTTGCCTTTGCCCTTGCCGGTGTGGACGATCAACAACCCTTTTTCGGCAGTTTTGGTGGCAAGAATCCTGTCGCGCGCATCCTTCTTTTTGCGCATTTTTTCAGCATGATAGGCGTCGCGCTCCACCTCGCTCATCAGATCGGTTTTCTTGGGCGCACGCTCGGTCATGGGGTGTCTTCCAAAAAAGCATAGGCAGAGTTGGAACGGGGGGTCCAGAGCCCGCGGGTCCGGGCCTCGTTGAACCTGGCGATCAGTTCATCGTAGCCAAAGCGGTTGTTGTGGATGATAAAATCGCGGGTCGCCTGATCCTCGATAAAGGCTTCGAAGGCCAAATCGAAATGGTGCGTCTTGACCGCGCCCGTGGTAGCGGCGAAGGCGAACATGTAATCGAACGTCGCGATGATCTCGAACGCGCCCTTGTAGCCGTGGCGCTTGACGCCGTTGAGCCATTTTGGATTGACCACGCGGGAGCGCATGACGAAAGCGATTTCTTCCTCCAGCGTCTTGATCAGCGGGCGGTCTGGGCGGGAATGGTCATTGTGGTAGATCAAAGGATTGCTTGCGCCCAGCATTTCGGCTGCGGCGGCGAGCCCGCCCTCGAACTGGTAGTAGTTGTCGCTATCAAGCAGATCGTGTTCGCGATTGTCCTGGTTGTGAACCACCGCGTCGATCTGCGACAACCGTGCGGCAAAACGGGCTCGGGCGGGCGTGCCATGTGCCTGGGCGCCATAGGCATATTGGCCCCAGTCAAGGGCTTGGCGCGCCAGGTCCGCCTTGGTGGTCCAGGTGCCCGAATCGATCAGCCCAGATAAGCCGGCGCCGTAAGCGCCTGTTTTGGAACCAAAAATTCGGTGACCAGCGGCGAGCGCAGCCTCCTGTTCGGTTTGGCCCTCTGCCATCAGGCCAAGGGCGTCGATGCGCATGCGAGCGGCGATGGGGTTGTCGTCGGTGGGTTCATCAAGCGCGCCAATCGCGCGAACTGCCCGATCGAACAGGCCGATCTGGGCGGGGAAAGCGTCCCGGAAGAAGCCCGAGATGCGCAGGGTGACGTCCACTCGCGGGCGGCCAAGCTTGGCCAGCGGGATGATCTCGTAGCCAGAGACGCGCAGGGAGGACGGGTCCCAATTCGGGCGGGCGCCGATCAGGGCCAGGGCCTGGGCAATATCGTCGCCCCCGGTGCGCATATTGGCCGTGCCCCAGACCGAAAGGGCGAGCGATTGCAGGTAAACGCCATGGTCCTGAAAGTGGCGAAGCATCAGGCTTTCGGCGGATTTTTTACCCAGTTCCCAGGCGGTTGGCGTCGGGATGGCGCGGTTGTCCACCGAATAGAAATTACGCCCCGTGGGCAGCACGTCGAGGCGCCCGCGCGAGGGGGCGCCGGAAGGGCCGGGAGCGATGAACTTGCCGTCGAGACCATCAAGCAGAGCCTGCATTTCGGCGGGGCCGGACGCAGCCAGGCGGGGGCGAATGATGTCGTTGACGGTGGTGAGAACGGCGCTGGTCGCAAACCAGTCGGGCTCGGGGATCATAGTACTGTCGACCAGGCTGGCGGCGATTGCCTCGAGATATTCGACGACGTCGCCGACTGTTCGAAGATGAGCGCCCTCGTCGTTGCTCCGAACCTGCCCCGCAGAGGGAGAGGTGCCGTCCGGTAGGTGAAGCTGGATTTGGGACGGGCCAGTCCAGGGATCGCCGAGCTTGACCGTAAGAGGATCAAAACCGAGTTTGAGATCATCAGCCAAAGCGCGGATCAACGAGGCGTCCTTGCCCCCGTCGTTTCCCCGCGGGACACGCGCCAGTGCGACGGTCAGATCGCGCTCGAGATCCCCCTTGGGCGACTGCCCGAAGACGTGGAGGCCGTCGCGAATCTGGGCTTCCTTGAGATCGCAGAGGAAATTGTCGATCTTGATCAACGCAGCGGTTTCGTCCTCGGGCAGGCCGATATCACGGTCGAGACGGCTGTCGCGGGTGAAATCGAGGACACGGCGGCGTAGATCGGCCAGGCGGCGGCGATCCATGCCCGAGGCGGCGTAATATTCGTCGAGCAGCGCTTCGAGGTCCTTGAGCGGACCATAGGTTTCGGCGCGTGTCAGGGGGGGCACCAGGTGGTCGATGATGACGGCGCCGGTGCGGCGCTTGGCCTGGGTGCCCTCGCCGGGATCGTTGACGATGAACGGGTAAAAATGGGGAAGCTGGCCCCAGAGTGCGTCGGGATAGCCGGAGTCATCAAGGGCCGTGGCCTTGCCAGGGAGCCATTCCAGGGTGCCGTGCTTGCCGTTGTGGATGAGGGCATGGGCTTCGAATTCGTGGCGGAGCCAGAGATAGGCGGCAAGGTAGGCGTGGGGCGGAACAAGGACGGGATCGTGGTAGCTGGCGGTTTCGTCGAGCCCGTAGCCCCGTCCCGGCTGCAGCAGGATCGCAACATTGCCGAAGATGAGGGCCGGGAGGTGGAAGACGGCATCGCGGACGAAGGGATCGGCAGCGGAGCTGCCCCAGCGAGCGGTGACTTCGGATTGGATCTTGGCGGGGAGCGTAGCGAAGAGCTCGGCGTAGCGCGCCAGAGACAGTGTGGCGGGGGAGTTGCCACGATCTGGGCTAGCGTTGGTGGGGCCGGATTGGAGAAGGCCGATGAGGGCGTTGCCGTCGACTGGCAGACCCCCGCCCCCAATCCCTTCCCTCAAGGAGCAGGGCGGCGATGGCTGGGTAGTCAGAGCATACCCCGCATCGTTCAATGCCTTCAAAATCTCCACGGTTGACTGCGGCGCATCGTAGCCGACGCCGTTGGCGAGGCGGCCGTCGCGGAGGGGGTAGTTGGCAAGAACGAAGCCAATGCGGCGTTCGGGGCGCGGGGTGGCGCGCAGGCGGGACCAGTTGGCCGCAAGGGTGACGGCGCGGGTGATGCCGGGATGATCGGGAGTGTAGGCGGTCAGGGGGATCTGGCACCGCTCGTGCCAGACGGCGTCGGCCTTGTGACCGACGAGCAAGCCACCAATGCGGCCATCGAGTTCGGGCATGACCAGGAACATGGCCATGTCCTTGGACGACAGGCCCTGGGGGTCGGCCAGCCATTGCGCGTGGGACCGGCCGGACTGAATCAGTTGGATTACTGGCGCATTGGTGTTGGCGAAGGGATTGGCCTTGGCGTCGATGCCGTCCAGACCAAGGGCGAAGCCAGTGAGGTTGAAAATCGCGGAGGGGGAGAAGGCGGCCAGGGCGTTTTGGACGAACCGGACGCAGGCGGGCTCCTTAAGCGACGACACGAGGATGGGCACCGGGGCGAGATGGCGGCACTCCAGTTCGGCGATGAGCGCCTCGATCGTCGCGGTGCCGGCACCTTCGAGCGCGGCTCGGTAGAAGAGTATGGGAACGCGGGAGACTGTCGGGTTTGCCCCCCACCTAGCCTCCCCTCGGGAGAGGGAGGAACCGTCTGGTGCCATGGGCGGCAGGCCGGCATGAAACGCCCGCAGGCCAGCTTCGTCCGTCATGCCGACATCGGGATGCCAGAAGCCGAAACGGGCGAATGGGGCAGTGGACAAAGAAACAAGGAGGGCCCCCGCACCCGCCGGCTGCGCCGTCGACCTCTCCCCAGAGGGGCGAGGTGAAGAAGGGCTCGCCAGCAGCTTTAAGGCCTGCAGTAGCGTATCGGCGTTGTCTGGACCGCCGGCGATCAGAAGGGCGTGCAGGCGGCTCCAGTCGTCGGGATGGACAGTGGAGCGGGACTGCAGGATAGGATCAGGACTAGCGTCGCCGGGGAGCAGGACGAGAGGAATGCCGCGGTTGGCGCAAAGGGCGGTGAGTTCGTCGACGCCGTACTGGAAATAGCCGATGCCGCCGATGAGGCGGAGAACGACGAGGCGGGCCTGGGCGACTGTGCGCTCAAGCCAGAGATCAACCGACAGATTGTGCGAGAGGCGCAGGGTATTGGCGAGGCGCAGTTCGGTATCGCCAACCCGGTCGGCGGCGGCCGCGAGCATGGCCAATTCGCTATCGGCGGCGCAGGCAAATATCAACGCGCCGGGCGATTGGGCCAGATCGATGGCCTCGCCTTCCTGCTGGCTGGAGCCGGCTTGGGCGGAGAGAAGGTGCATTTCAGGAAACCATCGCGGGCAGCGCGAGGGACCCACTCCCCGGCCATCTCCTCAAGGAGGAGCTCGGGATAGGGCCGCGAGGGCTAGCTTCGCGGCCCGAACATTTCCCTCCCACTTGAGGCAAGGCATTGAGCGAGAGGATCGTCAGGCTGGGCACGGTGCGCAGCCTAGGCAACCACCGTCATCGCCCGCTGCAGGCTCGCGGTGATGGCGGCGTGGTCGAGGGGGCTTTCGCCGATGACGACCAAGGCCGTTTCACACACTTCGCCATCGTTCCAGGGCCGGTCGAAGTAGGTGGTGAGGCGGGGGCCGACGGCCTGGATGGCGAGACGTGCTCCGGCGCCAGGAATTGCGGCGAAGCCCTTGAGCCGCAGGACATCGTGGGTCCGGATGGTGGTCTCGATGGCAGCCAGGAGTTCGTCCTTGCCGGCCACAGCAGGCAGGCGCAGCGAGAACGAGTCGAAATCGTCGTGTTCATGGGCCTCGCCACCATGCTCAAGTTCGTGGTGGCTGGGGCGGTTGGCGATGTCGGCTTCCGAACCCAGGCCAAGGCCGAGCAGGGCGGCGATGTCGACGTGGCCGTTGTGGGCGTGGATCAGGCCGGTTCCGGGGCGCATTTCGGCGCGCAGGCTAGCCTCCACCTTGCCGAGGGTCACGGAATCGATCAGGTCGGTCTTGTTGAGGATGACGAGGTCGGCGGCCATCAGTTGGTCTTCGAACAGTTCGCCCAAAGGCGTTTCGTGGTCGAGCATGTCGTCGGATTGGCGCAGCCTGTCGATGGCGGCTTCGTCGGCGGCAAAACGGCCCTCGGCCAGCGCCGCGGCGTCGGCCACGGTGACCACTGCGTCGACGGTGACCTGGGCCTTGATCTCGGGCCAGTTGAAGGCGCGGATCAAGGGCTGGGGCAGCGCCAAGCCCGAGGTTTCGATGACGATGTGATCGAACTTGTCGGGGCGGGCGAGCAAGGCCTGCATGGTGGGGATGAAATCCTCGGCAACGGTGCAGCAGATGCAGCCGTTGGAGAGCTCGATCATGTCCTCCTCACGGCAGGTTTCGTCGCCGCAGCCGGCAAGGATGGCTTTATCGACGCCAATGTCACCAAACTCGTTGATGATCAAGGCAATGCGCTTGCCCCTGGGGGCGTGCGCCAGGAGATGGCGCACGAGGGTGGTCTTGCCGGCGCCGAGAAAGCCGGTGATCACGGTGGTGGGAATCTTGCTCATGCGTGGGCTCCGGCGGGGGCGGCAGCGGCGGGCGAGCGGGCAAAATGATCGCTGAGCCGACCAAAGACAGCGCCGAGGACCAGCCAGAACACGGCCGAGGTGCCCAGGGTAACGGCGGCAAATTCGGTGGCGAGGTGGGCCGGAACGGCGCTGGGTTCGTCGGGGGCAGCGGGCGCGCCAACCAGATGAGGTGTGACAACCAGGGCCAGGGCAATGGCGATGGCCCAGGAAGCGCGGGTTTTGGCCAGGAGGGTGAAGGCGGCCCCGGTCGCGAAGGCGGTGCCGATCCACCACAGCTGACGGGCCACCAGATCGGCGGCGGGCATGCCGGGCAGTTCCGGCGCCAGGCCATAGGCGGGCGCCAGCGAGAAGGTGGCGAAGCCGCCAATGGCCCAGAGCATGCTGTTGGCGAAGGTGATAGGAATGTTGGCGAACATGGAAACAGCGCCCATCAGCAAGGCGAAGCCGGCGGCAGCCAGGATGGTGGCCAAGGCGGTGTAGGCGGTGCGCTCGAAGCCATTGGCGGGGGCCCATTCCCCGATCGGGCTCGCCGCCGCATCGTGGGTGTGAGCGGGGGTATCGAAAGCGTGGCTATGGCCGCCCTCGCCTTCAAACGTTTCGGCATGCAAAATCAGCGGCATGACCCGAAAATGCTGCAGCGTGGCCGTGACCAAGCCAGCGCAAAGGGCTGCGAGAACCGCAGCGGCAAACAGGTTCCTGAACATTGTCTCTCTCCGACTCCCGGCCCTAGTGGCAGGGGAAGCCCATGGCGTGACGCGTGTCGTGCGCGCCGTTATGGAGGCGGAAATCGCCGGCAAAGCCGGTGCCGCCGAGCAGCACAAGGCCGAGCAGCAGGGCGACGGCGCCGGCGATAACTCGCTGGCTGAGAGACAAGGGGATCGTCGTGGCCGTGGTCGTATTCGTCATGGCACCCTCCGTGCGCGAATCAATGGGCGTTGAGCCCGGCTTGTGCGTTGGCAGGTCTCCTGACTCGCGGTGAATGCAGTCCCCTCGCCTTCCCGGCTTGCGCCAGTGGCATCAAAGAGGACCCACAGCTTACAGTTGCGGGGGCAGTCCCGGTTTTGGCCCCTGATGGGTAATCCGCACCGTGTTCCCTTTTGATCCTGATCCCGAGGCCAGCTGGCCTATGGAAGCAAAATCTGAATCTCTCGGTCGCGATGGACTTCAAGAACCAACACGGTATTGGTTTGACACGAGCAACGCGCGGGGTCAACGAGGATGGGATCGCGCGTACCGTGGCGACCTTGAAACGACTGGAGCGGCCATGGGCCTCAATTTTGCGACCCTGGCGCCAATCGGTCTGCTGATCGCCAGCAATGTGTTCATGACCTTTGCCTGGTATGGCCATCTAAAATTTCCATCCATGGCGCTGTGGGTGGCGGTCATGACCAGTTGGGGCATTGCGCTGTTCGAATATTGGCTGGCAGTACCGGCGAACCGGATCGGGTTCGGCGTCTATACGGGAGCGGAGCTCAAGACCGTCCAGGAGGTGATCTCGCTCAGCGTGTTCGCAATTTTCGCCGTGACGGTGTTGGGGGAAAGACTGAGCTGGAACCATGCGGTGGGGTTCGCGCTGATTTTTGGTGGGGCGTTTTTCATCTTCAAGGGGCCGCTGAAATAGCGTCAACATTACCGTGGTTGGGACGGGTCGGGTTGACTCAGCAGATGTTATAGCATTACACGTAACTGTATTACATTACGCGAGTGCAGTGACATGCGGAATTTCAGCCTGGCGCAGATAGGTGCAGGCACGCGGGTTGGGCTGGTGCTGGTACCGGTGGCACTGATCTGGCTGGCAGTGTGGGCGCTGGTGCGCTGATGGGTGCGGCGATCCGGATCGACGATCTGACGCTGGGCTATGACGGTCATCCGGCGGTGCACCATCTGCACGGGGCGTTCGAGGCGGGGTCGCTGACGGCGATCGTGGGGCCGAACGGGTCGGGCAAGTCGACGCTGCTCAAGGGCATTACGGGAGCGCTGAAGCCCCTGGGGGGCCGGATCGAGCATGCCGGGTTTTCGCTGCGCGACATCGCTTACCTGCCGCAGATTGCCGAGATCGACAGGACTTTTCCGGCGGTGGTGAGCGATCTGGTGTCGCTGGGATTCTGGAAGAGCCGCGGGCTGTTCGGCGCCATCAGGGGCATCGACCGGTCGGCGCTGGACGAGGCCTTGCAGGCGGTGGGGTTGAAAGGGTTCGAGCAGCGGCCGATCGATACGCTGTCGGGCGGGCAGTTGCAGCGGGCGCTGTTCGCGCGGGTGCTGGTGCAGGATGCGCGGATCATCCTCCTGGATGAGCCGTTCACCGCTATCGACGAGAAGACCGTGGGCGACCTGATCGGGCTGGTGCGGCATTGGCATGCCGAAGCACGAACGGTGATCGCGGTGCTGCATGACGTCGACATGGTGCGCAAGGTGTTTCCGCAAACGCTGCTTCTGGCGCGCGAGCCGATTGCCTGGGGGGTGACCGAGGAGGCGTTGAAAAGCGAGAATATCCTTCGTGCGCGGCGGATGACGGAGGCGTGGGACGAGCAGGCGCCGTGGCATGAACCGAGCGGGCACGGGCATCATCACCATCACGGGGACGCGGCATGAACCTGTTCGAGGTGTTCATCGAGCCGTTCACGCAGTTCGGGTTCATGAATCGGGCGCTGGTCGGCGCGATCATCCTGTCGGTCAGTGCCGGGCCTGTGGGGGTGTTCCTGATGCTGCGGCGGATGAGCCTGACCGGGGATGCGATGGCGCATGCCATCCTGCCCGGAGCGGCGGCGGGATTTCTGGTGTCCGGGCTCGCGATCCTGCCGATGACGCTGGGAGGCTTTGCGGCGGGGCTGGTGGTGGCGCTGCTCGCCGGGCTGGTGTCGCGGTTCACCATCCAGCGCGAGGATACGTCGCTGGCGGCGTTCTATCTGATCTCGCTGGCGCTGGGGGTGATGCTGGTCAGCCTCAAGGGATCGAATGTGGATCTGATGCATGTGCTGTTCGGCACGGTGCTAGCGCTGAACGACGATGCGCTGGTCATGATCGGGGCGATTGCGACCATCAGCCTGGTGGGGCTGGCGGTGTTGTGGCGACCGCTGGTGGCAGAGTGCCTGGATCCCACGTTCCTGCGCAGCGTCAGCAAGGCGGGGCATCCGGTGCACTTGATATTCCTGGCGCTGGTGGTGCTCAACCTGGTGGGGGGGTTCCAGGCGCTGGGGACGCTTTTGGCTGTTGGGCTGATGATGTTACCGGCAGCGGCATCCCGGTTCTGGGTGCGGGGGCTGGAAGGCATGTGCGCGCTGGCAGTGGGATTCGGGGTGGTGTCGAGCTATTTCGGGCTCTTGGTTTCTTACTATCTTGGGGTGGCATCGGGGCCGGCGATCATCCTCGTGGCAGGGGGGATCTATATGGGATCACTGTTTTTCGGGCGTCGCGGGGTGATTTTTACCAGGGTGCAGGCGCCACGGCATCGGGTGGCGTAATGGCTTGGCTCACCGCTGATCGGTTTGCTCCGTCTCGGGTTCGAGGCGGAGGTTGAGGCAGTGGGAGTGACAGCTTGTGGCTGCGAGCACCCCCACAGGACCTCCCCCTGGAGAGGGAGGAGTTAGCCCGGTGGATGGGCGGCTTCAGCGACAAAAGGAATGCGAGATGAAGGTTTTACGGACGAGTGTGGTAGCGATGCTGGTTTGGGCACTTGCCGGGCCGGTGTTTGCAGCCGAGGTCAAGGCGGTGGCGACGTTCTCGATCCTGGGCGATATCGTCGCTCGCGTGGGTGGAGACCGGGTAGCGGTGACCACCATTGTGGGGCCGAACGCGGACACGCATGTCTATGAGCCAAAGCCGGCCGATGCGGTGGCGGTGAGCGAGACGGATGTGATGTTCGTCAATGGGCTGGGGTTCGAGGGCTGGCTCGACCGCTTCGTCGAGTCGACAGGCTTTGCCGGTCCAGTGGTGATTGCGAGCGAGGGCATCAAGAGCCACACCATGGATGAAGACGGCGAGACGGTGACCGACCCGCATGCCTGGCAAAGCCTCAAAAACGGGCTGGTCTATGTCAAGAATGTCGCGGCGGGGCTGTGCGCGGTGGACGCCGAAGGTTGCCCCAGCTACGAGGCCAACGCCGCCAGCTATTCGGCGGAAATTACGGCGCTGGACGACGATCTGATTGCCCGGATCGCCGGCATTCCGCAGGAGCGGCGCAAGGTCATCACCACGCATGACGCCTTCGGCTATTTCGGCGAGGCGTACGGCGTGGCGTTCATTGCGCCAGAGGGCGTTTCCACCGAAAGCGAGGCCTCGGCGGCGGATGTGGCCAAGTTGATCGAGCAGGTCAAAGCCGACACGGTCAGCGCCTTGTTCATCGAGAACATGAGTGACGGGCGGCTGCTGCAGCAGATTGCCGACGAAACCGGGACGCGCGTGGGTGGCGAGCTTTATGCCGACGCGCTATCGGAGCCCGAGCAGGGCGCGGCGACGTATCTGGACATGTTCAAGCACAATACCGACCTGCTGGTGCCGGCGATGCTGGGTCAGTAGAATTGGCGCGGGCGGGGGTCCGAGACGAATGGATTGCCGCCGGTGCGGGTGTGACGGCGGTCGGTGAGACGAAAGGCCAGAGAGATGGCGCATGCAGATGACAGTCACGCGGGCCACGACCATGTGTGGGCCGACGATCTGACCCGGAACCAGGGGCTGGTACTGGGCGCGCTGGCGCATTCGGCGGCCCCGCTCAGCGCCTACGATATCTTGGACCGGCTGCGGGACGACGGGCTCAAGGCGCCGTTGCAGGTGTATCGCGCGCTGGACAAGCTGGTGGAGCGGGGCTTGGCGCACCGACTTGAATCGCTGAACGCGTTCGTGGCCTGTGCCGATGCGCATTGCCATCGCAGCGGGCTGATTGCGTTCGCAATCTGTGAAGGATGCGGCAAGGTCGACGAGTTCGCCGATGGCGTGATCGAGGGCCGGCTGGGTGACTGGACGGCTGCCAAGGGGTTTGTCGTGGAGCGGACGACAATGGAAATACGCGGCAAATGCGGGGCGTGTGCGGGTGTCTAGCTTGAGAAGGTCAAGACGTGCACCGCCGCAGCCCCGTACACCCGGCGATCGTCAAGGGTAAAGCCTGAGGGGATGGCGATTTCCGCTTCAGCGCTTTCCTCGAACATCACCAGAGCGCCGGGGGCGAGCCAGCCGCCGGCAGCGACGTTGGCAAGGGCTCGTTCGCCCAGGCCCTGGCCATAGGGCGGATCGAGGAACACCAGGTTGAAGGGCTTGAGCGAGCCGGGGGTGCCCAGTTCGGTGGCGTCGCGGCGCAAGAGCTTGGTGATCCCCCCTGCCCCGAAAGCTTCGATGTGATCACGGATGAGGCCACGCGCTTCGGCCCCGATATCGACGAAGGTGACATGGGCGGCGCCGCGCGACAGGGCTTCGAGGCCCAGCGCGCCGGTGCCGGCGAACAGGTCCAATACCCGGATGCCGTCAAGGTTCGGGCCGAGGCGTGACGCAAGAATGTTGAACATGCTTTCGCGTACGCGATCGCCGGTGGGACGGATGGAGTCGTCTGACGGAGAGGTCAGGGTCTTGCCGCGGAATTTGCCGGCGACGATGCGCATGAATTGGGCCTTGAGAGGGAAAGTTCGGAATTTTGGCGGGCAACCCCACCTTGGACCCCTCCCCTCAAGGGGAAGGGGACGACAAAGGATTCAGGCCTCGCTAGGACTTGGGACGGCGGGGGCCGGAGGGACGACCGGCTCCACCCGCAGGCCGACCGCCGGGCTTGCCGAAGCCGCCAGGCTTGGGTCCGCGAGTTGGGGCCGCGCCATCGCGCTTGGGATAGGGCTTGCCATCCGGACGCGACTTCGGCTTGCCATAGGTCTTGGATTCAAGGCCGAGGGCGTCGCGGCCAGGGCGGCCGGCCTTGTCGGCAAAGCTGCGGGTCGGGCGTTCACCGGCCGGCTTGTCGGGACGCTGGGGGCGGCCGCCATCGGGGCGGAACGAGCGCGGCTTTTCCGAAAAATTACGGCCCGGACGATTGGGGACCACACGCGCTGCCTCGCCGCGCTCGCTGTCGGGACGGGTGCGTGGCGCATAGCTGCGCTGGGGGCCATCGGCACCGGGACGCTCATTGTCAGGGCGCGGGCGCGCCGCGTAAGCCCGCTTGGGTGCGTCGGCACCAGCATCGTTGCGGCGCGGGCCGCGCGGAGTGCCGGTGAAGGCGCGATCGGGCCGGCCAGCGCCGCTTGGGCGAGCACCCTGCGGCTTGCTGTAGTCGCGCTTGGGACGGTCGGCAAAGTCACCTTCGGGACGCGAAACGCGCGGGCGTTCGCCATAGGACTTGGAGGCGGCGACGCGGCCGGCTACGGCCTTGCTGGTGGGACGCGCGGGACGATTGGCGAACTCGCGGCCCGGCCCCTTGACATCGCCGCGACGCGGGCCGGCATCGTCGCGCCGCGGGCGGGCCGGACCATCGGAGCGGGCGGGACGCGACGCGCCCTCGGCGCGCGGGACGCGGGGCGGCTTGGCCGGGCGATCGGGACGCTGGCCGAAGGTGCGGGCGGGCTGATCGTCGGGATCGCGGAACGCAGGTTTCTTGCCATAGCGCTTGGCCACGAAGTCTTCCTCGCGGCCATCCTCGAAAATGACGCGGCGAGGGGGCGCCATCTCGTCCTCGGCGCGCTCGTCGAATTTTTTAGGCGCGGGTTTTTTGGCGTCGAACCGGCCGGGACGATCCTGACGCGGCCGTTCGGCACGCACCTCTTCCTCGGTCTTTTCGGCGCGATCGGTAAAGCGGAAGCGCTGGCGGGCGATCTCGACGGTATTGGTGCCGCGACCGGTCAGGCGATCACGGGTCGGCTTGCCGACAAGGGCGCTGGCTTCGGGCATGTCGCTGTCGAAGTCCACATCGGCAGCCTCGGCAAGCTTTTTGCCAAGCTGGTCGCGCAGCGTGGAGGCCTTGACGGTTTCAACGCCGCCAACGGGAATGTCGTTGAGCTGAAACGGGCCATAGGAAACGCGGATCAGGCGGTTGACCTCGAGGCCCAGCGCGCCGAGGACGTTCTTGACCTCGCGGTTCTTGCCTTCACGCAGGGCCATGACCAGCCATACATTGGAGCCCTGGTCACGCTCCAGCGTGGCTTCGATGGAGCCGTATTTGATGCCGTCGATCTCGATGCCGTCCTTGAGCCGATCAAGCGCCGCCTGGGTGACGGTGCCATGGGCGCGGACGCGGTAGCGGCGCAGCCAGCCGGTCGCGGGCAGTTCCAGCACGCGCTTGAGGCCGCCGTCATTGGTCAGCAGGATCAGGCCTTCGGTGTTGATATCGAGGCGCCCGACGGTGACCACGCGCGGCAGGCCATGGGTTTCCAGGGCTTCGAAGATGGTCTCGCGGCCCTCGGGGTCTTTCTCGGTAACCACGAGGCCGGCGGGCTTGTGGTAGAGCCAGACGCGGGTGCCCTGGCGGGCGGCCAGGGGGGCACCATCAACCATGATCCGGTCGCGCGCGGTGACGTTGAAAGCGGGAGTGATCACCTTCTTGCCGTTGACCACGACGCGGCCTTCGGTGATCCAGACTTCGGCATCGCGGCGCGAACAGAGCCCGGAACGGGCGATGACCTTGGCGAGGCGATCGCCGGTGTCTGGGGCGGCGGACTGGTCGGTCATAGGGCAGCTTTCATGTCATGCGGGACCCGGATGGGCGGCGCGGTAAAGACTTCGCCCCGTACTGGGCGGGGCGAGCAGAGGCGATCAAACTGTAGTATCAGTCCTGTAAGTCATTGAACTCGCTATTCAGCGTGTTGGAAATGGACCCATTGCCCGATGGGCCCTGACGGCGCAGCGCGCGACGCACCTCGTCGGGACAGCTTGGATCGCTGAGCGGTACGATGGCTCCATTGGCGGTACGGCAGACCAGGTCGGCATCGCCGACGCGGGTGAAATATTCCTCGGGCGGCAGATAGAGCGGGCGCTTGGCGCTGCCGGACACGGCAATGTTCGCCGCCGCCATGCGGGTGGTCAGCGCCTTGGCTTCGGCCTCGGTCATGGGACGGCCGGAGAGCGAGTTTAGATCGACCACGCGGGCATTGCGCAGGCGGGTGAGATCGGCCTCGCTCATGCCGGCGGTGTCGATCTGGACGGTATTGCTGTCGACCGGCAGTTGATCGGTCAGGGCAACGGTCGGAGCGGGCAATTGATTGCCGGCGCGCGGCAAAACCAGCGGCGCGCGGGCCTGAGTCAGGTCCTGTTTGGGGGCCTCGCCGGGGACGAGGCCGACGCCGCGCGCGGTCGAAATCATCACCTCGCGCTCGAAAGTGCCCACGTCGGTCAGAGCGTTGGTGCCTTCCGCCGTGGTGCAAGCGCCCAGCGCCGCTGCCAGCAGCAGGCCGATGGAGAGGAGGCCCGCCCGGGTCAATCCAATGTGCATGAAACGTCCTTTTCGCGCGGCAAGCCGCTGGTCGTGGGTATCGGCGGCGCTTATAGCGCATCACCCCAGCTAAGGCCAGATTCTGGCAGCAATGCGTTCACACTCTGTTAGCAGGCCGTGTCAGTGGGGACACATATGTTCACGTTTGGTTAGCGCCGGCACGTCCCAAACCCAGCAGATCGAGAATCAGCAGAATGACCCCGAGCGATATGGCCATGTCGGCGACGTTGAAGATGTAAAACGAGCTGGCGCCCAGGTGGAAATGGAAGAAGTCGGCGACGGCGCCATAGATCAATCGATCAAGCCCATTGGACAGAGCGCCGCCGATGCAAAGGGCGATGCCGAGGCGGATCAACGCGCTATCGGCGCGCAGCCACCAGATGGCGAGCGCAACCACGGCGACCAGCATGATGACGCCGAGGCCCCAACTGGGCAAGCCGGTGAGCAGGCCATAGGAAATGCCGGTATTCCAGACCAGGACATAGTCGAAGAAGTCGGTGACCCGCACGACTTCGCCGCCGCGCCAGTTCGAGAGGGTGACGGGAACATAGGTGGTGAAGATATCGACGCAGGCGGCGGCGCCGATGGCGACGCAGTCGGCGGAGACGGCCACGGCCTTGTGGGCGCGGTCGAGGCCGAAGGCGAGGATCGCGGCCATGATGGAGGTGAGGATGGAGGGGTTGAGTTTCATTGTCGCCAGCGGCCTCCCCTTCTGCCCTCGTGGGAGAAGGTGGCGCGCAGCGCCGGATGAGGGGGCCGCGATGGAGCAAAGGCCCCCTCACCCGCCCGTTGGGCCCCCTCTCCCGCGAGGGGAGAGGGGGAAAGCGCCGATAGAGCGGTGCCCCAGAACAATCTTACAACCCCGCCGCGGCGCGTTCGCGCAGGGCCTGGGCGTCGCGAGGGGTGACGTCGGGATAGTCGGGGTCGGAGCCGACATCGGGCTGGATGCGCCAGGAGCGGGCGCAGCGGGTGCCTTGGGCCAGCGCCGGGACGACGGCAACGCCGGGCGCGTCCTCGAGGCGGAAGGCGTCGGCGGGAGCATCGGCATTGCCGATCTCGATGGCCGAGGTGATGGCGATTTCGGCCAGGTCTTCGCCGGCGAGAGCGGTCAGCAGGTCCTGGTCGGTGATGAAGACCTTGGGGGCCGCTTCCAGCGACGAGCCGATGCGCTTGTCGCGGCGCTCGATTTCCAGCGCACCGGTGACAACGCGGCGGACCGTGCGGATCTTACTCCACCTGTCGGCAAGGCCGTCGTTTAGCCATCCTGCGGGCACTTCGGGGAAGAGGCGCAGGTGGACCGAGCTATCGGCGCCCGGATGCCTTTCGAGCCAGACCTCTTCCATGGTGAACACCAGGATGGGGGCGAGCCAGGCGGTAAGGCAATCGAACAGATGATTGAGCACGGTGAGCGACGAGCGGCGCTTGACCGAGGAGATGGGATCGCAATAGAGCGCGTCCTTGCGGATATCGAAGTAGAAGGCCGAAAGCTCGATGTTCATGAAATTGGTGAGCAAGGAGACGATGCGACGGTAGTCATATTGCCGGTAGGCAGCGCGCACCTGGCCATCGAGCTGGGCCAGGCGATGCAGAATCAGTTGCTCGAGCTCGGGCATATCGGGCTGGGCGACGGCGTCACCAGGCTGGTAGTGGGCGAGATTGCCCAGGAGCCAGCGCAGGGTGTTGCGCAGCTTGCGGTATGAATCGACGGTGGTCTGGATGATCTCCTTGCCCAGACGAAGGTCCTCGGAATAGTCGGACGATGCGACCCAGAGGCGCAGGATATCGGCGCCGTATTGCTTGATGATGTCCTGGGGGGCGACGGTATTGCCCAGCGACTTGCTCATCTTCTTGCCTTCGCCATCCATGGTGAAACCATGGGTGAGCACGCTGGCATAGGGCGCGTAACCATTGGTGGCGCAGGATTCCAGCAGCGACGAGTGGAACCAGCCACGATGCTGGTCGGAGCCCTCCAGGTACATCGAAGCGGGAAATTTCAGGTAGGGCCATTTCTGCTTGTTGCGCAGCACCCAGGAATGGGTGGTGCCGCTATCGAACCAGACATCGAGGATGTCGGTGACCATCTCGTAATCGGCAGGGTCGTAACCATCGCCGAGGAAGCGGGCGGCAGCGCCATCGGCGTACCAGGCATCGGCGCCGTCGACTTCGAAGGCATCGGCGATGCGGTGGTTGACGACCTCGTCCTTGAGGATTTCGCTAGTGGCCTTGTTCACGAAGACGGTGATGGGCACGCCCCAGGCACGCTGGCGGCTGAGCACCCAATCGGGGCGATCGGCGATCATGGCGCGCAGGCGGTTCTGGCCGCCTGGCGGGTAGAATGTAGTGGCGTCGATAGCGGCGAGGGCGCGGGCGCGGAGGGTGTCGGGAGAAGCAAGGGACCCCTCATCCGCCCTGCGGGCACCTTCTCCCACGAGGGGAGAAGGGGAATCCGGTGGATCGTAAGGCGCAGTGCCCCCCTTCTCCCCTTGTGGGAGAAGGTGCCCCAAAGGGGCGGATGAGGGGTCGCTTGCTATCGCCTTGTCCATGTAGACGAACCACTGGGGCGTGTTGCGGAAGATGACGGGTTTCTTGGAGCGCCAGGAGTGGGGGTATTGGTGCTTGACGCGGCCGCGGGCGACCATGGCGTGGCGTTCGGCCAGGGCCGAGATAACCCTAGTGTTGGCGTCACCCTTCTTGCCCGAGTCGTCGATAACGCGAGCGCCTTCGAAGCCGGGGGCATCCCTGGTGTAGAAACCGTCATCGCCGACGACGTAGGGGATGGTGGTATCGATACCGCGCTCGGCGAGCAGGCGGCCGGAATTCATCCAGATCTCGAAGTCGTCGAGGCCGTGGCCGGGGGCGGTGTGCACGAAGCCGGTGCCGGCGTCGTCGGTGACGTGGTCGCCGTCGAGGAGGGGGACATCGAAGGTGTAGCCGCCAGCGAGGCCGCGCAGGGGGTGGGCGCAGGCGGTGATGTCGGCCGGGTCGACGTCGCAGATGCGATCGAACGCCTCAACCTTGCTCTTGGCGAAGACTTCGGCGGCGAGCTTGTCGGCAAGGACGTATTTCTCGCCGGTCGTGGCCCAGTTGCCCTCGGGGGCCCGGGTGACCTCATAAAGACCGTAGGCGACGCGCGAGGAGAAGCTGATGGCGCGGTTGGCGGGGATGGTCCAGGGCGTGGTGGTCCAGATCACGACGGAGGCATTGGCCAGGCCGCGGGTCAGTCGGGCGCTACCGACGAAATCGCCGTCTTTAACCTCGGAAGAAGCTCCCAGTATGGGAAACTTTACCCAGATGGTGTCGCTCTCGTAATCGGCATATTCGATTTCGGCTTCGGCCAGGGCGGTGCGCTCGACGACGGACCACATGACCGGCTTGGAGCCGCGGTAGAGCTGGCCCGAGGTCGACACTTTCATCAGTTCGCGGGCGATCTGGGCTTCGGCGTCAAAGCTCATGGTCAGGTAGGGATTGTCCCACTCGCCCAGGATGCCCAGGCGCTTGAATTCGGCGCGCTGCACATCGACCCATTGGCTGGCGAAGGCGCGGCATTCGGCGCGGAATTCGTTGATCGGCACTTCATTCTTGTCGCGGCCCTTGGCGCGGTATTGCTCCTCGATCTTCCATTCGATGGGCAGGCCGTGGCAATCCCAGCCCGGCACATAGGCGGCGTTGTAGCCGAGCATCTGCATGGAGCGCGAGACGATGTCTTTCAGCGTCTTGTTGAGCGCGTGGCCGATATGGATATTGCCATTGGCGTAGGGCGGGCCATCGTGGAGGGTGAACAGCGGGCGATCCTGCGCCTGTTCGCGCTGGCGCTTATAGATGTCCATGTCTTCCCAGCGCTGGAGCCAGCCCGGTTCCCGATCGGGCAGGCCGGCGCGCATGGGGAACTCGGTCTGCGGCAGAAACAGCGTCGCGGAATAATCGGTTTCGGTGGCGCCCGAGGCGGTATCGGTCATGGAACGGCAATCGGTTGGGGAGATTTGCGCGCGTTGTAGCAAGGTGGGACGGATGGGGCAAAGGGTTTGGTGGGGGCCTGCCATGCCCTCGTGGTTCGAGGCTCGCAAGAACTCGCACCTCACCATGAGGGCTACTGATAGATGCGATTTCCCAGTAGCCCTCATGGTGAGGTGGGACCCTCGAACCACGAGGCGTGCCAACTAGCCGAAAAATCCCAGCTTCTTGTCCAACTCACTCAACGGCTTGGCCTCAGCCAAAATCCTGCGCGCCTTGGTGCTGTCGCGGTGCATGGCGGTGATCAGCTCGTCGAGGCCGGAGAAGACTTCCTGGCCACGGATATGGGCGACGAGGCAGACGACGATGATCTGGCCGTAGATGTCCTCGGAAAAATCAAACAGATGGGTTTCGAAGGGTGGGCGCTGGTTGTTGAACATGGGCTTGCCATAGGCGGCGACGCCGTCGAAGAGGCGGGTGCCCAGACGGGCGCGGACGGCATAGACGCCCTGGGCGAGCTGGAAATTGTCGTGGGTAACGGTGTTGGCGGTGGGATAGCCCAGTTCGCGCCCGCGCTGGTCGCCTTTGACGACGCAGCCCTGCATGAACCAATGATAGCCCAGGAGGCGATTGGCGGCGGCGATATCGCCTTCGGACAGGGCAGCGCGAATGCGCGAGGAGGAAATGACTTCGGCGCCTTCATCGAGCAGGTCGAGCACGTCGACGGTGAAGCCCTGGGCGCGACCGGCAGCGGCGAGGAAAGCGGGCGTACCGCGGCGCTGGCGACCGAAATGGAAATCGGAGCCGACGATGACGCCGGTAGCGGCCAGGGCATCGACCAGGAAACGGGCGACAAAGTCTTCGGCCTCGATCTGGGAAAAGGCGCGGTCGAAATTGACGATGACGATGCCATCCAGCCCCAATGCCTGGGCCAGGCGAGCCTTGGCGTTGCCGTCGGTCAGCCGGTACATGAAGGGGTTAGGGGCAAAGACATCGCGCGGATGGGGCTCGAAGGTGAGCACGATGGCGGGCACGCCCGCCTCGGCGGCGCGGGCCTTGAGCGTATCGAAAACCGATTGATGGCCGCGATGGAAGCCATCGAAATTGCCGATGGCGACATAAGCGCCGCGCAGGGACGCGGGGACATCGACGAGGGAATCGAGGCGGTGGAAGTCGGTCACGGTGGAAAAAGTCCGTCGTTCTGGATCACGCTTTGAGCCCCTCCTCCACTCGTGTCGAGGCTTATCCCCACCCTGCCCTTGCCTCAAGGGGGAGGAGACCAGATTGTGGCAACGGCACTATAGATTTCACCAAGACAGGCGCGGCAGGAAGCCGGCGAGATGGGCGCGGCTGGGGGCCACGAGGTCGGCGATGGCCTGGGGGCTGGGCTTGCCGAAGGCATCGAGTTCGGCGGCGTGGATGGAGCCGGTGACGAACAGCAGGTCGATGCCAAACTGGGCGGCGCCGGTGGCATCGGTGCGCACGCTGTCGCCAATGGCGAGAACCCGGGATTTGTCGAGCGGCCGGTCGGCCGCGACTTCGGCAAGGCGAAAGGCCTCCTCGTAGATGGGCTGATAGGGCTTGCCAGCCATGTGGACCATGCCGCCCATGGCGGCGTAAAGATCGCCCAGGGCGCCGCCGCAATAGATGATCTTGTCGCCATGCTCGACCACGCGATCGGGATTGGCGCAGATCATGGGCAGCTTGCGGGCCAGCCAGAGCCGGGCGCGCTCGCGATACATTTCGGGGGTATCGTCATCGGTATCGAGATCGGTGACAATGACAACCTCGGCCAGATCGGCGGCGGTGCGGCGCACGTCGAGGCCATCATAGAGGGCGTCGTCCTCGGTGGGCGGGCCGATATGATGGATGGCGCGGCCGGAATAGCGGGCGATCATGGCGCGGGTGGCATCGCCCGACGAGACGATGGCGTCATAGGCCTCGCGCGCAACGCCGAAGCGGTCGAGCATGTCGATGAGGGGCGCCGAGGGGCGCGGCGCATTGGTGATGAAGACGACCTTGCCGCCCGCGCGGCGGTATTGCAGCAGGGCATCGACGGCGGAGGGGAAGGCGGCAATGCCGTTGTGGACGACGCCCCACACGTCGCTGAGCACGGCGTCATAGCGGCCGGCGAGATCGGCAAGGCCGGAAATCTGCGGCAGGGGCAAGGACATGGGTTTGCGGCGCTCCAGTGAGAACCTAGCTTCTATGGGTCAGGTTGGCGGCGCGATCAAGGGCACAACAGGGACGGTGGCGGCACCTGGCGGGTCGGCTGAGCGGCACTAGAGGCGTTGCGCCAGCATGGCGGCGGTGCGTTCTGGGGTCTCGACAGAGGTGACGTTGAGGTCGCTAAAGGGGCGCGCTCAGAGTTCGGCGCGGCGCAGGGTGGGGGCGGCGGGGCGCTCGATCATCATGTCGGCGCGGGCGGGCCCGGGGGCGGCGATGTGGGGGCCCTGGACCAGGGCAATGCCGAAGTCGAGCAGTTCGAGAATCTGGTGCTCGTTGCTGACGCCGGTGGCGAGCAGGCCCACGCCGAAGCGCTTGACGTAATTGGCGATGTCGGAGGCGTGGAAATCGGTGAAACTATCGGGCTGCTCGATGAAGCGGGCGGCATCGATGCGCAGCGAGCGCACCCCCTGCCCGGCCAGTTCGGCAACGTCGAGCCGCAGCGAGCGGGTGCCGGCCAGCGAAAAGCCGACGCCCTTTTTAAGCAGGGCATCGGCAATGGCGCGTTCGCCGGTGGTGAGGGCGCGCCATTCGCTTTCGGCAACAATGAACATGAAGCTGCTGGCAATGGCGCGATTGGCTTCAAGCGAGGCCAGCAATTGCTCGGCGGCGGCGGCGTCCCCCAGGGTCGCCCGCGACAGGGGAATGAACAGGCTGCCCGACTGGCCCGCGGCGCGGGCGCGCCGGGCGATGGTGATGGCTTCGAGCAGGCCGATATCCTCGATATGGCGCAGCACGTCCTCGCCGCCGCGGCGGGGCATGAACTCGGCACGCTCGGCCAGATCGCCATCCTCCAGCATCAGGCGGGGCACCAGATCGTAGCCATTGGCGCGCCGTTGCGGCAGCGTGACCACGGGCTGGACATGGTAGATCAGGCGATTGTCGGCGATGGCCTGGCGCAGTGCATCCAGCGCAATGACCGGTTCGGGCTCCGGGGACGGCGGGGTGACGATGGCGGGGCTGGACAGGGTGCGTTGGCGCTGGGTGGGCGCGGTGCGCTCCTCGATTTCGGCAACGGCCTCGGCGACCTGGCGGATCACCGTGCCCAGAACGGAAATGTCGCCCTCGACGCCTTCGAGGCGGCTGGCGGCATTGATATCGGTCAGGGCGTTGATGCGCTGGCCCAGGGTGGCGCCGGCCTGGGCATCGGTGGCCAGCAGGCGCGACAGGTTTTCGATAGCCTCCTCAAGGCGGTTTTCGGCGCGCTGGCGCAGGGCGCGCTCGAGCAGGACCACGGCCACGGCGCTAAAGCTCAGCGCTGCCATGATGGCTTCGGCGGGGGTAAAGGTCAGCCCGAAATAGGCGGTGCAACCAACGCCGAGTGCCGCCAGGGCGATGAGTGTATAGACCAATACCTGCACGAGCGGTCCGCAATCGCTTGAGTGGGCCGGGATTCGGCCGTTTGTTCATAGCATTGCCGCGCCGCGGGCAAAAGCGGCGTGGTGGCGGTGTTCCGCCGGAAAATGGGCGAGGACGCCTAGGCGCCGAAGTGGTTCCAGGCGCGGGAGAAGTAGCGCTTGTACATGGGCAGCAGCGCGGCCCCCCGGGCGGCGGCGCCGGCGCCGAGATGGCCGATGGAGACGACCGGGTGGCCGGTGCGCAGCATCGGCAGTAAGGCCAGGTGATGCTGCACCCGCTCGAGCAAGCGCTCGACCACGGGGCGCGGCATGACCCCGTCGATGCTGGCGCGATCGAGCTCGACCATGGCCTGGGCGGTCATGGCGGCCTGGGCGAGGGCGCGCCCCGCGTCGTCGAGCCAGGCGCCGGCATAGGGCTCAAGCAGCGCCCAATCCCAATCCTGGGGACTGCCGGGTGGCGGCGAGCGGCCGGCTTCGCGCAGCCAGTTCTCGAAGGCAGTGATGGACGCGATGCGGTGCACGAAGGAGGGCGCGCCATGGCGGTCCGGCACCATGATGGCGCCCAGATTGGCGGCATTGCCGGTGGGGCCTTCCCAAAGGCGGCCATCGGCGATGATGCCGGCCCCGACATAGGCGCCGACGTGGAAATAGGCAAAGCCGGTGGGGCGCGGCGGCGACTGGGCGATGAAATCGCCCCAACAGGCAGCGCTGCCGTCGTTGAACCAATCGGCATTAAGGCCGGTGTCGGCAGCAGTGCGGGCGGCGATATCGAGGGCCTCCCAGAGCGGTCGCTGTTCGGGATGGGCGACGAAAAGATCGATATTGCGCCCGATCGAGGTGGGTGATGCGACGCCCACCCCGACAATGCGCCCGCGCTGCTCGATCGCAAGGGCGGCGGTCATGGTCGCGATCCCGTCAGCCAATTGGGCGAAAACGCTGGTGGCGTCGGGGTAATCATGGGGAGCACTGTGGCTGGCCAGGACCGTGCCGACCAGATCGATCAGGACGATCTGCAGATGGCGCCAGCCGATTTCGACGCCGAAGCAATAGGCGCCGTGCGGATTGAGGAAAAACGGCGTTGCCGGCTGGCCGCGGCGGCCCCGCAGCACCTGGCCGCGCGCGATCAACCCGCGCTCTTCGAGATCGGTGATGATTCGGGAGGTGGTTTGCGGTCCAAGGCCGGAGCGGCGGGCCAGATCGGCATTGGAGGAGCCAGGCGCCAGCGTAATCAGGGTCAGCACGGCGCGCTCGTTGGCAATGCGCACACCGGCCTGGGGCACGCCGCGCCCCCAGGGGCTCAAATCACCCGGCTCATTATCCTTGCTCATGGCGGCAGACTTAAGCGACACACCGCCGCCGGATCAAGACACCCACTTTGTGCTTTTGATTTAAGCGGTAAAGCGGAACGAAATATTTACCCTGTTCGCCAACAATCGGGGCCAACGCCGCCTGCGGTCGCGCCAGCCGAAAGGCCTGGCACGATGAGCAAAAAAGGCGCGGACAAGCAACGAGGATCGGCTGCGATGCACACTGGACGGGGCAAGGCCAATGGACGCCTGCTGCTGATCGAGCGGGATGCGGACAGCGCAAGCCGGGTCGCCGAGGACTTGAGCGCCGTGCTGCCGGGCACGTCCGAAATCGTCGTGGCGCCCGCCGGACGGCAGGCCGTGGATGCCTTGCGGCAGGCACAGTTCGATATCGTGCTGATGGACTTATCCAGCCTGGGCGATCTGAGCGAGCGCAGCGACGATGCCGTGACGCGGCTGGTGAAGCTGGCGGATGGTGCGCTGGCAATCGCCATTTCGGATGGCAGCTCGGTTTCGGCGGCGGTGGCGGCCATGCGCGCGGGTGCCCATGACTATATGGTCAAGCCGATCGACGGGCCAGGTATTGCCGCGCGTATTGATGAACTGGCGCAGCGCCATGGCAAGGCGCGAACACTGGGTCTTGCCGCCGGATCGAGCGAGGTCGTTGCGGATTTTTGCGGCTTCATCGGCACGTCCAGCGCCATGCGGTTCGTTTACGAGCAGATTACGCGTATCGCGCCATCGGCGGCGCCGGTGTTCATCACCGGGGAAAGCGGCACCGGCAAAGATATGTGCGCCGAGGCCCTGCACGCCAAGGGCCCACGCCGGGACAAGCCGCTGGTGGCGCTCAATTGCGCGGCGATCCCGCGCAACCTGATGGAAAGCGAATTGTTCGGGGTGGTGCGCGGGGCCTTTACCGGGGCACATGACGACCGCAAGGGCGCGGCGGAACTGGCCGATGGCGGCACGCTGTTTCTCGATGAAATCGGGGACATGGATTTGTCGCTGCAATCCAAGCTCCTGCGGTTCCTGCAGACGGGAACGCTAAGCCGGATGGGGGAAGCGGGACTGCGCAAGGTCGACGTTCGGGTCATCTGTGCCACCAGCCGCAACCCGATGACGCTGATCGGGGAAAAGAAGTTCCACGAGGACCTGTTCTATCGCCTGCATGTGCTGCCCATCCACCTGCCGCCACTGCGGCAGCGCCCGAGCGACATCATGGTGCTGGCCCGCCATTTCCTGGCCCGCTATGCCAGCCAGGAGCACAAGCGGTTCACCGGGTTTTCGGCCGACTGCATGCAGGCGCTATTGACCGGGGAATGGCCGGGCAATGTGCGCCAGTTGCAGACCCTGATGCGGCGGTCGGCGATCATGTTCGATGGCGGCGAGATGAGCGGGGCAAGGATCGGGGCGGCCGATATCGAAGCACGCGAAAGCGCCGAGATTGCCTCGATCGCGGCGCCGCGCGGACGCCGGCAAGCGGTATTGCCAATGTGGCAGCAGGAGCAGCGCATCATCGAGGAAGCGATCGCCAGCTTTGGCGGCAATGTCTCGCTGGCTGCAGCGGCGCTGGAAATCAGCCCTTCTACGATCTATCGCAAGCGGCAAAGCTGGGCGGACGGGATTGCGGGAGCCGCCTAGCGTCTCGACACGGCTTATGGCGTGCTGGCCTCGCGCGATTTGATGCGGTCTAGGCCGAGGCGGTGCTCGCGCAGGATGACGACGATGCCCGAGGCAATGACGATTGCAGCGCCGACGAGCATAGGCAGGGTGGGGATTTCACCGAAGGCGAAGTAACCCACCAAGAGGCCCAGCAGGAGCGACGTGTATTCGAACGGCGCGATGACCGACATGTCGGCATGACGGTAGCTGGCCGTCATCATGATTTGCGCGATGCCGCCGGCAAAGCCGGCCAGGATCAAGAACATGGCCTGTTGCGGGCTGGGCCAGACCCAGCCAAAGGGAACGGTCGTCAGCGAAATGATGCTGGCGCTGATGAAGAAATACAGCACGATGGTTTCGGTGCGCTCGGTTTGCACCAGGCGGCGCACCTGCATCATGGCGAAGGCGGCGCAAACGGCGCCGCCAAGCGCGGCGATGGCGCCCATTGTTTCATCCCAACCCAGGACGCTCTGGCCCGAAAAGAGGGTCAGGCGCGGCCACAGCATGATGGCGACGCCCACCAGCCCGACCAGCACGGCCGACCAGCGGATCAGGTGCACCTGCTCCTTGAGCATGATGGCGCTGAATAGGACAATCAGCAGCGGCGAGGCATAGCCGATGGCAATGGCCTCGGGCAGCGGCAGCTTGGTCAGGGCGTAGAAACTGAGGCCCATGGAAATGACGCCGGTCAGGCCGCGCAGGACATGGCCCAAGGGATTGGCAGTGCGGAAGCCGGCGGCAAGCTGGCGGCGCCAGAGCAGATAGGCGATGACCGGCACGATGGCGAAAAAGCAGCGGTAGAACACCAATTGGCCGGCGGGGACGGTGCCGGTCGCCTTGAGCAGGGCCGACATGACCACAAAAATGCACACCGAGCCGACCTTGAGCAGGATGCCGCGCATGGGTCCGTCCGTCAGGCCCATTGGCGACGCTGAGACGGTTGAAACGGGTGGGACGGTCACGGAGCAGCTCAAAAGTTAGCGCGTTTAGAAGTCTGGGGAGGCGGGCCCTTACCCGTCTCGGCGTCTAGCCCGGTTTGGCTTCGGCCTTGACCAGTTTGGCCTTGGCCTGGGTGGCGGTGGAAAAGGCCTTGTGTTCGGGGCCGCTGATGGTGCCGGACTTGACCACGCTGCCCTGGGCATCGACGAGTTCCCAGAGCCAATTGGAGTTGGGGCCGCTGCCGCCCTTGAGGCGAAGACGGATCGTCAGCGTTTCGGATTGTCGGGTCATGGTCCCTTATGCATCGGGGCGCCGTGGGGGGAAAGGGAAAATGTCCGAAAGGGGATTCAGGACGCTGTCGACGCTGGGCAATCAGACGCGGCGTTCACGGCAGCAACCCGTCACCCCTCGCCCAAGAGGGGCGAGGGGTGACCAGTGAGATCCTAGCGCTGTCCCCTTCGCCCCTTGTGGGAGAAGGTGCCCCAAGAGCGGATGCGGAGTGAGGCGCCAGGCAAAGCCCATAATAGACCGCCGCCTAGACCTGGCTGCTGCGGTATTGGATCTTGTCGCCCCAAAAGGCGAGATGATCGCGAATCGGCTCGACCAATGGGCAGGGGTCGGGATAGTACCAGACGCCGTCCTGGCCGGTCGCGGTCAGAGTCTTGATGGTGTAGTAGGACGCATCGCCCTTATAGGGGCAATGGGTGTGGGTATCGGAGGCCTCCAGGATGTCGGGGCGGACGTCCTCGCGCGGAATATAGATGCGCAGAGGCGCGCCGGGCTCGTCGAGTTCGAGCGCGTTGAGTGAAGAGGCGATTTCGGCGTCATCGAAGATCACGTGGACACGGCCGGCGGCCTTGCTGATCTTGATATCCTTGTCCAGACATTGTCCCGTCATGATTGCCTGCCATTGCTTGATTGTTGTCATGACGATAACGCATGAGCATCGAAGTGGGTTCAAGCCTGCTTGACTCGATGGTTCCCTCCTCCTATATCCCCGGCAGCTTGTTAGCACTCTATGATTATGAGTGCCAATTGGCGCACAAATTGCATCTCAGTTCGTTGCTATAGGAGCAAACATGAGCTTCCGTCCCCTGCACGACCGCGTGGTCGTCCGCCGTCTCGATAGCGAAGAAAAGACCAAGGGTGGGATCATCATCCCCGATACCGCCAAGGAAAAGCCCTCCGAGGGCGTCGTCGTGGCCGTTGGCCCCGGCGCTCGTGACGAAGGCGGCGCGCGCGTCGTTCCAGACGTCAAGGACGGCGACCGCATCCTGTTCGGCAAGTGGAGCGGTACCGAGGTCAAGGTCGACGGCGAAGACCTGCTGATCATGAAAGAATCCGACATCATGGGCATCATCGAAGGCTAAGGTTCAGGCCCCTGCCCTTTTCGATCTGTCCTTTCCGCTACATAAGGAGCGCCTCACATGGCCGCTAAAGACGTAAAATTCTCCACCGAAGCCCGCGACAAGATGCTGCGCGGCGTCAACATCCTGGCCAATGCCGTCAAGGTAACGCTGGGTCCCAAGGGCCGCAACGTCGTCATCGAAAAGTCGTTCGGCGCACCGCGCATTACCAAGGACGGCGTCACAGTCGCCAAGGAAATCGAGCTTGAAGACAAGTTCGAAAACATGGGCGCCCAGATGGTGCGTGCCGTTGCGTCCAAGACCAACGACATTGCCGGCGACGGCACCACCACCGCGACCGTGCTGGCACAGGCCATCGTCAACGAAGGCGTCAAGGCCGTTGCTGCAGGCATGAACCCCATGGACCTGAAGCGCGGCATCGACCTGGCCGTCATCGAAGTGGTCGAAAACCTCAAGTCGCGTGCCACCAAGATCACCTCGACCGCCGAAGTGGCGCAGGTCGGCACGATCTCGGCGAACGGGGAATCGTTCATCGGCGAAGAAATCGCCAAGGCGATGGAAAAGGTCGGCAATTCGGGCGTGATCACGGTCGAGGAGTCCAAGACTGCCGAGACCACCGTCGATATCGTGGAAGGCATGCAGTTCGACCGTGGCTACCTGTCGCCATATTTCGTGACCAACGCCGAGAAGATGACCGCCGTGCTCGAGGATCCCGTGATCCTGCTGCATGAAAAGAAGCTCAGCAACCTGCAGGCCATCCTGCCGATCCTGGAAGCCGTGGTCCAGTCGCAGCGTCCGCTGCTGATCATCGCCGAAGACATCGAAGGGGAAGCTCTTGCGACCCTGGTCGTCAACCGCCTGCGTGGCGGGCTCAAGGTTGCTGCCGTCAAGGCGCCCGGCTTCGGCGATCGCCGCAAGGCCATGCTGGAAGACATCGCTATCCTGACCGGTGGCCAGGTGATCTCCGAAGACCTCGGCATCAAGCTGGAAAACGTCACTCTGGACATGCTGGGCACCGCCAAGCGCGTCGAGATCACCAAGGAAAACACCACCATCGTCGATGGTGCAGGCTCCAAAGACGACATCGAAGGCCGTGTCGGCCAGATCAAGTCGCAGATCGAAGAGACCACGTCGGACTACGACAAGGAAAAGCTGCAGGAACGCCTGGCCAAGCTGGCCGGCGGCGTTGCGGTGATCAAGGTCGGCGGTTCGACCGAAATCGAAGTCAAGGAACGCAAGGACCGCGTCGATGACGCGCTCAATGCGACCCGCGCTGCCGTCGAAGAAGGCATCGTCCCCGGCGGCGGGACGGCGCTGCTGCGCGCTTCGTCCGACCTGCAGGCCAAGGGCGCCAATTCCGACCAGCAGGCGGGCATCAATATTGTGCGCCGCGCGCTGCAGGAACCGGTGCGCCAGATCGCCAACAATGCGGGTGACGAAGGCTCGGTCGTGGTTGGCAAGATCCTGGAAAGCGCCTCGATCACGTTCGGCTACAACGCCGCGACGGGCGAATATGGCGACATGATCCAGATGGGTATCGTGGATCCGGTGAAGGTGGTTCGCACCGCCCTGCAGGACGCTGCCTCGGTTGCGTCATTGCTGATCACCACCGAGGCCATGATCGCCGATCTGCCCAAGGACGCGGCGCCGGCGATGCCGGGCGGCGGCGGCGGCATGGGCGGCATGGGCGGGATGGACTTCTAGTCCAGCCTCCACACAGCTTCGAGGTTCGTTTCTTCCCAGTCACGAACTTCGCAGAAAGGCGCGGTGGCAACATCGCGCCTTTTTTTGTTGCTTGCGAAAGCGTGGTCCTGAGACCAGACTTGGTCGGCCTTTATCGCCTCGGCAGCGGCGTGAGCTGATCGATTAATTATCAAGGTTGGACGATGAAACACCCTACCCGTCGCACCGGCAGCGCCTTGGATCAAGCCGAGGCCGCGTTCAGGGCGGCGACCAGCGCACCGGAGCCGAAGGTGGTTCAAACGGCAACGCCGCCAAGGGGCAAGGAGATGGTGTCCTTGCGGCTGGACCGGGAGGTGCTGGAGCATTTCCAGGACGAGGGTCCGGGCTGGCAGGAGCGTATCAACGCGGCATTGCGCGCAGCGGCAGGGCTGGACTGATGCCGGTCAGGGAAAGAACAGGAGCTTCAGCGCCAGCGTGATCGAGACTACCACGACCAGGGGGCGAATCAGCCGGGCGCCATAGCGGATGCCGGTCCGGGCACCGATATAGCCGCCAACGATCTGACCGACGGCCATGGCGAGGGCCGCGGGCCAGAGGACGTCGCCGGACGGGATGAAGACTAGCAAGGCCGCCAGGTTCGAAGTCAGGTTCAACAGCTTGGTATGGCCGGTGGCGCGGATGAGGCCGAGGCCGAACAGGGTGACGAAACCGATGGTCATGAACGAGCCGGTGCCCGGGCCGAAAAGGCCATCGTAAAACCCCAGGCCAAAGCCCATCAGCGGCACGAAGCGCGCAAACGGCAGGCGCGCATGCCGGTCGGTATCGGCCAGATTGGGGGCGAACAGGAAATAGAGCGCAATGGCGATCAGCGCGATCGGGACCAGCGCGGTGAGCACCGAAATATCGAGGCGCTTGACGATCAAGGCGCCGATGACGCTGCCGCACAACGTGAGCAACACCGCCAGCGTCAGCGCGCGGACATCGATGAAGCCGCGGCGCCAATAGGTGACGACGGCCATGGCGGTGCCGCAGGAGCCCTGCACCTTATGGGTGGCGAGGGCTGCAACCGGTGGCAAGCCGACGAACAGCAACGCCGGAATGCCGATCAGGCCGCCGCCGCCCGCTACCGCATCGACAAAACCGGCGAGCAGGCCGACGCCGGCCAAGGCGAGCAAAATCAACGGATCGAGCATAAATCAGGGGGTTCCCGGACCGCCCAGGCGGCCTTCGGACAAAGGAATGTTGATCATGGAGGACATGAAGCCGCTCATCATCAATTGCAAGCCGCAAACGAGGGCAGTGAGCGCCACGATGGCGGCGCGCAGGGTGGTGCGCGGATCGAGATCGCCGAAACCGCGCTCGGCCCACTGCCCCAGGCCCCAGAACAGCGCGACGATACCGGCCAGCATCAGGACGGCGGCCAGCAAAAGGATGCGTTCGAGGGTCAGTGCCTCCAGGATGCGGCCATAGGTGCCCGAGGGCGGGATAAAGCCGTAGCGGGAGGCAAAGCGGCGGCCGATAATGGCAAAGGAAATCGATTGCAGGCCGACAATGATGCACAAGGCGGCCACGAGGAAGGTGTGGATGCCCAGGACGACGGAGCCGACGGCGACGGGTCCGTTGAGCAGAATAGCGCCGACGACGAGGCCCACCAGCATCAGGGCAATGCCCGGATAAAGAAACAACCAGCGCGGCGAAAACAGCAGCAGGAAGCGCAAATGGCGCCAGCCATCGCGAAAGGAGCGCAGATGGGGCGCGCGCGAGCGGCCGTCCTTGCCCAGGACGACGGGAACTTCACGCATATCGAGATTGGCCAAAGTGGCCTTGACCACCATTTCGGAGGCGAATTCCATGCCGCTGGTGCGCAGGTTGAGCGCCAGAATGGCGGCCCGGGAAAAGCCGCGCAGGCCGCAATGGAAGTCATTGACCGGGGTGCGGAAAAACAGCCGGCCGACAAAGGACAAAGCCGGATTGCCGATCAAGCGGTGATGCCAGGGCATGGCGCCGGGGGCGATGCCGCCAGCGAAGCGATTGCCCATGACCAGATCGGCGCCGTCGCGCAAAGCGAGCATGAACGCATCCAGATTGGCAAAGTCATAGCTGTCATCGGCATCGGCCATGATGATGAAACGGCCTCGCGCCGCGGCGATGCCACCTGCAAGAGCCGAGCCGTAGCCGATCTGGGCGACGGGGACGACACGGGCACCGCCATTGGTGGCAATGGCCTGGGAGCCATCGGTGGAGCCGTTGTCGGCAATGATGATTTCGCCGGAAATGCCGGTGCGGGCCAGGAAGGATCGGGCCTTGCCGATGCAGATGGCCAAGGTTTCGGCTTCGTTGAGGCAGGGCATCAGGATGGTGAGTTCGAGCCGTTCAATCATGTCACCCTCCCCCCGTCGATGGGCCCGTCGTGTTGTGCCGAAAATCCCCGCGAGTGGCAATGGCGGGTGCGTTGCCGCGTAAAAGCAGGCCTTAGCCGATTGTTTGCGGCGGTGGCGAGATGCCGAGCTTTGCCAGGACGGCATCGCGCTGTTGTTTTCGGTCCGGGGTCCAGGGGGCGTTGCGGGCGACGAGGAGGCAGGCCTGGCTGTGGAGCAGGACGCCATCATCGAGCACGCGGAGGGCATTGGCAGCCAGGGTCGAGCCGGTGGTGGTGATGTCCACGATGATATCGGCGACGCCCGAGGCCGGGGCGGCCTCGGTGGCACCCAGGCTTTCCACAATGCGATATTCGGCAATGCCAGCGCGGGCGAAATGCTGGCGGGTGATGGTGATGTATTTGGTGGCAACACGCAGCCAGCGGCCATGGCGCGAGCGAAAGTCGGAGGCAACATCGGCCAGGTCATGCATATGGGTAACGTCGATCCAGGCCTCGGGCACGGCGACGACGACGTCGGCCTCGCCAAAGTCGAGAGACTTGGCAAAGAGGACGGCGTCAGGACCGGCCTCGGCGGTTTCGTGGATCAGGTCGCGCCCGGTAACGCCGAAATCGATGGTGCCGCGGATCAGTTCGCGGGCGATTTCGGACGCGGGGAAAAAGCGCACTGTGATCTCGGGATAGCCATCGATGGCGCCGAGATAGGAGCGGGCGCCGCCGGGGCGGGTGATGGTGAGGCCGTTGGCGGCGAACCATTCGCGCGTCAGTTCTTCGAGGCGGCCCTTGGAGGGGACAGCAAGGGTGATGGTCATCGGGAAATTTCCGCTTCGAGACGATCGAGCCAGACCGAGCAGCCGGAGGCGGCAATCGGCGCGACGGCCCCCAGGCGTTCGAGCAGGCGATCGTATTGGCCGCCCGAGGCCAGGATTTCTCCGCTCGGGCCGGTCATTTCAAAGACGATGCCGGTGTAATAATCGAGGCGCGGGGAAAAGCCGGCATCGAAGGTGACGACAGCCTGTCCCAGGCCATTGAGATGACGGCGGATGGACGTAAGCGGGACGGAGAGATCGATGCCGGCGCCATGGACCAGGGCTTCGAGACGCGTCAGGGACTGCAGCGCCGGGCCCGAAATGGCGAGGTAGTCGCGCAAGAGGCCAAGCGTTGGCGCGGGCACGTGCTCGGCGTCGAGGGCCTGTTGCTCGAGATAGCGGTCGGCGATTTCAGCGGGGGTGCGGCCCTGGGACAGGCTTAGCCCGGCGGCGACCATCTGCTCGGTGATGTCATCGATCAGCGCCGGGCGCAAGGGCTGCTCGGCGCGGGGCAGATCGGGCGCGGCTTCCAGCCGGTTCAACAGGCGATCGAGTGCTTCGGTGTGGCCGAAGCGCTGGCGAATGCGCGAGCGCCAGGGGGCGGGCATGTCGGCCTGGGCCAGAAGGGTTTCGAACAGGCCGACGCCGCCGAGCCGGATATGGGGGCTGACGCCGAACAGGTCGAGCGCGGCGCGAGCGAAGGTCAGCACCTGATCGAGGGCGACGTCGCCGTCAGGCTGGGCGAGGAGTTCGATGCCGGCCTGATCGAACTGGGCGGGACCGGTGTCGCGCTGGCGGAAAATGGGGCCAAGATAGGAGAAGGCCGCCGGCTCGCCGACGCCGTTGGCGATGTAGTCGGCAACGATGGGCAGAGTAAAATCGGGGCGCAGGCAATATTCGGCGCCGGTGGTGGCGGTGGTCAGTAACAGGCGGCGGCCGAATTCCTCGCCGGCGAGGTCGAAATAGGGATCGGCGGGGAGCAGCAGCGGCGGGGTGGCGCGGGTGGCGCCCTGGGCTTCGACGAGGTCCTCGAGCGCGGCGCGGCGGGCGGCGGCGGTCATGGAATTTTACCTATCCACTGCGACATCCCAACCCACGGTGTCCCGGCGAAGGCCGGGGCCCATCCTGAGATGGCTCCGCATCCACAATGTTCAAATCGTCGACCTTGTGGCAACGGGATCATCTCGGGATGGGCCCCGGCCTGCGCCGGGGTGACACCGAGTGTGTTGAGAGGCTGGGTGATCATTGCTGGGACAGCAGCTTTTTGATCTCGGCTACCAAATCCTCGCGCCTGACCTCGAACTGGCCGGGACGTGCCGCTTTCCATTCGGCGTTGTCGGTAATGGCAGAAGCGGCTTGCTTGCCGGCGACAAGGTCCTTGATCTGCACGATGCCCTGCTCGCGCTCCTGGGAGCCTTCGATGATGACGGCGGGGGCGTTGCGCTTGTCGGCATAGGCGACCTGCTTGCCGAAGTTCTTGGTGTTGCCGAGGAACATTTCGGCGCGGATGCCGGCCTTGCGCAGCTCGGAAACCATGCCCTGGTAGCCGGCGGTGTGGTCCTTGTCCATGACGAGGACGACGACGGGGCCAACCGGTTCGGTGGAGGCGATGTTGCCGGTGAGCTTGAGCGCGTTGAACAGGCGCGAGACGCCGATGGAAAAGCCGGTGGCAGGGACCGGTTCGCGGCGAAAGCGGGAGACGAGGCCATCGTAACGGCCACCGCCGCCGACCGAGCCGAAGACGACCGGCTGGCCTTTTTCGTTGATGACGGGGAAGGTCAGTTCGATTTCGAAGACAGGGCCGGTGTAGTATTCAAGGCCGCGGACGACGGAGGGGTCGATCTTGATGCGGTCAGGACCGTAGCCGGCGGCATTGAACAGGCGCTGCATACCACTGAGTTCGGCAACACCTTCCACAAATTTTATGGTCGCCATCGCTGGAGCGAGGCTGTCGAGTGGGAAATCGGGATGCGGCACGATTGCCGCAGAACCAGGCCCACAGGCCTCTCCGCCCTCGATCTTGCCTTCAATCGCAATGTTGGAATGGACGAGGGCAAGGATGGCATTGGCTTGATCGTCAGTTAGGTCCGCACCTTTCGAAAAGTCTCCGCTCTCATCCTTTCGGCCCTTCCCTAGAAGCCCGCGCACCCCCTCAACTCCAAGACGATCTAGTTTGTCGATTGCCCGAAGCACTGCTAAACTTCTTCCCCCGTCGCTACCTAGTCCAAGCCCTGACAGCACACCGTCCAGCACCTTACGGTTACTTACCCGCACGACGTATTTGCCGCCGAGGCCGAGCTCGTCCATCACATCGGCCATCATCATGCACATTTCGGCGTCGGCTTCGGGGCCGCCTGCCCCGACGGTGTCGGCATCGAATTGCATGAATTGGCGGAAGCGGCCGGGGCCGGGGCGTTCGTTGCGGAAGACGTAGCCCTGGCGATAGGAGCGGTAGGGCTTGGGCAGGGTTTCGAAGTTTTCGGCGAAGTGGCGGGCGAGCGGCGCGGTGAGATCGTAGCGCAGGCTCATCCACTGCTCGTCATCGTCCTGGAGCGAGAAGACGCCGGCATTGGGACGATCGGTATCGGGCAGGAACTTGCCCAGGGCCTCGGTATATTCGAACAAGGGGGTTTCCACCGGATCGAAGCCGTAGCGTTCGTAGACGCGCTTGATCGTCTCGATCATCTGCCCGACGGCGGCGATTTCGCCGGGGGTGCGATCCTCGAACCCACGCGGCAGGCGCGGGGCGATCAGCTTGGTTTTTTCGGTCATTTCGGCATCCTGAACAGTCGGCGTGTTCGTAGCGGATCAAGGGTGGGGTGACAACAGGGGCAAGCCCCTCGCCCGGCGTGGCCTGCTGGGTGCAGACCACGCCGGGCCGGGCAGTTGGTCAGATGCCCGGCCGGCGAAGCGGATCGGGCGTGGCGACGGCGTGCGGATTGACCGGGATATCCATCCAATAAACGAGGCTGGATGGGTCCGGGGGCAGGCCGAGATCGGCCCGCAGGCTGGCGGGCAGATTGGGCGGGAGGCGCGGTCGGCTCCACCAGGCGCGGATGGCGGCAAGCAGGACGGGGACGAGCCCGCGCTGCGCGACAGCATCGGCGATGGAAAATTCGAGGCGCAGCGTGACGCTGCGCGGATTGAGCGCATCATTGATCATGGTTTTTCCGGGCGCGAGTAAACGCGGACCGGCCTCTGTTGGATGGTGGAGATGGCGGTAATCGGGGCGCAGAGCGACCCGGTTTCAGCACATCACACGTTTAGATGTTGGAGTGTCCACGGCAAGAACTGCCGGCGGCAGTGGCAGCGAGCGTCAGGCGCGCGAGCCATGCATAGGTGTAGGACCCTGGTGGAGAATGAACATGGTGGTCATGCGGTGCCTCCTTCAGGTTGGCATTGCGGACATGTCGCTGATAGCTCACGGCGGCGTGAGTTAGCAAGAGGGCATGTGGCGGGTTGACGCAGGTAAGGTGCGGTGTTGCGGGAAAGACACAGGACTTGGCGGTCGACGGCAGGGAAGACGGCCGCAGGGAGATGCGGTTGCCTTAGCCTGCGTCGATGCATGGGCGGGCGCAGGACCCCTCACCCGACTTGGCCGCTGGACGCGGTCAAGTCACCCTCTCCCTCAAGGGGCGAGGGGAAGAGGTCGCACCAAGGCATTGCGCTCGGCTTCGACCTGGGGGCGGCAGAAGCAGGTTTCGAGGTGGTCGTTGACCAGGCCCATGGCTTGCATGAAGGCGTAGCAGGTGGTGGGGCCGACGAAGGCGAAACCGCGTTTGCGCAGATCTGTCGAGAGGGCGCGGGAGGCGTCGGTCTGGGTGAGGAGGCGCAGGGCGTCGGGCGTGATCCGGGGCGGGCGATGCTCGGGGGCGGTCTCGAAGCGCCAGACATAGGCGGCGAGGGAGCCGAATTCCCCCTGCACTTGGAGCGTGCGCCTGGCGTTGTTGATGGCGGCGGCGATCTTGCCGCGATGGCGGATAATGCCGGGGTCCTGCAGCAGGCGTTCGATGTCGTCTGGAGTCATGGCGGCGACTTTCGGGACGTCGAAGCCGTGGAAAACCTGGCGGAAGCGCTCACGCTTGCGCAGGATGGTGATCCAGGACAGGCCGGACTGGAAGCCTTCAAGGCAGATTTTTTCAAACAGCCGGGTATCGCCGGTGACCGGGCGGCCCCATTCGCCATCGTGATACTGGCGATAGAGCGGGTCCTCGCCCGCCCAGGGGCAGCGGGTGACGGGGTCAAGTTGGGGTGGGATCGACCTGGGAGGGTCCGGTTGGTCTCAGTGGGGACATGCTTAGACCGTCGCCCACGCTTTTAACATCGGCGCGGTTTTCGTTTGCGTATTAGCCGGCCGCTAACCATGCCGCTTCACGCCAAGTTGGCCATTTTGGATCACAGTTGCGGCGTGATCGAAGTGCGAGTGCTGTCATGTTTTTGCGTATTGCCGCCCGGGGTTTGCTGGCGCTGGTACTGTCGGGGGCGGCCATGGCGCCGGGCTTTGCCGCGTCGCGGACGCAGCCATGGCTTTATGCGCCACCGCCGGGCATCACCATCGGCAAGGGCCCGCCGCGCCATGCCTTGATGATGAATGCCAATACGCAGGTGCATCCGATGTATCTGCGGCAGGTGGTGGCGTATGACAGCGCCGAGCGCAGCGGCACAATCGTGGTGGATACGCGCAGTCATTTTCTGTATTTCGTGCTGGGGGACGGTCGCGCGCTGCGCTATGGCATCGGCGTGGCCAAGGCGGGCTTTGAATGGCACGGCACGCATCAGGTGACGCGCAAGGCGGAATGGCCGGGCTGGACGCCGCCGGCCGAAATGCTCAAGCGCCGGCCGGAATTGCCGCGCCACATGGCGGGCGGACCGGACAATCCGCTGGGCGCGCGGGCGCTGTATATCGGCTCGACGCTCTATCGCATCCACGGCACGACCGAGCCATGGAGCATCGGCCAGGACGTCTCATCGGGCTGTATCCGCATGACCAATGAAGATGTCATAGACCTTTACGGGCGCGTAAAACTTTATACGAAGGTGGTTGTGCTTTCATAAGGATTTTCCAGCACAGTAGTTTCGCCCTGATCCGGGGCTAGACGACTTTGGGTGCCAGCGTCATGGGTTGCCTTATCAATCTGCTGAAGCAATTTCACGCCGACGAGCGCGGCGTGTTCGCGATGATCTTTGCGGTCATGGCCATCGTGCTGATCGCCCTGGGTGGCGCCGTGGTCGACTTCGTCAGCGTGGAACAGGTGCGCAATCGCGCACAGGTGGCGCTGGACGCCGCAGCGCTGGCATTGCAACGCGATATCTACGACATGCCGCAGTCCCAGATCAGCAGCAAGGCCCAGGATCTGGTGGTGGACCGGATCAATGACGATCGGGTCACCGCGCAAGTCGTAGCGGTCACCATCGATCCCGAAGTTGGATCGCTCTATCTGGAAGCGCGCGTGGAAATGCCGACCATGTTCGTGAGCCTGGTGGGTGTGCCGCAATTGGGCGCTCGCATCAGTTCGCAAGCGACGCGCGGATCGACCAATATCGAAGTGGCAGTGGCTGTCGACATTACCGGATCGATGAATGAAACGATCGCCGTTTCGTCCACCGGCGGCAGGACGCAGACCAAGGTGGCGGCGTTGCGTTCGGCGTTGAACCAGTTGATCGACATCGTGGTGCAGGACGAGCAAACCCCGACCTATTCGAAAATGGCGGTGGTGCCCTATTCGATGGCGGTCAACGTGGGTAACGCCTATGCGACAACCATCCGCGGCGCTATCAAGGCGCCGACCGCCATTACCGGAACGGCCTGGTCCAGCGGCACCGCAAAGACCATAACAGGTGCGACAAAGGCCAACCCGGTGGTCATCACCTCCAGCGGTCATGGGTTCACGACCGGAGACCGCGTCTATATCAACGGCGTTGGCGGGATGACACAGATCAACAACAAGATCTTCACCGTGACGACGCTCGACGCGAACAGATATCAGCTGACCAGCACCAACGGAACCAATTTTGGCGCGTACAGCAATTCCAGCGGAACAGCCATCGAGTGCCTGATTTCAACCTGTGAAGTAACCGTTACTTCAGCCGGTCACGGGCTCGCCAATAACGACAATGTTTATATTTACGGCCTCAAAGATACCAATAATGCCACCAACGACGCCAAGCAGAAGTTGCTGAACAACAATGCCAACGGGGACACGCAAGGCTCGTTTCTCGTCTGGCCTGTCGGATCGATCACCGCCAATAGCTTTGTGTTGGTCGGCAGTTCCCGCACCGTCGCCGATTATGGCACTTACGGCTCGGGCGGTACGGCGGCCTGCGTGCAGGCCGGTTGCCAGTATCAGTACTACGTGAACAAAAACGGCGGGTATCGCCGCCAGCAGATCAGCACCTGCGTGACCGAGCGGACGACCAATCCTTTCAATGACGCTTCGCCCGCAACGACGCTATTGGGCCGCAATTATCCAAGTTCGAGCAATCCCTGCCTAACCAGCACCATCCTGCCGCTGACCGATGACAAGACCGCGCTGCATGCGGTAGCCAACGGGCTTGTTGCCGGGGGCTCCACGGCAGGCCATACCGGGGTGGCCTGGTCCTGGTACCTGGTGTCGCCAAATTTCTCCGGGCCCTGGCCGAGCGATAGCCAGCCGGCACCTGCGAGCAAGCCGAACGTGCTCAAGGCAGTGGTGCTGATGACCGATGGCGAGTTCAACAGCGTCTATTGCAGGGGCGTGATCAGCCAGTCCTCGACCACCGGCAGCGGCGACACCAACAATCAAATCAACTGCAATGCACCCAACGGCAGCGCCTACAGCCAGGCCGAGGAATTGTGCGAGCAGATGAAAGCCGAAGGCTCCAATATCCGGGTCTATACGGTGGGTTTCGACGTGGTGGACTCCCAGAGCGCGCGAAACCTGATGCGGAACTGCGCTTCGGAACCGTCGATGGCCTATGAGGCAACCACCGGCGCCGGGCTGGCGGCGGTGTTTGCCGATATCGGGGAGAACCTGGCCTATCTGCGGCTGACGCAATAGGCCAGTTCGTTCCCCTGCCCTGCTACCAGCGGGGCTTGCCGTCCATCATGCCGGGGGCGGTGCATTGGGCAATGGCGTCGCGCTCATCCTGGGTGAAGGCCAGATTGTCCAGTGCGCCCAGATTGTCCTGCAACTGGGCCAGTGTGCGCACCCCGATCAGCGCCGAGGTCATTTCAGGGCGCCGCAGCACCCAGGCCAGCGCCAGTTGCGGCAAGGTCTGGCCGCGAGCCCTGGCGATGGCGGCAAGGGCGTCAATCGCGGTCAGGGTTTCGGGCTTGATATTGGCAGCCTTGAGGAAGGGATTGTTGGAGGTACCGCGAGCCCCCTGGGTATCGCCGGTATTGTACTTGCCCGACAATATGCCCTGCGCCAGAGGCGAAAAGGCGATCATGCCGATGCCCAACTCGCCGCAGGCATCGATGGTGCCGTCGTTCTCGATCCAGCGATTAAGCATGGAATAGCTGGGCTGATGCAAGACGCAGGGCACACCCAGGCCGGCGAGGATGGCATGGGCCTGGCGGGTCTGCTCGACCGGATAATTGGAAATGCCCACATAGAGTGTCTTGCCCTGCGCCACGAGCGTCGCCAGAGCGCCCATGGTTTCTTCCAGGGGCGTGCGGGGATCAAAGCGATGGGAATAAAACACGTCGACATAATTAAGACCGAGACGTTTGAGGCTCTGATCGGCCGAGGCGATCAGGTTCTTGCGGCTTCCCCATTCGCCATAGGGGCCTTCCCACATGTTGTAGCCTGCCTTGGACGAGACGATCAGTTCGTCGCGATAGGGCCGGAAATCGCGCGCCAGCACCTGGCCGAACAATTCCTCGGCCGCTCCGGGAGGGGGGCCATAATTGTTGGCGAGATCGAAATGGGTAATGCCGGCATCGAAGGCTGCGCCCAAAATCTCGAATGCCGAGGGATAGTCGCGCGTGCCGCCGAAGTTCTGCCAGAGCCCGAGACTGATCGCGGGCAATTTCAGCCCCGAGCGCCCGGCGTGGCGATAGTGCATGGTTTCATAACGGTCGGCGGCGGCACGATGGGTCATGGGATTTCCAGTGCAATGGCAGCGGCTAGCGGCGCGCGCCGGTGTTAAGATCGAAGACATGGACCAGGGACGGGGCGATGGCGGCGGGTAACGCCATGCCAGGCACGATGTCAAGAGCGCCGTCCACGATAGTGGTGAGGTTCTGGCCGGCCATGTCGATCATTGAAGGGGCTTGGGTGCGCTCAACCAGGCTGATGGTCATCGTGTCGGTGGAGAGCGGATGGGGGCCACTCATTAGTTTTCCTATCTTTTGGCAGGTGACCGGACAGTCACCCTCAGGTTTCAATCGCTGTAACCAGAGCTGATTGGTGGCCCGGGTCATGCCCCAATGATGATTTCAGGCTGGCCGTCGCACCGGTTTGATTGCCTTGGAGGTATTCGGCACGGCATGATGGAGGTGCGTCATCGGCAGGAAGAAGATCGTGCGAAAGGCGGGCGATAATTGGAGCGTCACGTATGCGGCGCTGATGGACGTGTCAGCACCGGCACGATGGTGGCGTTTAGGGGAGCAGGATGCAAGCCTGGGCCATGTTCCGGTTCCCTTTTGGCGATGAGCAAGGATTGAGCCATGACGGAGGCCCTGCAAACGCTGCGGCGAGGCGATAGCCTTGCGACGTGGCAAGTTTCGGCTGTCATTGCCCGCGATTTTGCGGGCGAGCCGGCGCCGGCGCACGATCCGCAGCATTATCACTACGTCAACGGTTTCGTCGATGTCGGGGACCTGCCCTGCCGGGTGGCAACGTGGCGGGAGGTGGCGACGCGCGAGCGCGTGCTGGAGCGCGACTGGGCGGTGGAGGCGTTGTATCTGCCGGGGCCCAACCGGCGAGTGGCGTTTTCGCAATTTTGCCATACGCCGATGCGGCTGGAGCGCTGGTGCCGCACCTGGCTGACGACGCAGGCAGACCGTTTCGTTTCGTTTCGCCTGTTCACGCGCGGCGGCATTCACATCTGGGTGGATGGCCAGTTGGCCGCGCGATTCGAGCCGTTCACCCGCAACAGCACGGAAAGCAGCGTGGTGCATCTGCCGCTGCGGGCAGCGGGCAGCGAAGTGGTGGTGCTGACCGAGGACATGGCTGAGCGCGACACCGACTGGTTTTTCGAGCTGGTGCAAATCGACGATGTCGCGGTGGGCGCCAACCTGCAGGGAACGACGGCGCCAACCCGATCGGCGAGGCTGGCGCAGCTTGCGGAAGAGGTGCGTTGCGCCGGCGAAGTGGTCAGCACGGGGCCGATCCGGCTGGTGTTCGACACACCGGCAGCGGAGCCGGTCAGCATTGCCGCGCGGATCGGATCGACATCGCATGATCGCTCGGGGCTAATCGAAGCGAGCGTGACGCTGGCGCCGGGGCAGACGGGCGTCGATCTGTGCGACACGCGCGCGGTGCCGCAAGGTTATGTGCAGATCGCGCTGGTGTTGCGCAGCGGCACTGCCAGCGTGGAGCGCACGATCGGCTGCGCGGTGCTGCGATCGGTCAGCCCGATGCGGCTTGAGGGAGATCTGCCAGAGCGCAAGGCGCTGGTGCTCGACTATCTGGCGCGGAACGGCGAGTTGCGGATGGGGACGGCGCTGGCAATGCTGGCGGCCGGACACGCGTTGGACGAGCGCTTCCGCACCATTGTCGAGCGGACGCTGGATATAATCGAGGCCCGGCACGATTGCTGCGACTTCGTGCTGGTGCCGCTGCTTTGGGCGATCGAGCGCTACGGCTCGGCCTTTCCGGCCGATTTGCTAGAGCGGGCACAGGTCGTCATCCTGGGCTTTCGCTATTGGGTGGACGAGCCGGGCAATGACGTCATGTGGTTCTGGAGCGAGAACCACGCGCTGTGCTTTCATGTGTCGCAGCTGCTGGCGGGCGGGCTTTATCCCGAAGCCGTGTTTTCAGCTTCCGGCAGGACCGGCGCCGAGCAGCGGACGCTGGGGGCGCAGCGGCTCGGGCTATGGTTCGATGCAATCGAGGAGGATGGGCTCGCCGAGTGGAACTCGGCGGCCTATTACCCGGTCGACCTCGTTGGTCTTCTGGCGCTGGCGGAATTGGCCGCGCCGGAACTGGCGGCGCGCGCGGTCGCGGCCTGCGATCGCATCTTCACCATCGTCGCGCTGCACAGCACGGCAGGGGTGCCGGCCGGCAGCATGGGCCGGGCCTATGACAAGGAATTGCGCGCCGGTCCGCTGACCGAGCTGGCGCCATTTGTGGCCCTGGCCTGGGGGCGCGGTTGGCTGAACCGCGGGGTCGCCGCATTGCCGGAGTTTGCGGCAAGCGGCTATGCGCCGCCCGAGGGCCTGGACCGGCTGGCCTGGCCGGCGGCGGACGTGGCGATCACGGCTCAGTTTCGCCAAGGCTTTGGCGAGGCGGCACGGCTGCATCTGTTCAAGACTGCCGATCTGCAATTGTCCACCAACGCAGCGGCCAAGGCAGGCAGCTATGGTCACCAGCAGCATGTGGTGGATCTGCTGTTCGCCCAGCATCCATTCGCGCGGGCCTGGATCAACCATCCGGGCGAGGACGATCCCTGGGGCAGCCAGCGCCCATCCTATTGGGCGGGCAATGGTGTGCTGCCGCGCGCGGCGCAGCGGGATAATGTCGCGATGTTGCTGTATGATCTGGGACCGCAGCCACGGTTGCCGTTCACCCACGCCTATGTCGCGGCGGAGGTCATTACAGTGGAGGCCGGGCTGGGCCGGCTGGTGCTGCAGGCAGGCGATGGGTTGGCGGCGCTGCTGTGTACCGCCGAGCTGGCGATGGTGACGCGCGGGCCGGCGACGGGCCGTGAATGGCGCGCCGATGGCACGAAGGCGGGCTGGGCAGTGGTGGCCTGCCCGCACCGGGACGCGGCGCGGTTCCGGGCCGAGATCGCCGCTGCGAGGCTGGAGCTGATCGGCGACCGCACGTTACGCTATAGCGGCGCCGAAGGGGTGCTGGAGCTGGACTGGGAAACGGGCCAAGGCTGGGACAGTGGCCAATATGGGCCGGAGCCGAGAACCGTGGAAACGGTTCGGGGCTTCCAGGCGACGATGGACGGCACCAGCGCGGCGGGGAATGGTACCACCTCTCGGGATCGAACCGAGGACCTCTAGATCCACAATCTAGCGCTCTAACCAACTGAGCTAAGGCGGCACGACTGTTTGGCGGCGGCTTGGCTTACCCCCGAAAACGGCCGGAACATAGGTTGAGTTCCCCAAGATGACAAGCACCCATTTGCAGCTTGCCGTAAGGATAGCCGAGCGTGGTGCAAGAGGCTGCAAGCCTTGCGCGCTTAACCATCCCGAGGTTTGAGGGCGTTCGGCAAGCGCCCGGCTATGGACCGGCCGATGCACGCACTATATTGAGAAATCGTAAAGTTTGTTGGAGCAATGTGCCAGGCTGGCACATCCATGGCTCGCCAGTGGTCATCAGTAGCGTCGGATCGGGTTTTGGACTTTCATGGACGCTGAGTGGATGACATCGCCGAGCGCCCGCCGCGTGCAGCAGCATGAAGGGGACTCACGCCCGGCCTGGTTGTGGGCGCAGGACGGACAAGCGCTGATCTGGCAAAACGACGCCGCGCATCTGTTCCTGGCCAAGCTGAAAAAGCATGGCCTCAAGCTGGCGCCGCCGGCCGTGCCGATCAAGGGGCAGGTCGCGCGCACCATACGATTGGGATCGGCGGGACGAAGCAGCCTGGCGCGCATCCAGTTCCTGGCGGGCGACAAGCCGGCATCGAGCACCTGCGCGGTGACGCCACTGCCGTGGCAGGACGGCCAACCCGCATTGCTGATCGTGGGGGTCGATCCGATCGAGCCGGAAATCCTTCTGGCGGCGGAAAAGGCACGCAAGGGCGGCGAACCGGAAGCGTTGGCAGAGGCACAGGTGATCGAGACGGTACCAGCTCAAGATCTGGTGCCGGAGGAGCCCAATGCCCCGGGCGCGGCGATCGAGACGGACGATCATGCCTATGAGCGCGAGCTGGAAAGCTGGCGCGGGCTTGATCAAGACCAGGCCTATGCGACGGTGGCGCACGCGGACGAGGCGAACGACGGCGCCGTTAAGGCGACGGAAGACATTGTGACACCCCAAGCCAGCGCGACACCGGCGCCGGTGCTGAGCCGGCTGTCGAGCCTGGTGGACCGGCTGGCGGCAGACAATCTGCTGTATACGCCGCTGGACGAGCGACGCGAGATTGCGGCGACAGAACCGGCCGGTGAACCAGCGCCGGAAGACCCGCTGCCAGACGAGGCGCCGCGGCGATTGTTCCGGGTCACGGGGCGCGGCTTGACGCGCGCCGGCGAAGCGCGGATCAGCGACGCCGAAGCGGACCTGGGCGATCTGGAGCGCCTGGACGAGGCGTTCAAGCCAGAAGACGAGGTGCCTGAGGAACTGGATGACGTCCGGCCAAGCCAGGCCGAGATGGACGCCGTCGCGGCGGCGCTCAAGGCGCTCGGGCCGAGCGGTGGCGTGCCGGACAGCGACACCGTGGAACGGGTATCGCGCTATAATTTCGATGAGCTGTCGCGCATCCTCAATGACCGGGTGGGCGAAACGGCGCCGCAACCGAGCCTGCCCAAGCCGGTGGAGCCACCGGCGACGATGGGCGCCCTGGTCAATCTGGGTGGTGAAACGCTGGTGCTGAACCGGCTGCCGCTGGGCATATTGGTGTTTCGCGACCAACAGATCCTGTTCGCCAACCGGGCGATCACGGGGATGGTGGGTTATGATTCGGTGGAAAACCTGCGCGCGGGGGGGTTGTCGTCGGTGTTTCCGGCGGCAGGTCCCGACACACAACAAGCCGGACCGGTGAACCACCTGGTGCAGCGCGACGGCACGCTGGTGCCGGTGACGGCGCGGCTCCAATCGATCTCGTGGCAGGGTCGCCCGGCCCTGATGCTGTCGGCGAGCGCGACCGAAGTGCGCACCGGGCATGAAGGCGCCGTGCGCGCGTTTGCCGAGAGCTTTGCCGAAACGCGCGGCGATGGCTTTCTGGAAACCAACCGCGGCGGCGTGATCAGCGCGATCAACGGCAAGGCGGTCGCTTTACTGGGGCAGAACGAGGCGGCGTTGACCGGAGTGGCACTGAGCCAGGTGGTGGCACAGCAGGATTTGACGGCCCTGCAGGAATTTCTCGAACGGCCGGCGCGTTTTGCCGAAACCGCTCGGCCCTGCGTCAGCCTGCGCAGCGCGCAAGGCGCGGCCGAGGTGCTGCTGTTTGCGCAAGGGCAGGCCGGCACGGTGACCGGCTATTTCGGCTTCGTGCACCGGCCCGAACGCCATGCGCCGATCCAGCTTTCGGGGCCAGTGGAAGCCGATCCGGCGCTGCTGGCGCGGATCAGCCGGGGTGTGCGGCGGCCGCTCAATACCATTATCGGGTTTTCCGACCTGATCCGCTCGGAGGCCTTCGGGGCGCTGGATAACGCGCGCTACGAGAGCTATGCCAATGACATCGCTGCCGCCGGCCACGAGATCGCGGCGCTGGTAGACGAGCTGGACGATTTCACCCGGCTGCGCGACGGGCGCTATCTGCCGCAACGCGCGAGCATCGAGTTGACCGGCCTTCTGGAAAGCTGCGTCGTGCGCATCCGGCACCAGGCCAGCAATGCGCGGGTGATCGTACGCAATGCCATTGCGGAAAACCTGCCCAGGGTCACGGCGGACCGCGCCTCGCTGGCGCAGGCGGTGCTGAACCTGTTGGCGAGTGCGATCGACCAGACGCCAAGCGGTGGGGCGGTGGTGATTTCCGCGCAGCTCGAAGAGAGCGGCGGAATTTCGGTGCATGTGCGCGACAGCTCGACCAATGCGGTGGACCTGGCCGAGCGCTTCGTGGTGTTTCGCGACGGCACCGGACGGGACGGGCGCATGTTGGCGCCGGTGCGATCCAGCGTGGGACTGGCCCTGACGCGCTCGCTGCTGGCTGTCAACGCGTTCTCGCTATCGGTCGATCCTGCCGGGGCGCAGGGCCTGCTGTTTTCATTGTTGATCCCGGCCGATCTGGTGGAGTAACTGCCATGCCGGACAAAGCCGCGCAGACTATTGCTGCCGGGCAGAGTTGTTTTAGCAAGGTATGATGTACAGCGTTGCTGCCATCTCGGTGGCGATCCGTTATATCGTCGAGCGATCAGGACGGTGCGGACACCGGCCGTCGCAGCTTTGGAGATTGACTATGGGCAAGTTGATTGGCGGCCTGGGCCTGGCATTGGTGCTGATGACGGCGTCGATGGGCATGGCCTGGGCGGCGCCGACCGAAATCCGCATCGGCGTGGCACTGGAGCCGCCAACGCTCGATCCGACGGCGGGGGCGGCCGAGGCCATCGATATCGTGGTCTATCAGAACATTTTTGAAGGCCTGACCCGCATCGACCAGAACGGCGCGGTGCAGCCGGGGCTGGCCACGTCATGGACGATTTCGGACGATGGTTTGACCTATGTGTTCAAGCTGGCCGACGGCGTGACGTTTCACGACGGCACCAGCTTTGATGCCGAAGACGTCAAGTTCAGCTTCGACAGGATAGCGGCGCCCGACAGCGTCAATGCGCACAAGGAATTTTACGCGGTGATCACGAGCGTGACGGTGATCGACCCGCTGACGGTGGAGTTCACGCTGAGTAAGCCGGTGGGCCGGTTCCTGTTCGATATCGGGCGTGGCGATGCGGTCATCGTGGCCCCCGAAAGCGCGGCCAACAACGCGACCAACCCTATCGGCACCGGGCCGTTCAGCTTCGTGCAATGGGACAAGGGCAGCCGCGTGGTGCTGGAAGCCTACGGTCCTTATTGGGGCGGGCCGGTGGCGTTGACCAAGGCCAGTTTCGTGTTCATCAGCGATACGGCCACAGTGACCAATGCGCTGCTGGCCGAAGATATCGACGGCACCAATAATTTTGCGCCCGAGGCGCTGGCCGTGTTCGAGAGCGATCCGCGGTTCAAGGTGCTGGTGGGCACGACCGAAGGCGAGACGATCCTGGCGACCAACAACAAGAAGCCGCCGTTCGATAATCTCAAGGTGCGCCAGGCGATGGCGCATGCGCTGGACCGCAAGGCCATCATCGATGGCGCGACCTATGGCTATGGCACCCCGATCGGCAGCGCCTTTGCGCCGCACAATCCCTATTATGTCGATCTGACCGGCACCTATCCCTTCGATCCGGAAAAAGCCAAGGCGCTGCTGGCCGAAGCAGGATATCCGGATGGGTTCAGCGCCACGCTGAAATTGCCGCCGGTCGGCTATGCGCAACTGAGCGGGCAGATCATCGCGTCGCAGTTCGCCAAGGTGGGCATCAAGCTGGAGCTGATCAACATCGAATTTGCCCAATGGCTGGACGATGTTTACGCCAACAAGGATTTCGATCTGACCATCATCAGCCATGTCGAGCCGTTCGACATAGGAAATTACGCCAATCCCGACTACTATTTCGGCTACGACAATCCACAGTTTCAGGCCCTGATCGAGACGCTGAATGGTACGACCGACGAGGCCAAACGCAAAGAGCTGGCCATCGAGGCCCAGACCATCATCGCCAACGACGCGGTCAACGGCTATCTGTTCGAGCTGGCGCAGACCGGCGTGTGGAATGCCAAGCTCGAGGGCATGTGGCAGAATTCGCCGATCGAAGGACTGGTGTTGCGGGATATCCATTGGGTGGATTGAGGTTAGGCTCAACACCACGGGGGTGACTAAGCCCCCCCAGCTTATCCCTCCCCCACGACGGGGGAGCAGGCCCTCCCGATCGGTCTTTGTAGCCACCAGTATCGTTCAAGCGGCCTCATCGTCTCCCGCCCTGTTGTGGGGAGGGGCCAAGGGCTGGAGGCCGGTTAGCACCTATCTGCCGGCGCCTGCCCGATGACCCTCTTCATCCTCAAGCGTTTCGTCGGCTTTGCCGTGACCCTGCTGGTGGCGGCGGCGGCGATTTTTTACCTGCTGGATCTGCTGCCGGGCGATTCGGCGCAGTTCATTTTGGGGATCAATGCGAGCCCCGAGGCGGTGGCGCAGTTGCGGGTGCAATTGGGGCTCGACGCGCCGGCGCATGCGCGCTTGCTGGGCTGGATCGGCGGCATGCTGCGAGGCGATCTCGGGATATCCTACACGCAGGGCGCGCCAGTGGCGCAACTGATTGCGGAGCGGCTGGCGGTGACGTTGCCGCTGGCGGTGTTTGCCATGATCATTTCAATGCTGGTCGGCCTGCCGCTGGGCATTTTCGCCGCACGGATGCGCGGGCGAGTGCCCGACACCGGTATCATGGTTCTGGCGCAGCTGGGCGTGGCGATACCCAATTTCTGGTTTGGAATGCTGCTGACGCTGGCGTTTGCGGTTGGTCTGCGCTGGCTGCCGCCGGGCGGGTTCACGCCCTGGGACGAAGATGCGGCCCAGGCGTTGCGAGGATTGATCCTGCCCAGCCTGGCACTGGCCTTGCCACAGGCCTCGATCCTGGCGCGGGTGATGCGCACGGCCCTGGTGGACGTGCAGGGGCAGGACTTCATTCGCACGGCGCGCGCCAAGGGCCTGACCATGGGCGAGGCCGTCTGGCGGCATGGCGTGCGCAATGCGCTGCTGCCGGTATTGACGATTTTGGGGTTGCAGTTCGCGTTCTTGGTGGCCGGCACGATCATCGTGGAGAATGTGTTCTACCTGCCGGGGCTGGGGCGGCTGATCTCCACGGCGATTTCGGAGCGCGACCTGATCCTGGTGCGCGGGGCGGTGATCGTTTTGATCGTGGCGGTGACGGTGGTGATGCTGGTGGTGGACCTGCTTTCGGGGCTCGTCGACCCGCGCCTGCGGGACGGGGGCCGCCGATGAGGCGGGCCCAGATGTTATGGACGCATTCCAGCCTGTGGCTAGGGCTGGCGGCGACGCTGGTGTTCACCCTATTGGCGCTGACATCGCTGGTGTGGACGCCCTACCCCATCGATGCCATCGATATCGGCAGCCGGTTCATGGGACCCAGCGCGACTCACTGGCTGGGCACGGACAATCTGGGGCGGGACTTGGCGAGCCTGGTGATGTCGGGAACGCTGACCAGCTTCGTGGTGGCGGCGGTGGCGGTGGCGATCGGCGGCGGTATTGGCGTGCCGCTGGGCCTTGCGGCAGTGGCATGGGGGGGGCCGCTGGAATGGCTGGTGCTGCGGTTTTCCGACTTCGTATTCGCTTTTCCTGCCGTGATCGTGGCCATCCTGATCACGTCGCTTTATGGACCGGGCGCGATCAACGCCATCATCGCCATCGGCGTTCTCAATATTCCGATCTTTGCCCGGGTGGCGCGGGGCGGGGCAATGAGCCTGACGACACTGGATTTCGTGGCGGCGGCGCGGCTGGCGGGGCTGGGCAATGTGGCGATCGCCTATCGGCATCTGCTGCCCAACATATTGAGCCTGATCATCGTGCAGGGCACGATCCAGCTGTCGCTCGGCATTCTGGCAGAGGCGGGGCTGAGCTATATCGGGCTCGGGACGCAGCCGCCGGCAACCAGCCTGGGGCTGATGCTGCGCGAGGCGCAGAGCGTGTTCCTGCTCCATCCCTGGCTGACGCTGGTGCCGGGGTTTTGTATCGTCTTGATTGTCATTGCGCTCAACCTGGCAGGCGACGGGCTGCGCGATGCGATCGATCCGCGTCTCAAGGCAGAGGGAATGCAGCGCCATGCTGCTTGAGGTTGACGGGCTGACGGTGCGGTTTGGGGCCAAGACCGTACTGGCGGACATGGCAGTGAGCCTGGAGCGCGGAGAGCGCTTCGGCATTGTGGGGGAAAGCGGATCGGGCAAGACGCTGACGGCACTAGCGATCACGGGGTTGCTGCCGGAGGGCGCTGCGGTCAGTGGATCGATCAAGATCGATGGTGTGCCCCTGCCCCGCTCCGAGCGCGAAATGGCACGCCTGCGCGGCAAGCGCATCGGCATGGTGTTCCAGGAGCCGATGACGGCGCTCAATCCGCTGATGCGGGTAGATGAACAAATCGAGGAGGCGATCCGGATCAATGCGGTGGCGAGCGCGCCGCAGATCGAAGTGCCGAACCTGCTCAAGGAGGTGGGGCTGGAGCTGCGCCATGGCGAGCGGTTTGCGCACCAGCTCTCTGGCGGGCAGCGGCAGCGGGTGATGATCGCCATGGCACTGGCCAGCCAGCCGGACATCCTGATCGCCGACGAGCCGACATCGGCGCTGGATCTGATTACCCAGAGGCGGGTGCTCGACCTGATCGCGGAAATCTGCACGCGGCGGCAGATGGCGCTGCTGTTTATCAGCCATGACCTGAAAGCGGTGGCCTGGCTGTGCAGCCGGGTGGCGGTGATGCACGATGGGCTGCTGGTGGAAACGGGGCGGGTACGAGATGTTTTGGGTGCGCCTAAGCAGCCGTATACGCAAAAGCTGGTTGCCGCATCGCGGTTCGAGCTGCCGTCGGCGGACCGGTCGACGGCTGGCGAGACGCTGTTGCAGGTGCGTGGCGTCAGCCGGGTCTATCGGCAGGGCGGCCTCTGGCCGTTTGCCGGCAAGCCGTTGCGGGCGGTGGATGATGTCAGTTTTGCTGTGGGCACGGCGGAGTGCGTGGCGCTGGTGGGGCCATCGGGATGCGGCAAGACCACGCTGGCCAAGATCATCGTCGGGCTGGATCAGGCGAGCAGCGGCGACATGGTTTTTGCCGGGGAAGCCTATCATGGCCATGACCTGCCGAAGGCGCGGCGGCGCGACATATCGCTGGTGTTCCAGGATCCGTTCGGCAGCTTTGATCCACGATTGACCATCGCTCAATCGGTCGGCGAGCCGCTGCGGCTGGAGCGGCTCGACGGCGGGGCGCGGGCGGAACGGATGATCGAGGCGGTGGAGGCAGTCGGGCTGAGCCGGGAAATGCTGGGGCGCTATCCGCACGAGTTTTCCGGGGGACAGCGGCAGCGGTTGGCGATCGCACGGGCACTGGTCACCAGACCCAGGCTGCTGGTGCTGGATGAGCCGGTGTCGGCGCTGGACGTATCGGTGCGCGGGGAGGTGCTGGCGCTGTTGGCGCGGCTGCGGGCGCAATTCGGGCTGACCTACCTGGTGATCAGCCACGATTTGGAGATGGTGCGCGCCATGGCCGACCGGGTGCTGGTGATGGAGGCGGGGCGGATCGTGGAGGAAGGCAAGCCCAGTGAGATATTCAGCCGGCCGCAACACCAATTGACGCGGGATTTGGTCGCGGCGCGGTTGCCGGAGGTGGGGTAAGCGGGCCACGCCCTCGTGGTTCGAGGGTCGCTGCGCTCCCACCTCACCATGAGGGCTACTGGTAGCCCCGCGGTGAGGGCTACTGGTAGCGCGATTCCAAAGTAGCCCTCATGGTGAGGCGCGAGTTCTTCACGAGCCTCGAACCACGAGGGCGTGGCACTATTCCAGCCGGCCGATGTAGCTGCCGAAGGGCTCCAGGTCGATGCCGCCGTCCATGGGGGCGGCGGTGACACCGGGGCAGTCGAGGCCGTGGGGGGTAAGGCCCGGGGGGATGACGAATTCCTCCGATTCAGCGCCCATGTTGAAAACGCAGAGCACGCGCTCGTTGCCATGGTTGCGGGTGAAGGCGAGGATATCGCCGGTCGAGTCCAGCAGGGTAATCTCGCCCTTGGCCAGGGCCGGGTTGAGCTTACGGAAGGTGAGCATGGCGCGGTAGAACTCGAGCACGGAGCCTTCGAGCTTGTCCTGGGTATCGACGGCATGGGTCAGGTGTTCGGCAGGAACGGGCAGCCAGGTGCGCTCGGCCGTGGAGAAGGCGCCGTTGCGGACATGGGTTTGCCAGACCATGGGCGTGCGGCAACCGTCGCGGCCCTTGAACTCGGGCCAGAACTCGATGCCGTAAGGATCGACCAGATCGGCAAAGGACAATTCGGCTTCCTTGAGGCCAAGCTCTTCGCCCTGGTACAGGCAGACCGAGCCGCGCATGGCCAGGATCAAAGTAACGGCGAGGCGGGTGAAGGCGGCTTCCTGGCCGTGGACGGCCCAGCGACTGACATGGCGCACGACGTCGTGGTTGGAGAAGGCCAGGCAAATCCAGCCATCGGGCGCCTTGGCTTCGGTCGCGGCGATCGAGGTCTTGAAATGCTCGGCGGAGAACTCGCCGCCAAGATAGTCGAACGTATAGGCCATGTGCAGATGATCGTCGCCCGAGGTGTATTGGGCCATGATCTCAAGCTGGTGCTGGCTGTCGCCGATTTCCCCGACGGTGGTCTTGCCGGGATATTCGTTCATCAGAGAACGCAGGCGCTTGAGGAAGCCCAGATTTTCCGGGCGGGACTTGTCGTAGATGTGTTCCTGAAAATTGTAAGGATTGACGGCGGGTGCGGTGGAGGCGTTGAAGTCCTCGGCGCGGACGACAGGATTGTTTTCGAGCCCAAGCGAACAGAAGTAGAAATTGACGGTATCGAGGCGAAAGCCATCGACGCCGCGCTCGAGCCAGAAACGCATTTCGCCCAGCAAGGCATCCTGCACGTCGGCGTTGTGAAAGTTGAGATCGGGCTGCGAGACCAGGAAATTGTGCTGGTAATATTGCATGCGCCGGCTGTCCCAGGCCCAGGCGGAGCCGCCGAAGATGGAGAGCCAGTTGTTGGGTGGGGTGCCATCGAGCTTGGCATCGGCCCAGACATACCAATCGGCGCGGGCATTGGTGCGCGAGGAGCGGCTTTCGGAAAACCAGGCGTGCCGGTCCGAAGAGTGGGAGATCACCTGATCAATGATCACCTTAAGGCCCAGCGAATGGGCCTTTTGCACCAGATGATCGAAATCCTCTAGCGTGCCGAAGCTGGGATCGATGTCGCGGTAGTTGGAGACGTCGTAGCCAAAATCCTTCATCGGGGAGGTGAAGACCGGCGACAGCCAGATGGCATCGACCCCCAGATCCTTGACGTAATCGAGCCGGCTGGTGACCCCGACCAGATCGCCGACGCCATCGCCGTTCTGATCCTGGAAGGAGCGCGGATAGATCTGGTAGATCACCGCGCCGCGCCACCAATCGGCATCGGTTTCGAGCTCAGGTTCGTGCCTGGGCTCGGTCATCATGGTCATCGACATCAGCGCGCTCCGGTGGTTGCTCGTGCGTCAATAGCACCAGCAGGAACGGCGCCAAAGCCCATTGCAGACAAAATCAGCGACCCATTGCCTGACGCAGCGCGTCGATGCGCTTGGAGGCTTCGGCCTTGCTCAGATCGTCGGCGAACTGGTCGGGCTGGTGGGCCTCCTCGCTCAAGGTCTTGAGATAGGACGTCTGCGCGCCGGTCATCGGTTCGTCACCGGTGGTCCAATCGTCGGGATCCTTTTCGAGATTGGAATTGGGCTGGTCGGCAAGCTTGGGATTTGGCGTGGTGGACATAGAGAACCTCACAAGAACTGTTCTGTTAATGTTCTAGCACAGTGCTGGTTCCGGGGGATTAATTTTTACGGTGATGCGAGTTGGCGCCACAGGACCAGGGTGACCTGGTGCAACTGCGCGGACGAAATTTGTCCAAGCCATTCGGCATCATCGCGCTCTATGGTCGCGATCTTGCTCGGCACCTTGGTGATCGAACGAGTTTAAGGAATGCCTTGCCTTTGCCAAGGTCACGTTCGCAGGGCCGGCGTGCCCGCCAGAATGCGGCGGGCGATGGTGGTGAAGGCCTGGGCTTCGGGGCCGGCGAAATCGGAGACGACGACGGGTTGGCCGCCGTCGGAGGTTTCGCGGATCGTCATGACCAGGGGAATGGCGCCGAGGAAGGGCATATCGAGGCTGCTGGCTGCCGTTTCGGCACCGCCGGTGCCGAAGATGTCGTAGCGCCTGCCGGTGTCGGGAGCGATGAAATAGCTCATGTTTTCGACGAGGCCAAGCAGAGGCACGTTGAGGCGGCGCAGCATGTCGATGGCTTTTTTGGCATCGATCAGTGCGAGTTCCTGGGGGGTGGAGACGATGACGACACCCGTCACCTCGGCCTGCTGGAACAGCGAGATATGAATGTCGCCGGTGCCGGGGGGCAGGTCGATAACCAGAATGTCGAGATCGCCCCAATCGGTTTCGCGCAGCAGTTGACGCAGCGCCGAGGTCGCCATCGGGCCGCGCCAGACGACGGCCTGGTCCGGATTGAGCATGGAGCCGATCGACATGGCTTTGATGCCAAAGGCGTCATGGGGGATGAAGATGCCATCGGCGCGCACGGCGGGCTTGCCTTCAAGACCGAGCAATTTGGGAATGGACGGTCCGTAAAGATCGGCATCGAGCATGCCGACGCGCAGGCCTTCGGCTTGCAGGGCCAAAGCGAGATTGACGGCGACGGTGGATTTGCCGACGCCGCCCTTGCCGGAGCCGACGGCGACGATGTGCTTGACGCCGGAAACGGGCGATTTGGGAGCGGGACCGGAGCGGCCCTGGGCGGCTGCCTGGCCAGTGGCGGGTGGGGCTTTGTCGGAGGTCAGCGAGACCATGATCTTGCGGCCGGGAGCGACAGTGGCTGCAGCGGCCTGGGCGGCTTCGCGGGCTGGGCCGAAGGCGGCTTCCATGCCGGGGGCCACGGCGATGGCGAAAGCGACGGCGCTGGTGGTGACGATGATTTCGGACAGGCCGGCATAGCCGGACAGGGCGCCGCCGCCGGGGATGTCGACGCTGGCAAGAGCGGCTTTGATGGCGGCGGCGAGGTTGGGGTCGGCCATGGTTTGCCCCTGTCTGGATCGGGCGTTGCCGCGTTCACGGTGTCATCTCGGGCGAAGGCCGGGATCCATCTTGAAATCTCAGGATGGGCCCCGGCCTGCGCCGGGGTGACACCGAGTTTGTTAAGGCTGCGGAGGCCTAGAGGATCGACTGACCCGTGGCTTTCCAGTCCTTGAGGAAGCCTTCGATGCCGGCATTGGTCAGGGGGTGCTCGGCCAGTTTGCGGATGACGGCTGGGGGCATGGTGGCGACGTCGGAGCCGGCCAGGGCGACCTGGGTCACGTGATTGGGGGTGCGGATCGAGGCGGACAGGATTTGCGTCTCGAAATTGTAGTTGTCGTAGATCTGGCGGATATTTTCGATCAGCTCGACGCCATCGAGATTGATATCGTCGAGGCGGCCGAGGAAAGGCGAGACATAGGTGGCGCCGGCCTTGGCGGCGAGCAAGGCCTGATTGGCCGAAAAGCAGAGCGTGACATTGGTCTTGATGCCGCGTTCCATGAAGGTCTTGGTGGCCTTGAGGCCGGCCAGGGTCAGCGGGAGCTTGACGACGACGTTTTCGGCCAAGGCGGCGAGGACTTCGCCTTCGGCGATCATGCCGTCATATTCGAGCGAAGCGACTTCGGCAGAGACCGGGCCGGGCGTGACGGCGCAGATTTCGCGGACGACTTCCTTGAAATCGCGGCCGGACTTGGCAATGAGCGAGGGATTGGTGGTGACGCCATCCACCAGACCGGCCTCGTGAAGCTCCCTGATGTCCTTGATTTCCGCAGTATCGACAAAGAACTTCATTATTCCCTCCTAAATGGCTGTGTCATGCGCGCTGGACCAAAGATGTAGCACGCGCTTTATGGGCTGCAAGCTGTCCGAACCGCGTTATTTGATGGCTGCCAGTATGGCGTCCGCCAGATCGCCGACCCGATCTTCGGGGATGCCGGCGACATTGATGCGACTGTCACCGATCATATAGACACCGTTGGTGGCTTTTAAATGCTCGACGACGGCATTTGGCAGTCCCAGCAGCGAGAACATGCCGCGATGGGCGGCGATGAAGTCGAAATCGGTGGCATTGGAGCGTTGGCGGATGGCATCGCCAAGCTTGGCGCGGAGACCGATCATGCGGTTGCGCATGGCATCGAGCTCGGTTTCCCATTCGGCGCGCAGTTCGGCATCCTCGAGAATGACGCGGATGATTTCAGCGCCATGATCGGGCGGCTGGGAGTAGCTGGAGCGAATGATGTTGAGTAGTTGGGAATTGATGATATCGGCCTGCGCGGCATCACGCGCAACCACGATGGCGGCGCCGATGCGTTCGCGATACAGGCCGAAATTCTTGGAGCCGGAAAACGCGATCAGCGCTTCGGGGACGGCAGCGATAACCTTGCGGGTGCCGTAGGAGTCCTGGAGGAGGCCGTCGCCGAAGCCGAGATAGGCCAGATCGATCAAAGGCAGCGCGCCGGTGCGGGCAAGGCTTAAGGCGATCTGGTCCCACTGCGCATCGGAAAGATTGGCGCCGGTGGGATTGTGGCAGCAACCATGGAGCAGCACGACATCATCGGGCCCGAGACGGTCGAGCGCGGCCAGCATGTCGGCAAACCGGACGCCGCGGGTTTCGGTGTCGAAATAGGGATAGGTCGCGACCTCGAGGCCCGCATTTTCGGCGATGGGGTTGTGATTGGGCCAGGTCGGGTCCGACAGGTGGATGGTGGCTCCGGGGCGGGCGCGGTTGACCAATTGCATCAGCACCCAGAGCGCACCGGTGCCCCCGGGGGCCTGGGCAATGCGGACCCCGCTGCGATCAAGCGTATCGGCAATGGCCAGGTCAAGCACGGCAGCGCCAAAGCCCTTGTTGCCGGCAATGCCCAGATAGGTTTTGGTCCTGGCGGTGGCCAGGATGCGTGCTTCGGCCTTTTTGACAGCGGACATGATGGGGGTGACGCCCTGCTTGTCCTTGTAAACGCCGACACCGAGATCGATCTTGGTCGAGCGCGTGTCGGCGGCGAATTCGCCCATGAGGGCCAGGATCTTGTCGCCGGGAGCCTTGGTCAGGGTATCGAACATGAAGAACTTGTGCGTTTGGAAGGGAACGGAAACCGCCGCCTTTATAGGCGGGCAGGCCGGAAAGTCCATCGCGTTTCGCCCCAGGCGTGGCCTTGAAACACGCCAGCCAAGCGCGCGCCACGGTTGACGGACGCGGTTGGGGCAGCGACACTGACCCAAGACAGGTGCTTTGAGCAATCCATGCCTATCGTGAACCGCATTGCCGATCTGCACGCCGAAATCACCGGATGGCGACGGGACCTGCACGCGCATCCCGAAATCCTGTTCGCAGTGGAGCGCACGGCGGGCAAGGTGGAGGCGCTGCTGACAGCGTTCGGCTGCGACGCCGTGATCAGCGGCATGGGCCGGACCGGGGTGGTCGGCATCATCAAGGGGCGCACCACCCAGAGCGGCCGCACGATCGGGCTGCGGGCGGACATGGACGCGCTGCCCATCACCGAAAAGACCAGGGCGGACTATGCCAGCCAAATCGCGGGCAAAATGCATGCCTGCGGGCATGACGGGCATACGGCAATGCTGCTCGGCGCGGCGAAATACCTGGCGGAAACGCGCAATTTCGACGGCACGGTCGCGGTGATCTTCCAGCCGGCCGAAGAAGGCGGGGCGGGCGGGCGCGAGATGGTCGCCGACGGGCTGATGGAGCGGTTCGGCATCGGCGAAGTCTATGGCATGCACAATTGGCCGGGCATGCCGGTGGGGCAATTCGGCATCCGCGAGGGTGGGATCATGGCGGCAACCGACCGGTTCAGCATCGAGATCGAGGGGCTGGGCGGTCACGCGGCGCGCCCCCACAGCACGATCGATCCGGTGGTGATCGCGGGCCAATTGATCGGCGCGCTGCAGACCCTGGTGTCGCGCAATGTCGATCCGCTGGCGAGCGCAGTGGTTTCGGTGACGGTGATGGAAGCGGGGGACGCCGACAACGTGATCCCGCGCAGCGCCCGGCTCAAGGGCACGGTGCGCACGCTGGACGGCGCGGTGCAGGACTTCATCCAGAACAAGCTCGAAACCTTCGTGCCCCAGTTTGCCGCAAGCTTCGGGGCAAAGGCGCGCTGCGATTATCTGCGCGGCTACCCCGTAACCATGAACTGGCCGCAGCAGACGGCCTTTGCCGCCACTATAGCGGCCGAGGTGGCGGGGGTGGACAAGGTGGACCGCGATGTGGCGCCATCGATGGCCGGGGAGGATTTTTCTTTTATGCTGGAGCAACGGCCGGGGGCCTATATTTTCCTCGGCAATGGCGATAGCGCTGAGCTGCATACCGACAATTATGATTTCAATGACGAAGCGATTCCGCTCGGGACAAGCTATTGGGTAAGACTGGCGGAACGGGCCCTGCCCCTCTAGCCCGGCCGGGCTGGCAGCGCACCACACTGTTGACGATCGCGACGCTGCTGGTTTCGGCGGCAGGCGGGGCCGTGGCCAATGGCTTGAGCCTGCCGGCCGGATGGCTGATGGGCGGGGCGCTGGCGGTCGCGGGTGCGGCCGTCGGCGGCATGCCGGTGCACTTGCCCGACCGGGTGCGGGACCTGTCGTTTTTGTTGGTCGGCATGTCGATGGGCGCGAGCGTGGCGCCGGACAGCCTGGCGCTGGTTCCGAGCTGGCCGATCAGCCTTGCGGGGCTGGTGATCGAGCTGGCGGTGATCATTGCGACGACGGGGTGGATGCTGACGCGGCTGTTCAGGCTGGATGCGGGCACGGCCTATCTCAGTTCCTTTCCCGGCCATTTGTCGTTCGTGATGAGCATGGCCTCGGCGGGGGTGGGCAATGCGCGGCAAATCGTCATTATCCAGGTGATCCGGGTGATGCTCCTGACCATCTGCGTGCCGGTGGGGGCCTTGTTCCTGCCGATCGCGCATTTTGCGCCGACCGGGCCGGCCACGACGCTGAACGGCTGGGAATTGCTGGCCTTGGCGGCGGGGTGCGGGGTGGTGGGGCTGGTGTTCCTGCGGCTCAAGGTGCCGGCAGGGTTCGTGCTGGGGGCGATGGCAGCGGCGACGGCGGCCAAGCTGGGCGGGCTTTATACCGCCAGCATGCCGCCGGTCCTGACGGTGCTGACATTCGTCTTGACCGGGGCGGTGATCGGGTCGCGCTTTGCGGGCATTTCGCGGCGCGAACTGGTCGGGGCGGCAGTGGGCGGGGTGATCGCCACGGCGATGACGGTGGCCATCGTCACCGCGATTGCTTTTTTGGTGAGCCTTGTGGTCGACATGCCGTTCGGGCAGATCTGGCTGGGACTGTCGCCCGGTGCTCTGGAAGGCATGGGCGCGCTGGGCGTGGCGCTGGGATATGACACGGCGTTTATCGCGGCCCATCACGTCATCCGCCTCCTGCTGCTCACGTTCGCCATTCCCCTGGTGGTGGTGATCATTCGCAGGCGGGAGCGCTTAAGCCTGCCACAATCTGGCGCGACAGTGACGCAACAGGAGATCTGACGATGAAATTGTGTGTAATGTTGAGCGGTGCCATGATGTTGGCGTTGACGGCAGGACCGGCATTTGCCGCGCCGGCGTTCTGTGCGGACAACAAGCCGGACTTCGAGAATTTCTTCTTCGAAGACCGCAGCGATCCCGAAGCCGAGCGCAACGAGCGCGATCTGACGGCGCTGCGCCAGCGCGGGATCGATGCGACGCGGGTCGAGCGCTGGAGCGGGTGCATCCGCGCCTATGTTCGCCAGCCCGATGGTGGCGAGACCATGCAGTTCTTCGAGCCAAACGGTTATCGGCCGATCCCCTTCTAGCCATCAGGCCGACCGGACCTTGATCGCCGGGGCATCCGGCGGCAGGGCGAGGAACGCGTAGCCATTGGCGCCCAGAGAAACGGTGCGACGCGTCAGAGTAGCGTTGTGCGACATGGGATCGAGCGGGGCACCCTCCGGCAGGCCGGTGAGGGTGACCTTGCGCGGTTCGGGCGAGAGATTGAACACGCAGGTGATCGCCCCGGTTTCGCCAAGGCGGCGGAAGGCCAGGATGGGCTCGGCGGTGCGGAAGAACTCGATATCGCCGTGGGCGAGCATCGCGTGGGTGCGGCGCCAGGCCAGGATGCGGCGGTAGAAGGCCAACGTCGAATCCGGATCGGCGTTCTGGCCGGCTACGTTGAGCGCCGATTGCGCCGGCTTGACCGGCAGCCAGGGGCGGCCGGTGGTGAAGCCATTGGGCGCTTCCCCCGCGTCCCAGGGGATGGGGGTGCGGCACCCGTCGCGGCCCTTGTCCTCGGGCCAGAAGCGCATGCCGCGCGGATCGGTCAATTCCTCGAACAGGAGATCGGTTTCGGGAAGGCCCAGTTCCTCGCCTTGATAGAGGCAGACCGAGCCCTTGAGGCTGAGCACGAGCGCCGCCGCCTGGCGGCCGAGATCGGCGGCGTTGAGGCTGTGGGGCGCCCAGCGCGTCATGTGGCGGGGCACGTCGTGGTTGGAAAAGCTCCAGCATGGCCAGCCGTCCGGGCCGGCCTTGAAGAACTGCTCGATGCGGGTGCGGAAATGGGCGGCGGTGAACTCGTGGCCCAGGAAATCGAACGAATAGCACATGTGCAGCTTGTCGCCGCCCGAGGTGTATTCTGCCATCAGGGGCACCGATTTGTGCGAGTCGCCGACTTCGCCGACGGTGGTGGCGCCGGGGAATTTGTCGAGCAGGGCGCGGACGCGCTTGAGGAAGGCGACGTTCTCGGGCTGGCTCTTGGAGTATTTATGCTCCTGCATGTCGTAGGGGTTGACGGCATAGGGCAGATGCTCGCCCAGCTCGCGATTGGGCGGGTTGTTGCGCAGCTTGCTGTCGTGGAAGTAGTAATTGACGGTATCCATGCGGAAGCCATCGATGCCGCGCTCGAGCCAGAAGCGCATGATGTCCAGCATCTGGTCCTGCACTTCGCGGTTGTGAAAGTTCAGGTCGGGCTGACTGGCGAGAAAATTGTGTAGGTAATACTGGCCGCGGGTCGGGTTCCATTCCCAGGCGCGGCCGCCGAAGACAGCCGGCCAGTTATTGGGCGGGGAGCCATCCTTGAGGGCATCGGCCCAGACATACCAATCGGCGCGGCGATTGGTGCGGCTGAGGCGCGATTCCTGGAACCAGGGGTGCTGGTCGGAGGAATGGCTGATGACCAGGTCCATGATGACCTTGAGCCCACGCGCATGGGCCTGCTCGACCAGCGAGTCGAAATCCTGCAGCGAGCCGAAAATACGATCGATCTCGGTGTAGTCGGACACGTCGTAGCCCATGTCAGCTTGCGGGCTTTGGGTGATAGGCGAGAGCCAGATGCAGTCGACGCCGAGGCTGGCGATATGATCAAGCCGGTTGATGATGCCGGGCAGATCGCCGATGCCATCGCCATTGCTGTCCTGAAACGAGCGCGGATAGACCTGATAGATTACCGCGCCGCGCCACCATTCCTGCATGAAACGCTCCTGTATCCTGCTGATTTGCCTGAAGGATAGAGTGGCGGGCGGTTGTGAATAAGGCAAACGGCAAGTTTACGACAGAGCGAAGCGCCGCCTGGATGCGGTTGTCCTGCAGGAGACGGGCCCCGAGGCGGCTTTCGCCCCTGGTAAAATAAAATAGTGAGACGATCGCCGCCTCGGGGTGCC